>DASRIM010000556.1:0-2585 GCA_035649995.1 Pyrinomonadaceae bacterium | reverse complement strand
TGATACGCTTGCAGCGGCCAATAAGCGTCGCCGAGTTCCTGGATTTCCGTGGGGGCAGTGGGCTGTTGGCCTTCCGGTCCGAGAATCGTCAGATCCGCGTAACGCTGCTCGCGATGGAGATCCAGTTTGACGTACTTGTAGTCGCCCAGCGAATTAAGCTTGATACCGGTTTCGTTGCGGGAACCCGCGGAAGCGACAATCTTCTCGACGCGCGCGTCAATCCCTTCTTCAAATTTGCTGGTCGGAAAAGAGTCGTCAATTAATCCCCACTCTTTCGCGCGCTTACCTTTCAATCCTTCCGCGAGCGTCGAGAACACGTCCGCGCGATCGCGTCGCACTTTTCTCTTGTCGACCAGACGCGTGAGCCCGCCGGTTCCCGGCAGTACGCCGAGCAGCGGCACTTCCGGAAGCGAGACCGCGGAGTTGCCGTCGTCCACGAGGTAGATCTCATCGCACGCGATCGCCAACTCGTAACCGCCTCCTGACGCCGTTCCGTTGAGCGCGGCGATGTACCGGCGCCCGGAATGTTTCGAGTCGTCCTCGATCGCGCAGCGTGTTTCGTTGGTGAACTTGCAGAAATTGACTTTGAACGCGTGCGACGACGAGCCGAGCATGTAGATGTTCGCGCCGGCGCAGAAGATCCGCGGCTTGAGGCTGGTTATTTTGACGACGGCGACTTCCGGGTGCTCAAAGCGGAGGCGCTGGATGGCGTCGGCGAGTTCGATATCGACGCCGAGATCGTAGGAGTTGAGCTTGAGCTTGTAGCCTTCGGCGAGGGTCTCGTCCTCCTGGACGTCCATCGACAGGGTCGCCACCGGCCCGTCAATTTCGAGCCTCCAGTGTTTATACTCGTTGGGTGATGTTTGAAAATTAATCATAGTGGTTCGAACGTTCGTTCGGGGATTCTAATTTTCACGGATGGAAAAAGCAAATGGCCGCGGATCGGAGACGTGCCTTGACAGTTTTGCCTGAGGGCGCGTAGGGTTTGGTGCCTTGCGGAGGCGAATCTGTTCTGGTGAATGGCGCGGTCTTCAAAACCGTTAGTGAGACCGTGAGAGCGGGCTCAGGTAGGTTCGATTCCTACACGCCTCCGCCAAAACGGGCGCTGCAAAAGCTGTATTGATCTTTAAATTGACGAATAAGAAGAAGCTCAGAAAAGGAAATCCTCACATGGTTAGAGACTGGGTCGAGCTGAATATGACACCCGGCATCGGACCTCGCGCCGCTGCCAAACTCCTCGAGCGCTTCGGTTCCGCCGGCGCCGTTTACTCCGCCACTCGCGCCGAATTGGAGCAGTTGCGGCTCGCGCCTGAGGCAGTCGACGCCATCATCGGCCGCGAGCTACAGGCGAGGGCTGAAGCCGAAATCGACGAGATCAGAAAGCTCGGCGGCGACATCCTTCTGCTGGACGACGGGGTTTATCCCTCATCCTTACGAGAGATTTACGACCCGCCCCTCGTCCTGTACGTAAAAGGCGCGTGGGCTGACTGTTTGGACCAACCGTGCCTTGGCGTGGTAGGGTCGCGTAGGTGCTCGACCTACGGCCAGAACTCGGCGTCGATGCTCGCCCGCGACCTGGCCAGGCGTGGAGTGACGGTGGTTTCGGGTTTTGCGCGTGGAATCGATGCGGCGGCGCATCGCGGCGCGCTCGAGGCGGGCGGCCGAACGATCGCGGTTTTGGGCACTGGCCTGGACGAGATTTACCCTCGCGATCACAAGAAGTTAGCGGCAGACATTCTTGCCCAGGGCGGCGCGTTGGTGACGCAGTTCCCGCTGAAGACGCCGCCGGTCTCGGAAAACTTTCCGTACCGCAACCGCATCATTAGCGGGCTGAGTCTGGGGATTGTGGTAGTGGAAGCCGCGGAGAATTCGGGCTCTTTGATAACTGCGCGACTCGCGATCGAACAGAACCGGGAGGTCTTCGCCGTTCCGGGAAACATCACGTCGCGCAATTCGTTCGGCACCAACTATCTGATAAAAGGCGCCGGAGCGAAGCTGGTGCAGCAGTGGCAGGACATCGCGGCGGAGTTGCCGCCGCAGATCTCGGCGAAGTTATTGCCGCCGCAACTCGGCGCGAAGAAACAGTCGATGGCCGAGCGGTTGTCGCTGATGCCCGAAGGGCTTTCGGCGATCGAGACTTCGGTCTTTAAATTATTGACGCCGGACAGTCCGGCGCACGTTGATTGGTTGATTGACAAAAGTAAGCTGGCGGTTTCGGATTTGACCGCCGCACTATTGAGCTTAGAGATTCGCGATCTCGTGCGCGCTCTGCCAGGCAGATGTTTCGTGAGACGTTTATAGAAAATGGCAAAAAACTTAGTCATCGTTGAATCGCCCGCAAAGGCGAAGACCATAAACAAGTATTTAGGAAAGGACTACATCGTTAAGGCCTCGATCGGCCATATCAAAGATCTGCCTTCGAAAGGTCTCGGCGTAGACGTCGAGAACAATTTCGAGCCCACGTACGAGCTGATCCCCGATTCGAAGAAACGCAACAACAAGAGGATCGTCGCCGAGCTCAGGAAAGCCGCGAAAGAGGCTGACGCGATCTATCTCGCCGCCGACCCGGATCGTGAAGGCGAAGC
>DASRIM010000555.1:0-15804 GCA_035649995.1 Pyrinomonadaceae bacterium | reverse complement strand
CCTTCGCGCGGTTCACTCCAAACCAGACCGAGCAGTCCGAAAGTTTGTCCGCCGACGCGCACCGGAGCGACGAGCGCGGCGCGCCCGCCGAGCAGCGAGTTGAAAGCGAGCTGTATCGCAAACGGCAGATCGGTGTCGAGTAGACGCAGCGTCTTGCCCTGGGCCAGGACTTCCACCATCGCCGGAAACGCCCTGACGTCGAGCGATTGCCCGTGCTCGTCGAACAGCGCTTGCAGCAGCTCGACGGAAGCATTCGGCGCGGCCTTGAACGCGGCGAGATTGATCTTCCCGCCGGCGGGCTCGAGCACACCGAGCGCCGAGTAATCGGCGCCGACGAGCGCGATAGCACGCTCAAGCACCAACGACGACACTTCTCGAAAATCCGATCGCGCATTCAACGCGTTCGCGATCGATAGCAGCGCGCGTTTGGTTTCTGCTTCGCGTTCTTTGTCCGTATAGAGTCGCGTGTACTGGTAACCGATCGCGATCTGGCCCGCGATCGATTCGAGAAACGAGACTTCATCGTCGAGCCATTCGCGCGGCGTTCGCGTTGTGTGCAGGCCAACGAGGCCGAGCACGTCGTCGCCGAGCATCACCGGCACGACGAGCAGCGAACGCGTTCCAAGCCTCGCGGTCAGAAACCGGACTTTCTGATCGAGCCCGGCGGCGGCGGTGTCGTTTAGCCGGATCGGCTTGCGAATGTCGACGTGTTCGGAGAGTTGTTTGATGTCCAGCGGAATGACGGTTCCCAAGCTCGAAGGCACGTCTTCGGAAGCACGCCACTCATGACTGATGCGCAGCTCGCTGGCGGATTTGAGTTGGATGACGTCGCAGCGATCGACTTCCATCATCCGGCCGAGCTCCGAGACGATGACGGTGAGGAAGCGGTCGAGGTTGATGGCGCGCGGCAGGGTCATCGCCAGGCGATTGATAATCCCCTCGCGGGCCTCGTGCATCTTGATCTTGCGTTCTAAGGAAAGAGATTGGGCGCTGTTGGACATCAGTTGAATCCGTGTTCGCACGGCCTTTATAATCCGTGACATGCCTATTTACGAGTTTGAGTGCAAAAAATGCAAGGCACACTTAGAGGTTTTCCAAAAGGTTAGCGACAAGCCGCCGGTCAAGTGCCGCAAGTGCGGCGGCCGGCTGGAGCGGAAGATCTCCGCGCCGGCCATACAGTTCAAAGGCTCAGGTTGGTACGTGACCGACTATGCGTCCAAGGCAACGAAGGGCGAGAAGACTGAATCCGAGTCGTCAACCGAAGCCAAACCCGACAAGACCGAAACGGCTGAGAAGAAAACAAAAGAGAGCTCCCCAGCTAAAAAGACTTCAGACAAGGCTTCCCCGAAAGCGTCGACCGGCGATTAAAGCCCCTCAAAAGAGAATGCTCTCTCGTAGGTCACCAAAACACGGATTTACGGCCGTTCTCGCGATCCTCCTGGTGGCGGTTTCGCTCGCCGCGCAATCTGGTAACAGGCCGCACGCGAATGCGTCGGGCGGCGTGCAGGTCGGCGTGGTCGCTCGCCGCGACGACAACAAGACCACTCCGGTCACGAGCAAAGAGGTTGCCGTTTACGATAATGGGATCGAACAGTCGATCCGTAACTTCACTCCGGATCCGTCGCCTGCGCACATCGTTCTGCTCGTCGATAATTCGTTATCGATTCGCGCGGACGTCGACAAGCTGGAAGGGGCGGCGCGCGAATTTGCTTATGAAATCTACAAGGGCGACAAGTTGTTGATTGTGGGTTACGACGAGCAGGCGGAGATCGTGTCCGATTGGACGGACGATGCGAAGTCGATCGAGAAGTCGCTCAAGCTGTTTCGGAAGAAGGGGCAGCCGCATTTGTTCGACGCCATCCGCGCTGTTATCGAGGAAGCGCTGCGGCCGGTTCCGGGGCAGAAGCGGATCATCGTCGTGATCAGTGACGGGCTCGATCGCGGAAGCAAGGCGACGTTCGAAGAGACGCTGGCGGAGTTGCAGGCGGAGAACATCATGGTCTATGCGGTGCAAGCGGTTGATCGGACGCGCGGTGCGATCCGTCGTGACGTGCCGAAGCCGAGGGTTGTGATTGACAAGCTGGCGGAGGGGACTGGCGGGCAGATCTTTTCGATTGACGAGCCGCAGGTGGCTGCGAAGGCGATCTGCGACGAGTTGCGGCAGAATCGGTATGTGCTTTCGTACGTTCCGTCGAGTGCGCCGTTTGGGCAGGCGAGGAGTCTGCTCGTGTTAGGGAATCAGGGAATTACTGTTCGGTCGAAGTCGATGCAACAGCCGAATTAGCTGCTTGGGTCTCGGATTAGCTGCGGCGTGAGTAGAAGTAGAAGAGTCCAGCCATAATCAACAGCACGAGACTTTCCATGAAGATGAAGAAGCCTAGCACGAACGTGCCGTCGTCGAGGAACGAGTCAGAGTAGGCGACATAGGTCCCAATCACCAACCCACCCGCGATCCATATCAGTTGTCTCTTCCGATCCCACAAAGCAAAATCCGTGTTTCCATGAGTCTCGCGCAAGCGCACGTCACTTCTCTCTCAACAAACCCGACAGCCAGTGCATCAGGTTAAGCGCGTACTGCTTGTTATCGAACCCCTCAACATTCATCCCCATCTTGAACTTTTCTTGTCCGGCGATCTGCGCGCTCAACATCGCCGCCTCGCCCTGAACAACGATCCGCCCCTTCCCGACCTTGAACGCAAGCGCCTGCGCGCGACCAGCAGCTGAGACCATCGACTTCTGTTCGTGATTCGCCGAGTCCTGCGCCGTGTCAGACAACTTCAGTATGCCGGCACCATCCTCCGGCCCCTTCAGCGACTGCCCGGTAAAACTGACGACACGATTAATCCGCTCCCTCTCATTACGACCCTCACTAATCGGATGCGACGCCAGCAATTTATTCTCCCGCGAGAACACCAGAAACGACGCCGCGCCACCATGTGAATTCGGCGCGTCAAACGTGTAACCCTTACTCATATCGACGCCCAACTTAGTCGCCAACACCGCAGCAGCCGCCCCAAACGGCGCATGATCAGCAATCAACAGCAGCGCACCACCACCTTTGACCCAATCGTAAACCGCCTCTATCTCCTCTTCAGTAAACGCGGACTGATCAGCGCCCGTATCATCCATCTCTTCCGCACCCAACGCATTCGCGATCACCAGCACTTTGAAACTGTCGAGCGACTTTTTCGAGAACGGCTGCCGGCTGCGAATCACGCGATACCCGTCGTTCAAAAGCAGTTCGACGAACGGCTTGTATCTCCCGTCATAGGTGTGAAAGTTGTGATGCGCCTCGTCAAACAGCACGCGCGGCCCATTCTTCGAATACGCCGGGTCCGCGACCGACACGTTGAATTCGAGATCCGCTTGCTGTTGGGCCAGGACAGACGAAGCCAGGACAAGCAGCAGGACACAGGCTATGAAGAGTTTCATTTTGATAGTTTCGAGAGCCGCTCGGCAGCGAGATTCAGCGTTTCATCCTTCTTGCAGAAACAAAAGCGAACTTGCCGGGCACCGTCAGCGGGATTGCTGTAGAAACTCGATCCAGGCACGCAAGCGACGCCGATCTCGCGAATCAGATGACGCGTAAACTCCACGTCGTCCGAAAAACCAAACGCCGAGATGTCAGTCATGATGTAGTAAGCGCCGTCAGGAACGAACGTCCCGAAGCCCGCATTTTCCAACACCGGCAACAGCATGTCGCGGCGCACGCGATAGTCCGCCTGCAAGTGATCGTAGTATTCCGGCGGCAGCGACAACGCGTACGCACCGGCAGCTTGCAGCGGCGCAGCGGCGCCGACCGTCAGAAAGTCGTGGACCTTGCGAATCGCAGCCGTGATCTCAGGCGGCGCGATGCAGTAACCCACGCGCCAGCCAGTCACGGAATAAGTTTTCGACATCGAGTTGACGACGACGGTGCGTTCGCGCATTCCGTCGAGCTGGGCCATCGAGATGTGTGCGATCTCGGCGCCTTCGCGCGGGTAGATGATGTGCTCGTAAATCTCGTCAGTAAAACAGAGCGCGTCAAACTCCTTACACAACGACGCGATGAACTCCATCTCGTCGCGTGTAAAAACCTTGCCGGTCGGATTATTCGGATTGCAGACGATGATTGCTTTTGTCTTCTCGTTAAACGCCGCGCGCAACTCATCGCGATCGAACTGCCAGTCGGGCGCGCGCAGCGGCACGTAACGCGGGCGGGCGTCGGAAAGAATCGCGTCCGGCGCGTAGTTCTCGTAGTACGGCTCGAAGACGATCACTTCATCGCCGGGATCGACGGTCGCCATCATCGCCGAGATCATGCCTTCGGTCGATCCGCAGGTGACGGTGATCTCCGTTTCGGGATCGATGTCGAGCCCGAGGTACCACTTGGTCTTGCGCGTAAGTGCGTCGCGGAAGTCTTTCGATCCCCACGTGATGGCATACTGGTTGACGTCGCGTTCGATCGCCTCCATCGCTTTGCGTTTGATCGCTTCGGGCGCAGCGAAATCCGGAAAGCCCTGCGACAGGTTCACAGCGCCGTACTTCAACGCCTCGCGCGTCATCTCGCGAATCACGGATTCGGTAAACAGGCTCGCCTTGTGAGAAACGTGGCGGCTCTTTGAAGTTGAAGGTGTGGACATGCGTTACTCACCTATTCACAAAAGGCACAAAAAACACAAAAGGCACAAAAGTAAAAACGAGATGTTGGGGTGTGCCCGTTTGCTTTCATAGTTTGCGATCACTCACTCACTTTCTGCCTCTGTCCTTCTCTTTTGTGCCTTTTGTGTCTTTTGTGCCTTCTGTGGTTAAGGGATGATCGTTTCGCCGGCAGCTTCGCGCTTCAGTTGCTCCAGGATGGAACGGATCGCCGCGGCGTAACTGCCGTTTGGGGCGAGCTGAAGATATTTTTCGTAAGCGGCCACGGCGTCCTTCGGCTTCTCGAGTTTTTCGTACGCCGCGCCGAGCATTTGATAGATGACCGGTTCGCTGTCGGAAAGCTGATCGATCGCAGCGCGGAGCTCTACAACGGCTTCAGCAAACTGTCCTTTGTCTTCCAACACGCGGGCCAGCCCGACGCGAGCTTCGGGTTGAAACCCTCCAGCCTCGCGAATCGAACGTCGAAACGAACGAATCGCCTGGTCGAAGTTGCCTTCCTCGCGATGGATGCGGCCCTCGACTGCCGAAGCTTCCGAATAGTTCGGCCTCGCCTTTCGAGCGGCGTCGATTTCATCAAGCGCTTCGTTGAACTTTGTGAGGTCCAACAGCACGCGTGCGAGACCAACGTGCGCGGCCGCATGCGACGGGCTGAGTTTAATCGCGTCTCGATACAGGTCGGCCGCTTTTTGTCTGGAAGCGTCGTCTCGTGCTGACTCGCGCGCCGTCTCGGCTTTTTGAAACGCCAACTCGGCTTCACTCGTCGTCGGCACGAGCTTTACTGAAATCGCGCGCCGGCCGGCGACGAGCGGCACCGACGTTTCCTTGAAGCCGTTGGCGCGAACACGGATCGTGTGCCGTCGCGGCGTCACTTTCGTCAGCGTGAGCTTGCCGGAAGCATCCGTTGTTCCGCGCCTCACGTCGTCGATCCAGACGATGGCGTTTGGTTCAGTGGTGATGATTAACTGTTGCTGAGCGCTACTCGCCGACACAACAGCCAAAACAACAACAACTGTCGCGAGCAGTTTCATAATGGATTACTCTTCGTTGCCTGGCTCGCCGACGCGTCGTTTGCGCACTTCGGGATTTGCATCGACCACGCGCGCGCCGACCTCCGGCTTGAAGTTGCCCTTTTCGTCGTACAGCCGCAAGTACTGTAGACGGTTTCTGACGACGCCCTGAATATACCCGCGCGTCTCTTTGAAGGGAACAGCTTCCGCCCACTCGTCGATCTCGAACGGCAGCGACGCTTTCCACGCGACCGCGCGGCCGGGACCTGCGTTGTAAGCGGCGGCGACGTACTCGATGCGTCCAAACTTGTCGATCTGATCGCGCAGATACGCCGTGCCGAGTTGAATATTCAAACGCGGCTCGAAAAGCGAGTCGGCCGTGATCTCACGTCCGACGCCGTATTTGCGAGCGGTCAATCGAGCGGTCGGCACGAGCACCTGCATCAGTCCGTACGCACTGGCGTGCGACCGAGCGCGCGTGATGAAAACCGTCTCCTGGCGAATCAGGCCAGCGACTTGATACGGATCCAGATTTCGCGTCCGCGATTCCTGAACGATGATGTCCCAATAGTTGAGCGGGTAGAAGACGTCCCACTGCTCGCGCGTCATCTCTTCCGGCTTCATCTGCGAATAGTCGGGAAAGCTGCGGCGAAGCGTGTTCAGCGCGCGAACGTTATCTTCGTCCGAACGGTAGATCCGCGCGATGGCGAGATTGATCTTCGGACTATCGGGAGCTTTCTCGCTGACGGTCGTCAACTCTTTCACGGCCCACTCGTCGAGGCCGATGTTTGACAACTGATCGGCTTTCACGAGCCGCACGTCTGCGTCCGCGCCCGCGCTTTCTTCAGCGACGGTCACGGTTTTTAGATTGGCGACCGCGCGCGCGACGATCGAGTCGGCGGCAAAGGTCTGGGGTTGCGTCGTTTTACTCAAGACGTCCAGGCGTTGTTTGGCGAGATAGCCGTACCAGTTCGCATCGTATCGGGCCTGCATCGCTTCGTAGAGGGCACGCGCCTCCGCTCGTCTTCCAGCCCGTTCCGAATCGCGCGCGGCCCAATAGCCTGCCCGTCCACGATTGTCGGTGTTCTTGTCGGCGTAGTAGGCGAGATGCTCGGTCAGCATTCGCGACGACTCGGCGAAGTTCTTCGCCTCGTGCGCTTCCCACGCGAGATCGAATTGCGCCTGCGCGACTTCGAGCGAGCTGGGCCAACTGTTCACGGCGGCGCGAAGGAAGTAAGAAGCGTCGGCCGTGTTCTTCGCGTCTTTCGCAATCTGGCCCACGGCGGCGAACGTTCGCGGCGTGAAGTTGCTGTTGGGAAACGCGCGGCGCATCTCTTCGGAGGTTGCGCGCGCCTGGTCCCACTGCCTCGCGCGAGCGTAAGTTTGCGCGAGATACGAGAGCGCTTCCGCGCGAGTCTCACCGGCTGATGTCGGAATACTATTGACGGCCGCAACGGCGTCGAACGTTTTTCGCACGTTATAGGCGGCGATGGCGCGACGCAGTTGGTTTTCGGCCGTGGCTGTAGCTGGAAACTTCACGAACGCGTCGGTGTAGGCTGCAAGCGCGTCGTTGAATTTCTTCGCCGCGTATAGACGGTCGGCGCGGGTGATCGCTTCTTCGACCGTCGCGGGCGAAGTCGTCGACTCGAGTTTCGTTATGGAGGCGGGCGCTTCGGCGGCTTCATCTGCGGCCGGCGCGAAAAAGTAGAGCCGTCGATACGCGGCGAGAGCGCGTGTTCGATCCGGCGTTTGTTCGTACGCTTTTGCACTTGCGAGCAGCGCGGCGGCATCGTCCGCCTGGGCCAGATCTCTCAATAGCAGCGGCACTGCCGCAGCCTCGCCGTTTTTCATCAACAAGTCCGCCGCGCGCAACGCCGCTTCCCGCGCGCGCAAGGAGCTCGGATGTTCCTGGATCAACTGCTGATAGACGGCGCGCGCCTCTTGCGTCTTTCCGGCTTGTTGCAGCGCGTCGGCGCGCATGAAGAGCGCGTAGTCGGCGACGGACGTGTGATCGGAAATGATTTTCGCGTCGAGCAGCGACGCTGCTCCGGCGAAGTCTCGCGCGTTGAGTTTGATGCGAGCGCGGAGGATGCGCGCCAGCGCGGCGGCCTTCGTTCGCGGAAACTGGTTCTCGATGCTTGCGACGACGTCTTCCGACGGCAACACGTCGTTGCGTGTCATGCTGCGGAGACTGTCGAGTGCTTTTTGTTCTGCGAGAGTTTGCGGGCGCGTGACGCAGCTTGCGCTCATGAGGTACGGCAGCGAAGCTAAGCCGACGACGACAACGCCGATTAGGATGAAAAGTAAACGATGCTTGACCATGGTTCTTTGTACTTTGCGCGAAAATCAGAACTCAAAATACAGAATGCGAACGACAAGTACAAAGAACCGACGCGTATTAAGCGTTTACAGTTGCCCCCGGATAATTCGATCCGAGTTTTGAGGGATCGCCTTCGGCCAGCGTGTTGACGAGTTCGCCGTGGAAGTAGTCGTAGCGCGAGGCGACTTCCGCTTTTACGCGCTTGTCATACATCTCACGCGACCTGTCGATGTATTCGCGCAAACGATCGTAAAGGTCGTGTTCCGAACGTCCTTCGGCAACCTTCTGCTCGTTATACAACTTGATTTCCGAGATCAGCAGACGCGCAAAACGGCGAGCATCGTTGTGCAACCGGCGTTCTTCTTCGCCGGATACTTCGACCGGAAGTTCCTGGTCCTGGCCGTAGCGGCGTCGTGGCGCGGATTCGGGAGCGGCTTCGACTGGCGGCGGTGTTGTCCACACCTCCGGCGCAGGCGGTTCTGCCGCGCTTTCAAATACGCCGGCATCTTCGACCGGCGTGGCTTCCATGAACGACTCCTGTGCGACTGGCTCAGGCTGGTAACTCTCAATCGTCTCGGCGCCGGAAAACGACGGCTCCGGTGCAGGTTCTGTGTGGTATTCACTCGCCGGTTGATAATCACTCGCGGGCGTGTAGGCAGGTTCAACCGGTTCGGGCGTGGGCGCTGGCGGCGCAGCTTCTTCCGCCGGCCGCTTGGCTGCCGCACGCGAGACGGACAACAGTTCGACACCCATGGCCGAAACAGTCACCAGCGTTTCGAGCGCCTCGAGGTTGATCGCTTCCGAATCGAGCGCCGCCGAGTCTGCATACAACACGGCGACAGCTTTTCCGCGCACTTTCAGCGGGATCGCGACGATGCGTTGCGGCGGTTCTTCACCGAGCCGGTTCAGTAATGAATGATCTTCCGCGTGTGAACCCGGTCCGCCGCTCCACGTCTGCAACGACTTGGCTGCCGAACTGATCACGTTGTCGGAGTTAATCGAGAGCGAAATGTCCTGGATCGCCTGGTCGCCGACGGTTCCTTCGAAACCACGTCCGCGCCAGCCGCTCGCTGTATCGCCTTTGATCACGAAAAATGCGACGCGAGGCGCGAAAGACGAAGCACGGTTGACGAGCGCTTTGAGGACGTCGGACTGCGACTTCTGGTCGTTGATCTCGGCGATCGCCGACTTGACGATGGCCATGTCGCTCGACGCCTTGGCCCGCGCCGATTCGGCCGAAGCCATTTCGACGCCTCGCTCGTGAGCGGCGTGCAGGTGCTCGGTGATGGAAGCGACGAGGCTGCCTTCCATGTGAACGTCAGCCTGGCGGTCAAGAAAGTTCGAAAGTGATTCATTGAGCAGGCTTTGCAGCGTCGTAATTTCCTGCCGGATCGCCTCGAGGCGACCATCGAGATAACTTTCAATCTCCCGCCGCAAACTATCTTCCAAATGTCCGTTGACCACAGCTCGCTCCTCCGTGTCGTGGTGTGTTTAGTGGTGACGAAACCTCAAGGTCTTCAGGTAGGGATTACTAACCCAAGGTTGCTAGCCAGCAAATGAGAGTCTCGCAGGGGCTCGAGGCTCATGGGTGATTATGAACGGCTGGTATTCTGCTAGTCAATCGTTTTTCCAAGAAAGAATCCGCGTTATCTGCGTTGCTGATATACCCTCACATAATCGATTTCCATTCTTTGGGGCCAAATAGACTCGTCAACGCCCTGCGCGCCGCCCCAGTTTCCACCGACCGCGACGTTGAGAAGCAGGTGAAAAGGCTTGTCGAACGGCCATTCTTTGTAGTCTGCCGCAGGATTCGAGAGCCGTTCGTTAACGAAAGTGAAGTAGTGACGGCCGTTTATGTACCACCGGATCTCCTGCGGAGTCCATTCCACGGCATAGACGTTGAATCCGCTGCGGGCCGACTCAACCCTCGTTTTCCCAGTCTTTTGCGTACCGATCGAATGGTAATACGCCTTCGTATGCGCGGAGCCGTGTATGACGTCGGGGTCGTACCCGACGTGCTCCATGACGTCGATCTCGCCATTGTCCGGCCAGTAAGCCGCGCCGTAACTGCGCTGCGTCGGCAGCATCCAGATCGCGGGCCAGGTACCGCGTCCCGACGGCAGCTTCGCTTTAACTTCAAACCGGCCGTAGGTCCAGTCGCCTTTGCCTTTCGAAACAAGGCGCGCCGACGTGTACGGGTTCCTGGCGTCGCCGTCTCGCCGCGCCTCGATGATAAGGACGCCGTTTTCAACCCGCGCATTCTCTTTGCGCTTTTCGGTATAGTTCTGTAGTTCCTTATTGCCCCAGCCGTGACCGCCGACGTCGTAGCCCCACTTCGACGCATCAGGCAGCCCGGCACGGTCAAACTCGTCAGACCACACCAGTTGCCACTCACTATTCGACGGCCGCTGCTGATAAGGGGAGACGACAACGAGCAGGAGCACGAGCGTGACGTAGGAACGCAACATTGGTTTCAACCTTGAAATCCGTGTTTCCCCGGATTTAACGAACAACAATTGTTTGGTATCTTTAACCGCTGATGGCCACGATTCTCATCGCCGAAGACTACGACGACAATCGCGAACTCCTGCGGCTCCTGCTGTCAGGCGCGAACCACGAGGTCCACGAAGCGAAGAACGGCTGGGAGTGTCTGGCCCTCGCGCGACGAAATCCGCCCGACCTCATCATGGTCGATCTTTCCATGCCGGGCCTCGACGGATGGGAAGTCTTTCGCGAGCTAAAAGCCGACTCGCTGACGGCCCACATTCCCTGCGTTGCTGTTACCGCCCACACCGATCGCGATCGCGCCCGCGCGTTGCAATCGGGATTCAGCGACTTCGTTGGCAAGCCGTTTCGCACTGAAGAACTGCTGCTGACCGTGAAGCGACTCGTTTCAAAATGAGCAGCTACTGTTTGTAGACCACGCCGTCTTTCATCACAAACTTCACTCGCCGCAAAGCACGAACGTCTCGCGTCGGATCGCCTTCGACGGCAATCACGTCCGCAAATAAACCAGCCTTGACCATTCCGATCTTGTCGCTCATGTGAAGCACGCGAGCGTTGACGGACGTCGCCGAACGCAGCGCGTCGATCAAGGGCATGCCGAACTGGACCATCGTTTCCAACTCCAGCGCGTTGTCGCCGTGAGCGAAGACGCCGACGTCGCTGCCGCTCGCAATCGTCACGCCCGCGGCAAGCGCTTCCTGAAACACGGCCGACTTCGTTTTCGCCCTGTTGCCGGCGATCGCCAGTGTCGGACACAGCGCCACGCCGTGTTGTTTCATCAAGCGAAACACTTCCGGCGTTCCGCCGTCGCCGTGCTCGATCGTTTCCACTCCCGCCAACGTCGCGCGACGCATTCCTTCCGCCGTCGTCGCGTGAGCAGCGACGGGAACGTTCGCGCTCTTCGCTGTTTGAACCACCAGTTTCAGCTCGTCGAGCGAGAACGTCGGCGCGGCGCCCTGCGTGCCCCAACGATAGTCGGCGTAGATCTTGATCCAATCAGCGCCGTGCCCGATCTGATCGCGGACGACGCGCGTGAGACTGTCGACGCCGTCAGCTTCTTCCGCGCCCTGCGGCACGCGCCACTCGGATGCGTAACCTTTTGGTCCATAACTGCCGGTGGCGACGATCGCCCGCGTCGTGACGATCATACGTGGACCGGGAATTATTCCCTGTTCGATCGCTTGCTTGAGCCCGACGTCCGCGTAAGCGGCGCCTTCTGTTCCGAGATCGCGAACGGTGGTGAAGCCGGCTTGAAGCGTGTTGCGCAAGTGGTTCGTCGCGCGCGCCACGCGCAGACTCAGCGACTCCCGCGCGACCTGATCGTTCCAAACAGCCTCCGTGTAAGGATGCAGCAGAACGTGCGAGTGGGCTTCGATGAGACCCGGGAGAAGCGTGAGCCCGGGCAGATCGATCACCTTCGCATTACGCGGCACGTTGATGCCGTTCAGCGGGCCTGCGGCTTCGATCCGCGAACCGCGAACGAGCACGGCCCAGCCATCGTGAAGCTGGGCCGACTCGCCGTCAAAAACATGTGCCGGCTTGAGGAGATAGACCGGAGGCGCCGGTCGTTCTTGAGCTTTCGTTGCAGGTAGAAGAACTACGATACAGAGAAGGAGCAGGACGCAGAGGCGCATCGCAAATCATTTCTCCGAGATCACGACCTGTTCGATTGTCGGCGGCAGCGGATGCAGCGTGCTGCGCGAGAAGCCGGCGTTGCCGAACATCTTTTGCAGTTCAGAAAACGTGTAAGCGTCGCCGCCAGGCGTGGACAGTAACATCATCATGCTGAACCCGGCTGTATCCGGCGGTGTGACGCGATCTTCGTTGGGAACGAACTCGAGTGTCACGGCGCGGCCGCCGTCGGCGAGCGCGGCGTGTACCTTCCGCAAGAGTGTGTCGCAAGTCGGCGGATCGAAGTGGTGCAGGAAGTTGGTCAACAACACGAGGTCGTAACCGCTGCCGAAGTCGACGTCAAAAGCGCTGCCTTCGATCGTGTTGAACCTGTTAGCGATGCCTGCTTTCTCCGCGTTCTCCTTCGCTACCGCGACCACGGCCTTCCAATCGAGTGCGGTGATCTCGGCCTGCGGATTGTTCTGAGCGAAGGCGATGCCAAACAGCCCGTGACCGGCTGCGATATCGAGGATCTTCAACTTGCGTTCTGCTCTCGGGTCGACGAGTCTCGCGATCAGTTGCGACGGCAATGACATCAACGGCGCCATTGCGCGCGCGAACGTTACCCAAACCGGGTTTTCCGGACCCAGGGTGCCGTCGTCCTCCAGTGCGGTGCCGCCTTTTTGCACCGATTCTTTCATGAACTTCGCACTGCCTGCCAGCAGGGGCGAAGCGAGAAACTCGATCGCGCCGCCGACATACGCGGGCGAACGTTTGTCGAGAAACACGGACGAGTCGAGCGTCAGCGCGTAATGGCCGTTCTGCTTCGTAAGCATTTCCATGATCGTAAGAAAGTCGCAGAGCACGCGAACTCCTTTTTCGGAGGCCTGGCACCGCCGGGCTATATCTGCGGCGGTCGTGTTGCCTTCTCCGATCGCGGTGAACACTTCAAGCTCGATCGCGGCTTTCAAAGCCTCGGTGCGCTGATGCGCGTTGATAGCGTGAAAGAATACTGCTGGTGATGGTTGCTGGGACGTGGGAGTCGACATAAATTGTTCCTCTCGAATATATGATTTAGATATACATTACCGGATGGGCTCGCGTAACACTACCTCCGCGACATTCGCCGCCATCTGTGCTGCCTGAGGATGCGTCCGATGCAGACCCGCGAGTTGCAACAGCGCTTCGCCCGTGCGCGAGAACATGCGAAAGAGGTCGCCTTCTTCGGCGCGAGTTTCTCTCACAATGCGCGACCACTCGGCGCCGTCGGCCCAATGCACCGCCGCGCCTGCAGCGGAGAAGTTCAAGTCAGGCGACGGCTCGACGCCATGTTTCCATTCTTCAGCAGAGACTTTGAAACCGATGTCTTCGAAGCGCGAAAGTGAAGTGACGATGTCGTCGTCCAACTCCAGCTCGCCGTAATCGCGATCTTCGTCGGCGGTGAGCGCCGCCATGATGCCCGCAAGCTGTTTCGGCGCGAGCGCGTTGAACAAACCGCTCTCGAGCGCTTCGCCGACGAGCAGCGGGCGATCGATGTGCAGATCGGCGAGCCAGCGGCCTCGCTCCGTCACTTTCTCCGCTTCATAGTCGAGATATCCGAACACTGCCAGCACCTTAGCGCGTTGCTCGAATGGCTG
The DNA here is from genome assembly GCA_035649995.1 of Pyrinomonadaceae bacterium. GTDB lineage: Bacteria > Acidobacteriota > Blastocatellia > Pyrinomonadales > Pyrinomonadaceae > PSRF01. The sequence goes on along the minus strand of DASRIM010000555.1, from coordinate 2,086 downwards.
CCAAACTTCCTCGCGCAGCAAGCCGATGCGTCGCGACGCCCGTTCGTAATCTTCGGCGGTCTCGTGAAGGTCCCAAAGCAGTTGCGTGCAGCGTTGTCGTTCTTCGCCCGCAATGTGAGCGGGCAGCAGGTTCTCGATCGCGTCGTCGAGAACTTTCAGCGCTTCAGTCTCTTCTTCAAACGCGTCGCGCAAACGCGGCTCGGGCAAAACAAGCTCACGGCCGCGCTCGCGAATCTCCTCGAACGCGTTTTCGATATCTTCTTCGCGCAGCCGGTAAACAGGAGAATACACACGCCCGATTCGTTCCTGCGGAAAACTCGCGCTGCTTCCGTCTTCGCGAAAACCACGAACGCTTCCGTCACGTTTTTCAGTGACCATGACCAGCCTGCGGCTCGCGCGGCCCACGCCGACTACGCGTCCTGGTTTGACGACTTCGTTTATCCAGCGATGAAACACCTCCGCGCGCGTCTGCGGCTTCGCTTCCTGAAGTCGAGCTCGCGCGCCGATCAATCGCTCGAGACCGAGCACGGTCGTAATCGGCAGATCGCAGCCCGCTTCTTTCAACCTGTTGGAGATCGTTTCCTCGCTTTGCTGCCGCGTCTTTTCAAACAGACTCATCTGCCGCGCATAGTCGCGATACGCAAAACTGCGTTCCGCGATCTCGCGAACGCCGGCGAACGTGCCGTACGCATCGAGCAGGTTCAGCAGCGTGGTGTACGTCGCGCGAAACTGGCTCGTGAGCGGATCGGGCGAGGCTTTCAACAGTTGCGCGATGCGAGCAGGATCCTGGTGGAGTCCGGGAGCAGCGACGACGAAACCGACGTTGTCACGCCCGCGGCGCCCGGCGCGTCCGGTCATCTGCTGTAGCTCGGACGCCGACAACGGACGCCAGCCACTTCCCGTTCGCGCGTCAGCGCCGGTCAGGACCACGCTGCGTGCAGGAAAGTCGACGCCGGCAGCGACGGTAGCGGTCGCGAAGATCGCGTCGAGCAGACCGGCGCTCATCAGTTTTTCAATGACAAGTTTCCACGCCGGAATATGACCCGCGTGATGCGACGCGACGCCGCCGCGAATGATCGTGTCCCAGTGGCGATGACCACGCACTTCCGGATTCTGTTCGACGAAGCTGCGCATGAAGTCGCGCCGCGCTTCACGCCGGCTCTCGTTCGGATCGCGCCGCGTGAGCGCCGCCTCCGACGCGGCTTGATCGCACCGGCGCCGTGTCGGCATGAACACGATTGCGGGCAGCAGGTTGTAACCGTCCAGCGTCGACAACAACGTCGCTGGCGGCATTTCAGGCATTCGCAGCTTCATTAATTAACCGCGCAATCTGGGGATTGAGGTTGCCGTCGTCGTTGAGCAGGGGAAGTAATCGGCGATCCGGAAGCAACACCGCCGAGCGCAGCGGGACCGGACGCTTGCCTGGTCCAGTGATGACGCCGCAACGCACGCCGCGCACCTCTTCCAACCACGAAGCAAACTCGCCGGCGTTTCCGATCGTCGCCGACAACAACAGCAACCGTATTCGCGGCGGCGTCAGGATGATTGCTTCCTCCCAAACGTGGCCGCGCTCCTCGTCCGAGAGGTAGTGTGCTTCGTCGAGCACCACGAGGTCGGCAGTGACTTCACTTCCGCCGCGCAGCGAGTCGAACAGTTGATTGCGATAGATCTCGGTCGTGCCGACGATCAACGGGGCGTCCCAGTTCTCTTTTCTATCGCCGGTCAGGATGCCGACGCGTTCCGCGCCAAACTCGTCGATGAATTCCTGGTACTTGGAATTGGTGAGCGCCTTCAGCGGCGTCGTGTACCATGCGCGGCGGCCATTTTCGAGAAGACGTCTGATCTCCTCGCGCGCGATCCACGTCTTCCCGCTGCCGGTGGGCGCGGTGACGAGAACGTCCTCGTATTCGAGCATCGCGAGCGCCTCGAGTTGGAAGGGATCGGGTTTAAACGGCGTTGGCCGAGGCGTTCCGATGCCTGCGAGTAGCCTGTTCAGTTCTCCGGATTGCGGCAGAGGGCCACGAGCGTGTTCCTGCGAACGGCCCTTGTTCGTGTCTTTTTTCTTGCGTTCTCCACGCCAGCGGCT
>DASRIM010000554.1:0-6246 GCA_035649995.1 Pyrinomonadaceae bacterium | reverse complement strand
CGAACGCGAGATGGAGGCGCAGGTCCTCGACAACATGGATCTCGAACGTGAGCGCGGCATCACGATCAAGGCCCACGCCGTCAGGCTCGACTACAAAGCACAGGACGGTCAGGCGTACGTTCTCAACCTGATCGACACGCCGGGACACGTCGACTTCTCTTACGAAGTGTCGCGTTCACTCTCCGCGTGCGAAGGCGCTTTGCTGATCGTCGACGCGTCGCAGGGCGTCGAAGCGCAGACGCTCGCGAACACGTACCTCGCCATCGACAACAATCTCGAACTGATCCCGGTCATAAACAAGATCGACCTTCCCGGCGCGGAGCCGGAGAAAGCCGTCGAACAGATCGAGCATTTCATCGGACTGGAAACACACAACGCGATCTTCACCAGCGCCAAAACGGGCGAAGGCGTTGCCGAGGTGCTCGAAGCGATCGTCCGCGACGTGCCATCGCCGAAGGGCGATCCAAACGCGCCGCTCAAAGCGCTCATCTTCGACTCGTGGTACGACTCGTATCGCGGTGTAATCGTGCTTTTCCGCGTGATCGACGGCAGCATCCGGACGGGGATGAAGATCCGGTTCTTCAACGTCAATCGCGATTACCAGGTAGAAACGCTCGGCGTCAACCGGCCCACGCCGACGCCTATTTCAGAGTTGGGCGTCGGCGAAGTCGGTTTTCTCACGGCCTCGATCAAGGCAGTCGCGGACGTGCAGATCGGCGACACGATCACCGAAGCAGCGCGGCCGACACAACAGCCGTTTCCGGGTTACCAGGAGATCAAGCCTATGGTCTTTGCCGGCTTGTATCCGGTCGACACGGCCCAGTACGAGGAACTGCGCGACGCGCTGGATAAGCTGCGTTTGAACGATGCGTCGTTCTTTTACGAACCCGAATCGTCGACGGCGCTCGGCTTTGGTTTTCGTTGCGGATTTCTCGGCTTGCTGCACATGGAGATCGTGCAGGAGCGTTTGGAACGTGAATTCAATCTCGATCTGATCACGACCGCGCCCGGCGTGCGCTACATCGTGACGACGACCGACGGCGAAGTGCAGGAGATCGACTCACCGGCGAAGATGCCCGATCCGGGCCGCATCGCGAAGATCGAAGAACCGGTGATTCGCGCGGTCATACTCACGCCGGACGAACATCTCGGCGGGATCCTGCCGCTGCTGGAAGAGAAGCGCGGTTTGCAGAAGGGATTCGAATACATCACCTCGAATCGCGTGATGCTGACTTACGAGTTGCCGTTGAACGAGATCGTGCTCGACTTTTACGACCGCTTGAAGTCGGTCTCGCGTGGTTACGCGTCGCTTGATTACAACCTCGCGGGTTACTGGGAGAGCGATCTCGTCAAGCTCGACGTGCTGGTGGCGGGCGAACCGGTGGATGCGTTGTCGTTGATCCTGCATCGCAGCACGGCGCAGCCGAAAGGACGCGCGCTGGCGGAGAAGATGAAGCAGTTGATTCCGCGGCAACTGTTCGAAGTGCCGATACAGGCGGCGATCGGAAACAAGGTCATCGCGCGCGAAACGGTGAAGGCCCTCGGGAAGAACGTGATCGCGAAGTGTTACGGCGGCGACATCACGCGCAAGCGAAAGCTGCTGGAGAAACAGAAGGAAGGCAAGAAGCGGATGAAGAAAGTCGGGCGCGTCGAGATCCCGCAGGAAGCGTTTCTGGCAGTACTGAAGGTTAATGAATAACGGTTTGATCCGTGAACTGTTGTTGAGTTGTGCGCGTACGAAACCTGCGCCGCACATCCGCGTTGAGAATATCGATTGGAATTACCTTTTCCTGCTGGCTCGACGACATGCGGTAGTCCCGCTGGTCTATCGTCAACTCAAGGATCGCCTGCCTGAACGCTTCAAGCAGTACTACCTCGAAAATGCAGCGCGCAATATCGTCTTAACAAACGAGCTCTGTCGCATCATCAAGCTCTTCGCGGATGCGGGCATCGAAGCCATTCCATATAAAGGACCGATCCTCGCGCTGTTTGCCTACGACGACCTCGCGCTGCGCCGGTTCGTCGACCTCGACGTCATCGTTAAGAAACAAAACGTCGCTCGCGCACGCGATCTGCTCCTCGCCGACAACTACACGCTTTCAAAATCACTGACCGAGTCGCAACAAGAGCTGCTGCTTCGCACGCAGCACAATCTTCAGTTTACAAAAGACAATCGGCAGTTGATCGTGGAGCTGCACTGGGAAGTCGCGCCGCACCTGTTTGCCTCAACGGTCCAGGGCGACGCGCTGTGGGAAAACCTCGTCGAGTTTGATCTCAACGGAACAATGGTCAAGACCTTTTCCGGCGACGACCTGCTGTTCTCGTTGTGCGTCCATGGCTCACGCCATCTGTGGGAACGACTCGGTTGGATCTGCGACGTCGCCGAGCTCATCTCGCGCCGCGAACTGAACTGGCCCGCGCTGCTCGAACGCGCCGCCAAAGCAGACGGCGAACGAATGTTTCTGCTCGGTCTGCGACTTGCCGAGAAACTCCTCGACGCAAACTTGCCGCCTGAAGTAAAGCGCCGTTGCGAAGCAGACAAACGACTCGAATCGCTGACCCTCGACGTCGTCGAACATCTCTTCAATGGTCCAGAGCACGTGCCGGCGACGTCGAGTGAGATATTCAAGTACAACCTCGGCGTGCGCAAAAGTTTCACCGCCCGCACTCGCTACGTGGCGCACATGCTGCGCCCAACGGACGGCGATGTCGCCGCTCGCTCGCTCCCGTCAGGGTTGGGGTTCGCTTATTACCTGATCCGCCCTTTTCGCCTCCTTTTCAGACAGAAAAACCACGGATAAATTGCCTAAAATTTGACGGATTTTTACGCACGTGCTAGTTTCACGCAATTAGAAATGGGGTCAGTCATTGAAACATAAGATCCATCGTGCGCATGTGAAGACTATGTTTGCTGCCCTGGTGCTGCTGGTGTGTGTCTTCGGTGCGTTCGCACAACAACCGGCACAACAACCCGAAGCAGACAAGAAGCCAGCCGGGAAGGACGCGAAAACACAGAACGCCAAACCTGGCGTCAAGCCTCCGTTCATCCTCACGGTAAAAACACGACCCATTCTCAACATCTCTCTCAAAGCCGAAAAAGCAAGCATGGCCGAAGTGGCCCAGGAGCTGTCGAAACGTTTGAAAGCGCCTGTCTTCCTTGGTCCAGAACGACAAAAGGAACAGATCTCGATCGAGTTCAGCGAACTGACTCTCGAGCCTGCGCTCCAGCTACTGTCGCCCACCGTTTACGTCGACTACGAGGTCGACGCCGCTTCGCCAAATCCGCCGCGCGTGCTGGGAATATTTTTCTACGATACGAACCAGGGTGAGCCCCCCTTGACGGCCGTCATACACGGCTCGTCACAGTCAATGTTGATTGAAGGCAATACGGAAGAGGGAGTCGAAGAGCCTGACACAGACGAAGAAAAGAAAAAGGATGAGGAGAAACCGCTCCGCATTACTTATCAAAATTACTTGTTGAGTGTGAAGGCGAAGAAGCAACCGCTTTCGTTGGTCCTGTTGAAGATCGGCGAGCAGATCGGTGTTCCCGTCGACATACAGGACACACGCATGGAAATCGTCGATGCCGAAATCTCAAAACTTTCCGTGGAGGAAGCGGTTCGACAGCTCGCGCCGAATATTCGACTGTTCGTGCGAGCTGATCTCACGCGTTCTGAAAGGCGGATCCTGCGAATGGTCCTCGCGTCACCGCCGAAGACTACTCAACAGGGCCTTTGACAAAGGCAACTGAGAATTAATGGTCACTTGGTCCGAAAATTTGGTTGCCATGTGGTCAGGCAAGAACTTATATTAAAACAACTGACTCGAGGAGGCTGTAACTTGGTAAAGCAAAACGAGATTATCAACGACGAAAACGCTGGCTTGAAGAACGACAATAGCGCCCGCAAGGAGCACACAGATCATAAGCGGCCATTTGTCGAACCAGCGATTTCCGTTCCCGTAGATGTTTTAGAAGCAACCACGTTCTTTCAGTCCGCAACGAGTGGCGCGACCAACTAAGAAAACAGAAATTTCGGTTGCATGGTAGTAATCCAGGTCTTTGACCGGCCGGCGTCCCGAGTTTTTTACACGGTCGCCGGTCGGTTTCTCTTTGTTGAGACTATTGACTCCCGATTAGCCCGACTGATCGAAAGCCTCTTTGCCGGATGGCAGCTCACGCCAGTCGCCTCGCCCGGGCGTGAAGCAGAAATCGAGATCAAGTTTTTTTATGACGAGCCTGGGCCAGACATTCCTCCCGGCCTGAATCAGTTTGAAGTCGCCGAAGGCGGACGCTGCTACACAGCAGCGGATGTGTACTATTTGCAATTTGACAATTCGTTGATGCGGCTGCGCCACGGCGCGCCTGTATGCGTTGACGTTTTCGTTGAGCAGGTGCCTGACACGCCGGATGCGGAACTGGCGCGTGTGACTTCTTTCGCAGTTTGCGCAGCGTTGCGGCGTTTCGGACTGTTCGATCTCCACAGCGCGGCCGTTGCACAGCCCGGCAGCGGCAGCGGCGTGCTGATTATTGGCCCGTCCGGAAGCGGGAAATCGACGTTGACTTACCAGTTGGCAAACGCTGGTTGGGCGTATCTTTCAGATGACGAAGTGTTGTTAGGCATGAATGACGGCGCGGTCGAGGCGCGTGGCTTTCGCAGTTTCTTCGCTATGAAAGAGGCGGCCGGCGCTTCTCTCAAGCACGTGTTTGAGCCTGCCGATGTTTTTACATCAACGCGCGCGTCGCGAGTAACGCCGCGATGGTTACTCTTCAGCGCGATCAGCGGCGGGAAGCAAACCGAGCTTCGCGAGTTGTCGCAAACGGAAACGATGACGCGATTGATTCGCGCGTGCCCGTGGGCCACTTACGACGCGGCGATCGCCGGCGCGAATCTCGAACTGCTCTCGCGGCTCGCGCGCCAGGTGACCGCATTCGATCTCGCTGCCGGCAGTGATTTGCTCGAACCCGGACGCGCGGCGGAGTTATTTACGTCCTATCTAAGGCAAGACTAAATGCAAACCGACGCCACGTTCAGCGACGACTATGGCCCACAGCGTCTGAGCGTGGAACTGGCGAACATCTGCAATCTTCATTGCAGCTACTGCTTTCGCTCTGAAGACAATCTGTACAGCTCGCGCGCGGAGTTCTTCCCGATCGAACTACTGCGACGCGTGATCGCCGAAGCTCGTGACGTCGCGAACGTCACGAAGATCAACTTCACCGGCGGTGAACCGACTCTGCACCCACAATTCGCCGAGACTTTGGAAACTGTTGCTTCGGCCGATTTGACGTCGAGCTTCGTAACGAACGGTTGGCACTTCGAGCGCGTCTGGCCGTCGCTCGTTGCGAACCGTAAATCGATCTCGCACGTGGCGTTCAGTCTCGACGGTATCACGCGTGAGAGTCACGATCGCTGGCGCGGAAATGGATCGTTCGATCGCCTGGTCCGTGCTTTCTCGCGCTGCTACATGTCGGGCCTGCCTTTTGTCGTCAAAGTCTCGATCCGGCGCGACCTGTTGGACCAACTCGAACAGATCGCGATCTTCGCCGCGCGCATGGGCGCCGCCGCGCTCAACTTCGCACACGTGATGCCGACCTCGAGCGCCGTCGAGGACGAATCGGCGCTGAACCTCGAAGAGCGCCGCGTTGCTGAAGAAGAGATCGCGCTGCTGGCGCGGATCTTCAAGATGAACGTCGCGATCGACGTTGGTTACTACAATGTCGACGTCGATCGTCCGCCGTGTTCGCCGCTCGCGGGCACGAGCATGAACGTCGACTATCGCGGACGGCTTTCGCTGTGTTGCAACCTGTCGGGCTATCGCGGGGCCACTGAAGAGACGGACGTCGTGGCCGATCTGAATGTCGAGTCGTTTGCGACGGCGTTTGCGAAGTTTCAGGCGGTGGCGTCAGCGCAGTTGCAGAAGCGAAAGGATGCGCTGGCCGCGTTGCGCGCGCAGGGTGTCGAGCCGGATGTTTACACTGGCTCGCCGTGTCTGTTTTGTCTGCAAAGCTACGGCAAGGTTCCCTGGCATCGAACCGCGGAACCTGAATTAGTATCCATCCGTGGACGAGTCATTAATTAATCCAGGGTGGATGCCCGTCGATGCGGTCGTCGTCGATGGGCGTCCCGGTCTGACGTGGATGGACATGTCGGACGTCGAACTGAAGGAGCCGTTTTTTCAACAGACCGTCGATCGCGTGCGTGACGAGGAACCATGGCGGGACGCCGGCCTCTTCACTCAATTCGA
>DASRIM010000553.1:0-3513 GCA_035649995.1 Pyrinomonadaceae bacterium | reverse complement strand
TACGGCGAGACCGGGCGTGTTCGTCTGACGACGTTGACGAAAGAGTTTTTCATGCCGCGTTTTCTGGAGCGCGACGAAGCTGAGCGCGAACCACCGTGCGAGCAGTATCCGTGGGACGGCGTTCGCAACGTGCGGCCGTTCTCGAAATTGCAGGCGAACGTGGTCGAGGGAGTGTATTGATGCCGATTGGCAATTGCCGATTGCCGATTTCTCGTTGAATCTGTGTTTCTTATGCTACACGTTCCACTACTACGCAACGGTAAACCATATAGGAGTCTCGACGTGATGCGCGTGCCGCATCATCGAACGCGCGAGACGTTCGTCGAAGTCAGCCAGGCGAACGCGGGATTGATCCGTCGAGATCTTTCGCACCAGGAGATCGCGCGAGCGAGTCTCACACGATTCTCGACTCGAGATCTGGTCGAGATCTGTGTTCGCGGCGCCGACCACTTCACCAACGATACGCTTCCACTCGGCGATGCGAGCCAAACACCCGAAGATTACGTGGCGCAGGTGTCGGCAACCACGGGAATGCCGTACGTGCTCGCCCGCCGGAACATGATGAAGATCAAGAGCATGTTCGGGAACATGGAGAGCGTGCTCAACGGGCTCACGCGCAACATCGATTGGGAGATACTCGATCGCGGGTTCGGCTCGCGCAACGGGCAGTCGTTGAGTTTCTTTCCACGGACACAGTCGCTAGGCGCGGTGCTGCCGAACAACTCGCCGGGCGTACACTCATTGTGGATCCCGGCGTTCGCGCTTCGCATTCCGCTCGTTTTGAAACCGGGCAGCGCCGAGCCATGGACGCCTTATCGAATCATTCAGGCGTTGATCAAAGCCGGCGCGCCGCGAGAGGCGTTCAGTTTTTATCCGGCGGACCACGCCGGTGCGAGTGAGATTCTACGGAACTGCGGCCGGTCGCTGCTTTTCGGAGACTCGTCGACGACTGGCGTCTGGGCCAACGATCCGCGCGTCGAGATTCATGGACCGGGATACAGCAAAGTCATCATCGGCGACGACTGCGTTGAGGAGTGGGAGAAGTATCTCGACGTGATGGTGGCGTCGATCGCCGAGAACGGCGGGCGGTCGTGTGTTAATGCGTCCGCGATCTGGACGTCTAAACATGAGAACGAAATCGCGGAGGCACTGGCGGAACGGTTGGCGCGTATTGTGCCGCGTGCCGCCGAGGATGAGGAAGCGCAAATCGCGCCGTTTGTAGATCCGCAGGTTGCGGCGCGAATCAATGCCATCATCGAGCAGGGACTAAGTGAACCCGGCGCCCGTGACGTAACTGCCGCCTATCGCGATGGCGAGCGGTTAGTTAAGTGGAATGGTTGTTCGTATTTGTTGCCGACGATCATCCAGTGTGATGTAGATCATCCCTTGGCGAACAAGGAGTTCCTGTTTCCGTTTGCGAGCGTAGTAAAGGCGAACCCTGCTGAAATAACCCCCAGCCTTGTCGTGACCGCGATCACGAAAGATCCTGTTTTTATTCAGAAACTTGTCGGCTCCCCGCAAATCGACCGTCTAAACATTGGGCCGATGTCCACGATGCAGATCAGTTGGGACCAGCCGCACGAAGGTAACCTTTTCGATCACCTTTATGGTCGTCGAGCATTTCAAACGGTGGTAGCGTGAGAATTCTTTATCTCACTGGCGGCGCAGGCAGAATGTATTGCGGCAGTTGTTTGCGCGACAACGCCATGGCGACCGAGCTGATCGCGCGCAAGCACGACGTCCTGCTCCTGCCCGTCTACACGCCGACGTTCACCGACGAACCGAACGTCAGCAGCGATCACGTCGTCCTCGGCGGCATCAGCGCCTACCTCGAGCAGTACGTTCCGCTCTTCCGCAAAACACCGAATTGGCTCGATCGGCTCTGGGATTCGAAGTTCATTCTGAGCCTCGCTTCACGACGCTCCATCTCGACCAATCCCAAAATGCTCGGAGAGATGACCGTCTCCGTTTTGAAAGGCGAAGACGGCTTCCAGCGCAAAGAGATCTTCAAACTGATCGACTGGCTGAAAAACGAACCGCCGCTCGACATCATCAACTTGCCGTACACGCTGCTGATCGCGCTGGCGAAACCACTCAAAGAAGCGCTGAACGTGCCCATCGTCTGCACGCTACAGGGCGAAGATCTCTTCCTCGACGGTTTGCAGGAGCCGTATCGCGAAACAGCGCTACGGCTGATCCGCAGTCAACTCGACAACGTGGACGGGTTTCTTTCGGTGAGCGAGTACTACGCGGAGTTCATGCCGCGTTACCTCGGCATTCCGGCTGAGAAGATCCGCGTCGTTCCCCTCGGCATCAATCCGCAAGGTTTTGAGTTGAAAGAACAGGATCGCAAAGGCCCGTTTACTGTCGGCTTTCTCGGACGCGTCGCACCGGAGAAAGGTCTGCACGTGCTCGCCGAAGCGTACCGGCTGTTGAGAAAAGAGCTGCCCGAAGCGCGCCTTGAAGTCGCCGGTTACATGGCGGCCGATTGCAAACCGTACCTTGCCGAAGTCGAAAGACATTTCAAAGAGGCAGGGCTGGCGAACGAGTTTCGCTATCACGGCGTTATCGATCGCGCGGACAAGATCGCGTTTCTGCGAAGCCTTGACGTGATGTCGTTACCGGCCACGTACGACGAGCCAAAAGGCGTTTCGCTGCTCGAAGCGATGGCTTGCGGCGTGCCGCTGGTCCAACCGCGGCGCGGCGCTTTCAGCGAGATCGTCGAAAACACCGGCGGCGGACTGCTGGTCCAACCCGACGATCCCGCAAGTCTCGCCGCAGGCATTCTGAAGCTTGCGAGAAACAAAGAGCTCGCGACTGAGCTGGGCGCAAATGGTTTTCGCGGCGTGCGCGAACACTACAGCGCCGCGCACATGGCCGATCGTCTTTTGGACGCGTACGCAGATCTCAGCGGGCCGCGGAAATCCGTTGCCGAGGAGGTACGGCTTGCTCGAGGTTGAGAAGGTCTCCAAAGAGTATCCCACTCCGGCCGGTCCGCTACGAATAGTCTCCGAAGTCACGCTTTCGCTGCCGCCTGGTTCGGCCGTGTCGATCATGGGCCCGTCCGGCAGCGGCAAGAGCACGCTGCTCTACCTGATCGGCGCGCTCGAGCCGCCGTCGAGCGGGACGATCACGCTAAACGGGCAGAACCCGTTCTCGCTCAACCCGAAACAACTCGCCGCCTTTCGCAATCGACAGATCGGTTTCGTTTTCCAGGACCACTGCCTGTTGCCGCAATGCAGCGTGATCGAGAATGTGCTGACGCCGACCCTCGTTTCGTCGCCGAACGGCGACGCACCTGCACGCGCATCTGAGTTGCTTAAACACGTTGGACTCGCCGAGCGCTTCGATCATCGCCCCGCACAACTCTCAGGCGGCGAGAAGCAACGCGTCGCGCTGGCCCGCGCCCTGATCATGAAGCCGAAACTCTTGTTGTGCGACGAGCCGACCGGGAATCTCGATCAGAAGTCGGCGCAAGTCGTCGCCGATCTGCTGCTCGACGTCCACCGTGAG
>DASRIM010000552.1:0-11807 GCA_035649995.1 Pyrinomonadaceae bacterium | reverse complement strand
CTCAAGGTGATCGGCAAGGCGGTGGCGCTCAGCGAGGCGATTGCTCGGAGCGATCGCGGTCCTTTGCCCAAGATCAAAGAGATGGTGAAGGGACTGAACGTCGACCACGTGACCGAGGAAGTCTCACGCGCGTTCGACCGTATGAGCCAGGAGCTCGCCGAAGTCTCGCCCGAAGAGAAACCCGTCCGTCATCGACGATCGCGCGAATCTCGTGCGCTCATCAATTTCGGAAAGAAGAAAACGCCGCAGGAGCGCCGCGAAGACAAGATCACCAAGGGCATCGTTTCGATGTTTTCGGGCGCCGGCCTGACGATCTTTCTCTATTACTTGTCGGCGGCGCTGGTGTTGAAACTGCCACCGCACATCATCGGACAGATTCCGTTCGAGGTCGATCCGGTGGTGAGAGTGTTGTGGTTCTTCGGGTTTATACCGATGTTGAGCGGAGTGGGAAACATCATCGCCGGTCTATGCATTCGCCCCCGCCCGGAGCGCGAGTTGGAGCCGCCAGCGGCTCCAATTCGCGACCTGAACGAGGGCGAAGCAACCAAGGTGTCCGCGCCCGGCAGCGTGACCGAGCGCACCACCAATCTACTCGAACACAACTACTGACCGATTATTCGCGCGGCCTTATGCGGATCGCATAGTCCGGCCAACAGTCGCGTGGATCAAAGTCCTCCAGCGAACCTGAGTTGAACCTAAACTCCTCGTCGAACCCGAACGTGTTTGCTCCCGGGCCCGTCGCTGCCGGCGGCGCCGGAGGCGCAAACTTCGGATCCAACGCCTTCGCAATCTGATCCCGCGCATCGGCAAGATGCGCTCGCGTTTGACGGTCGAGCGCACGCGGCATCGCCGCCGAAATCGCGGCGCTCAGGTCGCGAAGCTCCGCTTTGATCAGCGCCCGGTAATCGTCAACCACCGGCGTCCGGCCGTTCAACTTGCCCGCAAGCAGGTCGATGTACGAGTTCTGGAGATTGCGCCGGTAGACGTCGATACGTAGTGGTCCACTTTCGACTTCACTCCAAATACCGCGCCTGACGTCCGACATGAAATCAGCCGGACGATAAGCCACTGCGCCGTCAATCGCTTCCTGTTCGACCAAACGATCGAACCGCGTGTTGCTCAACAGCGAATTGAGCACTCGCTCCTGGGCCGCGTTGACGCGCGCCACTGCGCCTGCCGGTTCGATGCGCCGCAGGATGTCAGACTTCAACGCCCAGCTCGGCGTCGCAAACGCGTTCTCGTTGAGAAAACGCACGGCCGCCGCCTGTTTCTCCCGCGGAACGATGATGAAGCGCACGCCGTCCTGCCCGCCGTGTTTCTGCTGCGAATTGAACCCGCCGACGATGCCCGTCACGTGATTCAACTCCGTAGCCCACTGGCCCAACATGCGCGCATAAAGCTCTTCAAGATCGTCGTACGGCTCACCCGGTTGGGACGCAGCCGGCAACAACATATCGGCAACGCGTTTCAGGTTCTTGATGCCGAGAGTCGTCGACGCGATCGCGTCGCCATCGCCGACGGCTTCGGTGTTTTCACCGGGATCGGAACCGCGTGCGTCGGCAGTCGAGAAGCGCAGGTATGGTTTCGCATCCTGCTCTCGCGCCCACTCGTCGAGCGTCTTCTTCTCAGCGTCCGGACTGCTTGCGCCAGGGATCGGTTTGTATCCCCACATCGTGGCCCACTTGTCGTACGGTCCAACCTGCGGAATGAGATGTTCGAGCGGGATATTGTCTTCAGGCTGCGCGACGTAGTTGAAGCGCGAGTAGTCCATGAGCGTCGGCGTGTGGCCCATCGTCTTCAGCCATTGCGGGTCGCGCAGTTTGTCGACTGGATAAGTCGCACTCGCTTTCATGTTGTGCTGGAAGCCGAGCGTGTGACCGACTTCGTGCGCCACGACGTACTCGACCAAACGTCCCATGATCTCGTCCGACACGGGCAGCTTCTTGAAACCAGCGTTGAGCGGGCCGATCTGTAGAAAGGACCAGCTACGCAGCAGGTTCATGACGTTGTGGTAGTACTGAATGTCCGACTCGAGAATCTCGCCGGTGCGCGGATCGTTGACGTGCGGGCCGCTGGCGTTCTCGATCGTCGACGGCAGATAACGAATGACTGAGTAGCGCGCGTCTTCCGCATCCCAGTGCGGATCTTCCGCTTTGGAAGGCGCTTCCTTTGCAATGATCGCGTTTTTGAAGCCGGCGGCTTCGAACGCGGGCTGCCAGTCTTCGATTCCCTTCTTGATCCACGGGATCCACTTCGCGGGCGTCGCCGGATCGACGTAATAGACGATCGGTTTCACTGGTTCCGATATCGCGGCGCTCGGGTCTTTCTTCTCCAAACGCCAGCGCGTGATGTAACGGCGTTCGGCGGCGCGCTGCTCGTCGATGCCGTAGTCGTACTTGCGGATGCTGAAATAACCGACGCGTTGATCGAACAAGCGCGGCATCATCGGCTTCTCCGGAAGCTTGACCATGCTGTAGTGCATGACCACGGTGGCATTCGTTCCCGCTCGCATTCCCTGCGCGAATGGATTTGGTGACGGTTGCGGACCGCCGCCGCCGCCCGCGGGATTGTTTTCCGGCGGCGAAGTGTAGGTTTGCGAGACTTCGACTTCGATGTTTGTCGGGAACGACTTCGACTTCTCGATAAACGAACGCGTCGCGTCGAAACCGCGAGCACGCAAGCGTGTGCGCGCGCTGAACTCGGTGACTTCGGTGGTGAACAAGCGCGTGACGTCGATCACCGCGGCGTCTTCTTTGCCGATGGCCTCGATATTGAACGCCATGATGATCGTGTCGTTGTTTGCTGCCTGGACCGCGCGCGATACGGGCAGTTTCGGATCGGCGACGACGTCGTACGCGATGTTGCGCAGGAGAATGCGATTGCCTTTGCGTTCCCATCTGACGACGCGGTTGCCTGCCGCTTGTCCGCCGTAGCCGACGCCGAGCGTGGTCCGGGCGATCTGGCTCACCCACAGGAACTCTTTGTTCAGTTCGCTCTTGGGAATCTCGTAGTAGATCTTGTCCCTGAGCATATGGACCGTGAAGATGCCTTCGTCTGATTTTGCTTCCTTCGTGATCACGCGCTCGTAGGGGCGGATCTCAGGTTGCTGATCGCGGCCTGGGCGTTGTGGCTGGTCCTGGCCCGAGCCTGCTGGTTGCGCAGGTGGATCCTGCGTTGAGTTAGTGGCTTCTGAGCGTGGAGCCAGAACGAATATCGACACGCACAAGGCAAGGACAAGGATCGAGACAGGCAGAAAGCGGGATCGCACAGGCATGCGTAAGCTCCTTCCGAATAGCAGATTGAATTGTGGAATTTCCGGGCTAACCTGGAACTGCGAAACTGCGGCAAACCTTACCACAAAAGGCACAAAAGACACAGAAGGCACAGAGAAAACAGACAGAGGATTCACCCTCACTCAAATCCTTTTTGTGCCTTTTGTGTCTTTTGTGCCTTTTGCGGTTAAACGCGGAGGCGGTTGGTCCTTCTTGTACTTCTTTGTGGCGCAGTCCTGGTGACCGTGGGAGCGGTGCGGTCGGTGAGCATGGGCAGCGGATTCACGGCGCCGCCAAGGCCGTAGACTCCGAAATGAAGGTGTGGTGGCGTGCCTTGCGCGTTACCAGTCGTGCCGACAAAACCCAGCACCGTTTTAGTCGTCACACGGTCGCCGACTTCCAATCCCGGCGCATACGCGTCGAGGTGTGCATAGTAATAAACACGACCGCCGGAACTGATGACCGACACTGTCTGCCCGCCGAGATTGTTCTCACCGATCTTGTAGACGTAACCGTTCGTTGCCGACAGCACGCGAGTTCCTTTCGGAGCGAAGATGTCCTGTCCTTCGTGCCGGCGTCCGCCGGATCGCGGCGCGCCCCAGGTGTCGGCGACCTGTCGAGTCGTGACGTCCTCGACCGGCATCTTGATCTTTCGGTGTGGCTCCTCGGAGTAGAGTCGAGCGACGCGGACGTAGAAAACTATCGTGTTGGCCAGCGCGCCCCCCGCGCCGGTCACTACCAGCAACAGCATCCCTATTGCGAGAACTACGAGAACCTTCCACGTCCGCTTCATCGAGTATCTGGGATGCGCAGACGCAGCCTGCCGGTTTGCCTTCCAGTCGATTTCGAATCTTGAAGTGCGCGGCGGCATGTTGCCTAAAACGAGCATGCCGCGGGACAAGTTCCAAACACGGATTGAATTTAATTGCCCTTCGTGGAAATGTTTTCCGCGAGGATCCAGCGGTCCGGATCGAGCTGCACCTTCGACGGCGCGGACGGTAGTCTGATCTGGAACGGAGTGGAAGGTCCCTCCACGATCACCGTTCCCATCGCTTCCTGCTTACCGCCAAAGCCAAACTTGACGGGCAGCACCATCACCCAGTTCTCCGGCGCGTTTTTCTGCACGATCGTTCCTGAAACGATCACTTTTCCGTCGGGTTCAGGCTGGATCTTGTACTGCATCTCATACGACGGAAGCTCCGATTGATAAACCGCTTGCCGGAACAGCCAGTTCAGGTCCTTCATACCGTACTTCCGCGCGATCGGAGTCCGGGCAAAGTGTTCGTTGACGACTTCGCGGAAGTCGTCAGTCGAAGCCGTCTTGTTTCGATAACGTTCTACGAAGTCCGTCATCATGTCGAAGAAGGGCTGGCCTTCGCCGGTCGCGGGATTGCTCAACATGAAGTGCAGCATGCGCAACACGAGAGCGCCCTTGTTGTATATCAAAGTCTGATAGGCGCCGAACGTCTTGCTCGTCTGGAGCCGGTGGCCGAGGATGATTGGACCAACGTCGACGAGCCGGCCCTTGCCGACTCCGGTGAGCGTCACCGGCGGCTCTTTCAATGACGATCGAAGCTGGCCCAAAAGATCGTCTCTCGCTCCACGACTTTCACGAAGTCCCGTGTAGAGTATTCCCGAGTACTCGGCAAACCCTTCACTCAGCCACTGATCGCGATACGAACGCCACGCGACGATGTTGCCCCACCATTGGTGCGCGGTCTCGTGCGCGATGAACTGGTACGTGTACTTGCTGGCGCGATCAGTGTTGGGAATCATCAATAGCGACGGGAAACCCTGCCCGAAACCGAACGGATGGAACGCAGCGCCGAATGACGGATATGGATAGGCTCCAAAGAGCGAAGTGAAATACCGAACGGAGTTGTTGAGCTCGGCGATGATGAAGTCTTCCTTAATCGCGGCCAGATCTCCGGGCAGTGAGTTGAATTCCAATGGCGTCGGGTCGCCGCCCTTTTCCCACTTGATCGACTCGTTGTGACGCTTGAATGGACCAAGCGCAAACGTAATCAGCGCCACCGGCAACTGCATCTTGTACTTCGCAACGGCGCCGTCCTTGTCCTCCGCGTCCGGTTCTTCACTCAGACGCGCGCCAACGCTGGCGACGTGCAACTTTTTCGGATGTCGAAAAGTGAGCTCGTAAGTCGCGCGATCAAGATAGCCATGACGCGGATACCAGCTCGTGTTGGACCGCGGATAATGACAATCCTTGCAAAACTCGGTGTCGCGCATGTAATCGCCTTCAATTTCCATGTCGAGCTCGAGTTTGTCGCCGGCGTTCAGCGCCGACGGCAACAGGACCGTAAACCCGCCTTCCCATTCTTCCTGGACGACCGTGAGCTCAGCGCCGCCGCCGCGCGCTGACTTCACCCGCATCTGTTTTTTCTGGCGCTCATCTTCGGATTCGCCGAGGTCCTCGCCGATTTTGAACACGATCGCGCGCAAATTTGGCGACCGCACGTCAGCAAGAACCTGCGTCAATAGGCGGACCCGCTTGTTGTAGTCGCGGAGGTCGACGTCCATGCGGAAATGGTTGACATCGATCTGATCGTTGGCGTCGGAATAGTCGACGTTCCCCCGCGCGTAATCGTCGAGACCATAAAATGCCATCCAGACTTCCGGACTGTAGATATTGGAGTTGTAAGCCCAGATGAGGCCTTTTTCACCGGCGTTGATTTCGAAGTTGTTAACGGGGATGCGGTTCTGGAAGTCGAGCACCATCGAGAAGCGGCCGCGCTTGCCGCCGTCGAACTGAGCGAAAAAGAATCCCGGCTTCTCGCCGTTCAGCATCGACACTGCCAAACGCGCGGGAAGGTTCGCGCCGCTCTCTTTCATCATCGTCGCGTCGGTCTCGTTGGCGAGTTTTTGCGCGCGGTCGGCGGCCGCTCCGGGTTGGGACTGTCCAAACTGCGCGGCAGTGTCGTCGGTGAACCTGAACACGGCAGTCTTGAAGTCTGACTCGACGTTTTCCGTTCCGAGCAGACGCTTGACGTTGCCTTTTTCGAAGTCGTTCGAGCTCGGCGGCGTCTCGGCGGCAAATCTTCCCTCGCCGATGAAGACAGCGCCAGTCGTTTGGCCGTTGACGGCCGCGCTCAGATAGACGGTGCCGTCGAGCGTGATCTGAGCGCGATCTTTCTTGAGGACGAGCGCTTTGACCTGAACCGCTCCGCCAGTCAGAGCAAAAGCTTTTAGCTGGCTGTAGGTTTCTTTCTCCTTCGTCGCGGCGCCGTTTTGCGCGAAGGTTTGGCGAGCGGCGAAAGTGAAGGCGAACAAAAGACAGCCGAGCACGAACACGGGTTTAAGGGAGGACAAACTATTCATTTGAGGATCTCCGAATTTTTAAGTGTTTCGTAAGTGCCGGTACCGCTGGAAACCGCTGGTAAGTACGTTACAGTGAAGCAGAAAGGCGAGAGTTAGTCCAGCACAACGTGACATCCGTGGTATTATGGGCGCCACCAAAATCAATGACGGCCGAAAGCAGTAGCAGCGACCAGTTTCTGCGGGATTTCCGTGAAACTGTGGTGAGTGCGACCGAGCGTTTGCGTCAGATTTCTGCTGAGCAAAGCGCGCGGCGGCCGGGCTCTGACAAGTGGAACGTGAAAGAGATTCTCGGCCACTTGATAGATTCCGCGGCCAACAATCATCAGCGCTTCGTGCGCGCGCAGTTTACGGACGACCTCGTGTTTCCCGGCTACGAACAGGAGAAGTGGGTCAGCGCGCAAAAGTACGCCGACGAGCCGTGGCCTGACCTGATCCAGTTATGGAGTTCTTACAACCTGCACCTGGCGCACGTGATCTCCGCCATCCCGGAAGTATCCTTAACGCGCGCCAGAATACGCCACAACCTGGATCAGATCGCGTTGCAGCCCGTCGATCGGAACGACACCACGACCCTCGACTACTTCGTCCGCGATTACCTGGTCCACATGAAGCACCATCTCGATCAGATCTTTGCACTGGAAAATCAGTAAGCCGTCGTCTTCTTAGTTACTAACAGGAGCAGGAGTTTCTATGGCGTTCACATTTGAAGAACTGAAGCATAAAACTGTCGCAGAGTTGCGCGACATCGCGAAAGGCATCGAGCACGATGCTGTTCAGGGCTACACCCAGATGAACAAGGACCACTTGCTCGTCGCACTTTCCAAAGCACTCGGCATTCAGCACGAACATCACGAGGTGGTGGGTGTCGACAAGTCGGGCATCAAGGCCAGGATTCGAGAGTTGAAAACGCAGCGCGCAGCCGCACTCGCCGCCCACGATCACGCACAACTCAAAACCGTGCGGCGCACCATCCATCGCTTGAAGCGGCGGATCAACAAGGCAACGGTTTAGTCGCTACTCGGAGAACAGAAATGAAAAAGACTATCAATCTGAACGTGAACGGTGTCGCTCACACGGATGAGGTCGAACCACGCTTGCTCCTCGTTCACTATCTGCGCGACGTGCTCGAACTGACCGGAACGCACGTCGGCTGCGAGACGTCGCTCTGCGGCGCCTGCACGGTGATGATCGACGGACAGGCGGTGAAGTCGTGCACGATGTTCGCCGTTCAAGCCGAGGGCTCCTCGATCACGACGATCGAAGGGTTCGCGAAAAACGGAGAGCTGCATCCGGTGCAGGAGGGCTTCTGGGAACGGCACGGCTTGCAGTGCGGCTACTGCACGCCCGGAATGATCGTTACCGCCGCGCAGTTGCTCGAGCGCAACGCGAGTCCTTCGCGTGAAGAGATCTGCCACGGGCTCGAAGGCAATCTCTGCCGCTGCACCGGCTATCAGCACATCATCGAAGCCGTCGAGTACGCCGCGAAGAATGTTAGATCTAAGGTCTGAGATCTGAGATCTCAGAGGAGGTTTCAATGGCAAACAAATACGTCGGCCAAAGAGTGAAGCGCACGGAAGATCCGCGACTGATCAAAGGCCTGGCCCACTACGTCGACGACATCACGCTGCCGGGCATGTTGCACGTCGCTTTTGTCCGCTCTGTTTACGCGCACGCCAGGATCAACGGCATCGACACGTCAGCCGCGCTCGCTACGCCGGGAGTCGTCGCCGTCTACACCGGCGCGGACGTTGCCGACAAAATCGGTCAGGTTCCCTGCGCCGGCGCGCTGCCGGATCTGAAAGTTCCCGATCATCGCGTACTGGCGAAAGACAAGGTTTACTTCATGGGCCATCCCATCGCCGCCGTCGTAGCGAAGGATCGTTACGCCGCGCGTGACGGCGCCGAGTTAGTGATGGTCGATTACGAAGAGCTGCCGGTCGTCACCGACGTCGAAGAAGCAGCAAAAGGCGGCACTGTTATTCACGAGGGATTCGGCGACAACATCGCGTACAGGCTCACGTCGGGCGAAGGCGACATCGACGCCGCGTTCGCCGCAGCCGATCGCACGGTGAAACAACGCGTGCTGCACCAGCGTCTCGCGCCCATTGCGATGGAGCCACGCGGCGTGCTGGCTCGGTATTTCCCCGGCGAAGAAGAGCTGACGCTTTGGTCCTCGACGCAGATCCCGCACCTGATGCGCACCCAAGTCGCTTTGATGATCGGGATTCCGGAAAACAAGCTGCGCGTGATCACGCCTGAAGTGGGCGGCGGCTTCGGATCGAAGTTGAACGTCTACGCCGAAGAAGCGTTGCTCGGTTGGATCTCGATGCAGTTGGCGAAGCCGGTCAAGTGGATTGAGACGCGCCGCGAAAACATGCAAGCGACGATTCACGGCCGCGGCCAGATTGGCGATATCGAGGTCGCGTTCAAGAATGACGGAACGCTTACGGGTCTGCGTTACAGCGTGTTTGCCGACCTCGGCGCGTATCACCAGTTGCTGACGCCCGCGATCCCGACGCTCACCGGCCTCATGCTTTCCGGAGCGTACAAGATTCCGGCGATTCAGATGAACATCACCGCGTGTTTCACGAACAAGATGGCGACGGACGCTTATCGCGGCGCGGGCCGCCCGGAAGCGACGTACATCGTCGAACGCGGCCTCGATCTCGTCGCAGCCGATCTCGGCATGGATCCCGCCGATGTGCGACGCAAGAACTTCCCCGCTGCGAACGAGTTTCCGTTCCACACCGCGACTGGTCTCGATTACGACAGCGGCGATTATGAAGCGGCTCTCGACAAAGCGCAGAAGATCGCCGGCTACGCCAAACTCCGCGAAGAGCAGAAGAAGGCGCGTGAAGAAGGGCGGCTGATCGGCATCGGCGTTTCGACTTACGTCGAGATCTGCGCGCTTGGCCCATCGCAGGCGATGCCCGCAGGCGGTTGGGAAAGCGCGACCGTGCGAATCGAGCCGACGGGCAAGGTTACGATCCTGACCGGCGCTTCACCGCACGGCCAGGGACAGGAGACTTCATTCGCGCAGATTGCGGCCGACGAGCTCGGCGTAAACATGAACGACGTGACAGTCATTCATGGCGACACGGGCGTGGTCCAATACGGCATCGGCACGTTTGGCAGCCGCGCCACGGCTGTCGGCGGCACGGCAGTTTTCATAGCGATTCAGAAGTTGAAGGAGAAAGCTGACAAGATCGCCGCGCACATGTTGAAAGCCGATGCGTCGCGCATCTCTTTTGAAGGCGGAAAGTACTCGCTGGAAAAGGCGGCCGCAGCAGCAGCAACGACTGGCGTGTCTGATCCCGTCGTACCGGTCGGCGAGGCGCCCGCGGGCGCTTTGCCGGAGCCGCAGACCGACGGGCATTCGGGCGTGACGATCCAGGAGATCGCGCTCGCCGCGCACATCGCGAAAGACCTGCCGCCCGACACTGAACCAGGTCTTTCGGCAACCTACTTCTTCGAACCGAAGAACTTCACGTTTCCGTTCGGAACGCACATCGCCGTCGTTGAAGTTGATCGCGAGACGGGCGACATCGAGTTCCTGCGCTACATCGCGGTCGACGATTGCGGCAAGGTGATCAATCCGCTGCTGGTCGACGGTCAGCTTCACGGCGGCATCGTCCAGTCGATCGGACAGGCGATGTATGAAGAGGTGGTCTACAACGAGGACGGGCAGTTGGTTACGGGCACGTTGATGGACTACGCGGTGCCGCGCGCTTCACACATTCCGAACTTCGAGCTCGATCGGACCGAGACGCCCACGCCGGTGAATCCGCTCGGCGTCAAAGGAGTCGGCGAAGCGGGAACGATCGGAGCGACGCCGGCGATTGTCGGCGCGATCGTCGACGCGTTGTCGCCGTTCGGAGTGACGCATCTCGACATGCCGATCAAGCCTGAGCACGTTTGGCGAATTATTAACCGCGGATAGCCACGGATAGAGGAGCTAAATCATGATTCCCGCACAATTCGATTACCAGGCGCCCGCAACTCTTGAAGAAGCTGTCTCTCTGCTCGCTGGAGATCCGGATGGCGCGAAAGTCCTTGCCGGTGGACACAGTCTGATACCGGCCATGAAGCTGCGACTCGCGCAACCGCAGTTGCTCGTCGACATCGCGCGGATCAAATCGCTGTCGTACATACGTGAAGAAGGCGATCAGATCCTGATTGGCGCGACGACCACGCACTATCAGCTCGAATCGTCGGACCTGTTGAAGAACATCTGTCCGCTGTTGCCGGCGTGCGCCGGAAGCATCGGCGACGTTCAGGTGCGCAACAAGGGAACGATTGGCGGCAGCCTGGCCCACTCCGATCCTGCCGGCGATTGGCCCGCCGCGGCACTCGCGCTCGGCGCGGAGATGGTGTTGACGGGACCGAGCGGTGAGCGGACCGTGAAAGCCGACGCGTTCTTTCTCGACCTTATGACGACAGACGTGAAGCCCGGCGAGATACTGCGGGAGATTCGCATCACGAAGCCGTCAGGCAAGTTTGGACAGGCGTATCAGAAAGTGCCGCATCCGGCGTCAGGTTTCGCCGTGGTTGGTATTGCAGTTCATCTCGGATTGAATGCTGACGGATCGTGCGCGGCGGCCGGCATTGGCGTCACGGGCGTCGCTATCAAAGCCTTCCGAGCGCAAGCGACGGAAGCTGGTCTCACCGGCGCGAACCTCGACGATCAAACCATCGCCGCGGCTGCGGCAAAAGTATGCGACGGCGTTAACGGGACAACGGACCTCTACGCCTCCGGCGACTACCGCCGTCACCTGGCCCAGGTCCACACGCGCCGCGCGATTCAAGCCGCGCTGGCGAGCGCGAAGTGAATCCGTGCAAATGTCTCTTGGACTGCGGATTTAATCCGTGTAGGTGTTATTCGGACTGCCGGCGCGCCTTGGCGATGAAGTCTTCGATATCCACGATCTTGCGTGGCAGCGCTTCGCTGAGCCAGCGGACGCCGTCGGCGGTGATCAGCATGTCGTCTTCGATGCGGACGCCCATGCCTTTGTACTTCGCAAAAGCCGGAGCGACGGCCGTCTTGAACTTGATCCAGTCCGGTTCGTTCCAACCAAAGGGCATCTGGTCCAAAGCCTCGGGCCTCACGTAAATCCCGGGCTCGTTCGTGAACACGACTCCCGGCACAAACTTCGCTCCGCCGCCCACGTCGTGAACGTTCATTCCCAACCAGTGCGACGT
>DASRIM010000551.1:0-3349 GCA_035649995.1 Pyrinomonadaceae bacterium | reverse complement strand
GGCGCGACGTCGTAATCGTCGTCTCTGCCTTCGAGTTGGCCCCACTCGACGAGCGCGCGCCAGTTTTCAGGCAGGTAACTGGCGCGATCGCGTTCGGTCGGATGTTCCGCGTGGTCCAACTCGGCGCGCGAAACGAGGTAGCGGGCGTTTGGAAACGTGGGAACGACTTCGCCTGCTTCGCTCAGTTTCGTGTTGCCGCCGCTGTGATCGAAGTGCAAGTGTGTGTTGACGACGATCGTGATCTCTTCGGCGGAGACGCCGGTCTTTGCCTTCAAAGTTTCCGCCAGCGGACGGCTGCGATCGATCGCGTAACGCGACGCGTGTTTTTCGGGCCACTTGTCGCCGATTCCCGTTTCGATCAGTATCTTTTCGGCGCCGGTATCGATGAACACGCAGTTCATGTTCATGCGAATGCGGTTTTCATCGTCGGGCGGACAGACCTGCGACCACAGTTGACGAGGAACGACGCCGAACATCGCCCCTCCGTCGAGACGAAATTCGGCGTCCTGAATTACCTCAACCGCGTAATCGCCTATCTGCATCCCCTCGCCGGTGCTGCTATTGCTTCTGCGGCTTGGCCGAAGGCTTCGTCGCCGGTTTAGCCGGCGAGGCTTCGGGCTCCGGTTCAGGCGCGGGCGCGGGCGGCATGCCCGGTATGCCCTGCGGCATCGGCTGCTGCTCGGGCGGCTTCACCTGAAAATTGTCGGCGACCTTCACGTGTGAACGGCTGACAATCTCGTCGAGCACCTTCTTCGCCTTCTCCTGTTCAACGGCCGCTCGCGCCTTCTCGCGTGACGTTTGCGGCGGCCCAAACGGATTGCTGTTCGCATCGCTGAACAGAATGTGACGCGCGCGGACTTTCTCTTCCGTCTTGCCGTCCTTCGTCTCCGTCTTTCGTTCTTCGAGCTTGATAAGGTGGAAGCCAAATCGCGTCTGGACGACGTCGCTGATCTCGCCCGGCTTCAACGCGTACGCCGCTTTCTCGAAATCCGGGTCCATCTGACCGTGTCCGAACCAGCCTAAATCGCCGCCCTTTTCTTTGGTGCCATCGCTGCCAAACTCCTGGGCCAACTTCGCGAAGTCCTCGCCGGCGCGAGCGCGTTTGAGCACTTCTTCCGCCTTGGCGCGGTTCTTCTTGTCGACGTCAGCCTCCGGATGGCTCGCGAGATAAGCATCGATCTCAGGGTCAGTCGCCTTCATCTTCTGCTGCAAACTGTCCATCGCATACTTCTGCGCCAGCACGCGCGCGTGTTGCAGCATCATTTGCAACCTCACGGCGGGCTTCTTGTCGAGGCCCTGTTCGAGCCCCTTCTTCTCGGCGATGTAGATGCGGCCGAGGCGCTGCTTCAACATGTCGAGTTGTTCCTGCGGGATCTGCTGCGCGGCAAAACTCGGATCTTTCGCTTTGGCGTCGGCGATGATCTGGTCGAACTTCTTCTGATTGTCGGGCTGCTTGAAAAACTCTTCGACTTCCTGGTCGGTGATGTCAGGATTGCCTTCGCCTTGCTGTTCGAAGTAGTACTGGGCGATCACGCTGGCGCGCTGAAACTCGAGTTGGCGCTTCATGTCGTCGGCCTTGTCCACGCCGTGCGCTTGCGCTTCTTCGGCCACCGCCAGAAGCCGGCGGACGTCCTGCGCGAAGTCTTTGCGCGCGGTCTCGTCAGTGGCGAGACGTTGTCTCATTTGCGGCGACTGATCTTCCGCGATCAAAGCCATGTCTTCCGGTGACAGTTCGACGGGCCCGCCCTTTCGCGCCTTCACCTGCCAGAAGATCAAACCTCCGGCGAAGATGATTGCTATGGCGCCTGCGATGAGTGCTTTGCTTGTTGAGTTCAAAATACTGTCCTTTCCTAAAACTATTGATGCTGCACCAACTCGAGCAGCACTCCATTTGTCGACGACGGATGAACGAACGCTATCAGCGAACCACCGGCGCCTATCCGCGGTGTTTCGTCAATCAATCGCGCCCCGCGCTGCTTCAACTGCGCGAGCGACTCGTGAATGTCCGTCACTTCTACAGCAATATGGTGAATCCCAGGGCCGCGCTTCGCCAAAAACTTTCCCACGGCTGAGTCGGGACTGAGCGGTTCCAACAACTCCACGTGCGTATCGCCGACCGGCAACATGCAGATTTTGACGCCCTGCTCCGCGACCTCTTCAGCGTTGTCCGGCTCCAGCCCCAACGCGTCCTGCCAAAGCGCCAAACCCTCTTCGATGCTTCTTGTCGCGATTCCGATGTGGTCGATTTTCATGCTTTTTTGTACTTGGTTCTTTGTGCTTTGTGCTTTGTTCGAATTACAAACGGTCCGTGATAACTCGGGCGCGTAAACCAGCGAACAAAGTACAAAAAACACTAAGCACGAAGCACTAAACTCTACCTACCGGCGCTCCTGCAACAGTTCCTCTACCGCAGAATAAGGGTCTCTTTGCCGAGTTGCAACTTCGTCCGCGAGGCGATTAAGCATAGCAACCGAAGCATCAGACTCCAAAACGCGGGCAAGCAGATTCTCCCGCAACAACTCCACAATCCGCCAGCGCGCGATGGCCCGCCGCCTGTCGCTGCTCAACTCGCCGCCTAGCTGCGCCTCCCTGAAGCTGTCAATCGCCTGCGCCAGGTCCGCGATGCCCTGGCTCTCAGTCGCCACTGTCTTCACGATGGGCGGGTCCCAGCCGTCGTCGCGCGAAGCCAGCGACAACAGCGCTTCGAGCTCTTTTTGAGTCGAGTAGACGCCGTCGCGGTCGGCTTTGTTGATGACGAAAACGTCGCCGATCTCCATGATTCCGGCCTTGATCGCCTGTATGTCGTCGCCCATGCCGGGAACCAGGACGACCACGGAAACGTCCGCTGCCTTGACGATCTCGACCTCGTCTTGTCCGACGCCGACGGTTTCGACGATGATCTTTGCGTAACCAGCGGCGTCGAGGATGGCGACGGCATCCACTGTCGCGCGCGCCAGGCCGCCGAGATTTCCGCGCGTGGCCATCGAACGGATGAAGACGCCTTCGTCGAGTCCCAGCGTCTGCATTCGAATGCGGTCGCCGAGAATCGCGCCGCCGGAAAACGGGCTCGACGGATCGACGGCGACGATTCCCACGCGCTCGCCGCGTTGCCGGTAGAGCAGCGCGAGTTTGTCCACTAACGACGACTTGCCCGCTCCGGGAGCGCCTGTGATTCCGATCACGAGTGCGCCGCGCGAGCGTTGATAGATCTCCTTCATCAACGCCGCCGCGCCGGCCGACCCATCCTCTATTTTTGAAATCGCGCGAGCGACTGCCGCAGCGTCACCGCTACTGACTCGCTCACTCAAGCTATCAGGCATATCAGAGTTGCTTAAGGACCTCGCGCGCG
>DASRIM010000550.1:0-9174 GCA_035649995.1 Pyrinomonadaceae bacterium | reverse complement strand
ATACTTCGTCGCCAGCGCGATTCCGTCTTTCGCTGTGATGTCGCCGCCAATCACGAGGATTGTGTTGTCGGGGCGATAGTAGCGGCTGTGTAGTTTCGTGATGTCGGCCGCGGTGATGCGCGTCAGCGACTCGGCCGTGCCGGCGAGCGGATGCCCGTACGGACTGTCGCCAAACACGACTCGCGCCGCCACAAAACGCGCGATGCTTCCAGGCTCACCCAAATATAGCGTGAAGTTGTCGAGGTACTGCTGCCTCAGCCGTTCAACTTCTTCACTCTTGAACGTCGGACGCCGCACGACGTCCGCCAGGATCTCCATCGCCGGCGCGATCTTCGACGACATCACGCTGACGTTTGCGAAAGACGAATCCCAACGGGCGACGGAGTCGAGCGAACCGCCGAGACTCTCAACCTCCTGCGCGATGCGCGTAGCGTCGCGCGTCTGTGTTCCTTTCGTCAGCAGGCCGGCGGTCATGTCCGCCAATCCCGCCAGCTCCGGCGGATCGACCTCGCCGCCGTTCTTGATCAGCAACTGCGCCGACACCAGCGGCGTCTCGCTTCGCTGGACCACAATCACGCGCAATCCGTTCGGCAACGTCTCTTCGACCGGCTTGGGAAATGTTCCTGAACGCGGCGGCGCGGGCGGCGGAGGCGTCGCTTGCGGAGTCTGCGCCCTCGTAACATTGCCAACGAAGGAGAGCGAGAGCAGTACAAACAATAGCGATAAATGTTTCATCGTTCTCATTTACTTGCCCTCCCCAACTTTCTTTTCAGCAGGTTTCGAAGCTTCAGGCAAGTAGTGCAGGACCATTCGATTCGTATCCGCGAAGTACTTCTTCATCACTCGCTGGATGTCCGCGGCGGTCACGGCTTGCAACCGCGCGAGATCGGTATTCACTCTCGCTGGATCACCCAACAGCACCGCAGCCTCTCCGAGCGCCAGCGCCTTGCCGTTGCTCGTCTCACGTTGACGCAGTTGGTCGGTGATGATCTGGTTCTTGGCTTTCTCGAGCTCAGCCGCTGAAACCGGCGCGTCTTGCAACTTCCTGATCTCGGCGAGTAGCGACTTCTCCGCGTCTTCCGGCTTCTTCCCTTCCGACAAGATCGCCGTCAGAACAAACAGGCTCGCATCTTCTCGCATTTCGGCGGCCGAATTAACTTCCGCCGCCAGTTGCTGCTGATACACGAGCGAGTTATACAGCCGCGACGACTCACCAGCCGATAGAATCGCATCGGCAACACGCAGCGCGTCCGAATCGGCGTCGGCCTGTCGCGGAGTCAAATAGGTCAGTCCGACAGCCGGCAGATCGTTGCGTCCGTATTCAGTAAACCGCATCTCTGCTTTTCGCGCCGGTTCTTTCACCTGCACGCGCGGCAGCGGACGATTCGGTTTCGCAATCGGAGCGAAGTACTTGTCGACCCACGCGTCGAGTTGTTTCGGATCAAAGTCGCCGACGACGACGAGCGTCGCATTGTCCGGACGGTAATAGGTGGTATGAAACTCCTGAACGTCCTTGAGCGATGCGGCGTCGAGATCCTCGATGCTGCCGATGCCCGGACGTTTGTAAGGATGTTCGGCAAACGACTTTTGCTGGAGCAAGTATTCGAACCGGCCGTACGGCGGCGCCAGCACGCCTTGCCTGAACTCTTCCTTCACCACGTCGCGTTCCGATTTGAAGTTCGGATCGTCGACGTTCAGTCCCGACAGTCGATCGGCTTCGGCCCAGAGCAGCGTTTCGAGATAGTTCGAGGGAACTACTTCGAAGTAGACCGTCACGTCGTCAGCCGTAAAGGCGTTGTTGAAACCGCCGACGTCTTCGGTCAACCGGTCCATCATCTCCGATTTCATGTTCTTCGTGCTCTTGAACATGATGTGCTCGAAGAGGTGCGCAAAGCCGCTGCGGCTCTGCGGGTCGTCTTTCGAGCCGACGTGATACCAGACCTGGATCGCGACCGTCGGGCTCGACGAGTCGGGCGCGCTCAACACGCGCATGCCGTTCGGCAGCGTGCGGTCGGTAAACTTCATTTGCGGCATTCGCGTTTGCGCAGGCGCGACGACGAGGGCGCCGGCAAGCGCCCCGACGGCCACAAAGAGAGCGAGGAAACGCTTTGAAATACGAACCATTAAGTTGTGCTCCAGTTTAATTAGGGAGAATCTCGCCCGGATCTAATCGATATCCATCGGATTGCGGTACGGCTTGTCTTTGTCCTTTTCGGCCCGCTTCATCGCCTCCTGAAACTTCTCTTCAAGAATGCGATCGCGGTCCTTCATCGAACTCAGCTCCTGCGCGAAAATCTGTTCACGCATCTGTTTCTGCTTGTCGAGTCCTTTGACCATCTCGTCGAACGACGCAAGCGGCTTGGCTTTTTCTTCGTGCGATAGGATCGCGCCGGTCTGCGCGTCGATTGTCAGGTTGGCTTCGCAGCACGGACAAATGATTGTGAACCTCGACTTGTCTGCCATTGAACCTCCTCCTTGCGAGGCAGGTAGTATAGCAAACAAAAAGGGCGGCCGACCTCAACCACCCTTTCCGTCCGTCGTTTCGGCTTCAATCCGTGGTTACGGAATCACCTTCTTCACAGCGCTTCCGGCTTTCTTAGCGCCCTCGACTGTCTTATCGCCGACCTTCTTAGCGCCTTCGACCGTCTTTTCACCGGCTTTCTTGCTTACGTCAACCGTTTTTTCGCCGATTTCCTTACTCGCATCGACGGTCTTCTCGCCTACGGTTTGGGCCTTGTCTTTGACGTCCTCGGCTTTGTCACCGGCTTCGCCAATGGCGTCTTCGCCCTTGTCAGCGACGAAACCGGCGGATTTCGCGATGGCTTCGCCAGTCGCTTCGAGTGCGTTCTCGGTGGTTTCCACTACGCGCTCTTCACCGCTCGGTGAATAGGCTTTGACGGTTCTCTTGCCGTCGCGCGTTGTGACTACGACTTTCGATATATGCGGGTTATTTCGGAAGGTCCTGGTTTCCGTCCTGGTTCCGCTGGCGTCGACTGAGGTGGTGATCTCGGAGTCGTCCGGCGCTTGTGTCGTCGTTGGCGTCTGGTTTGCAGCGTTTTGATTAGCGGATTCGTTAGTCGCACAGCCGGCGGCGAGCGCCACCAGCAATAATATTGTCAGCAAGCAAATCGTCTTAGTCACGCTTCTATCCTCCTCTATCGGGATTTGTCACACAGATCTGTCCTGAATCTGTGGCAAAACTGCCTGATTTTTCATTGACTTTCCTTCGGAATTACTTTAGAAGCTCACAAGCTGCCGGTCATCTTCATCAAGGCTTTCAATCTTTGAGACGAAATAATCATTATCCCCAAGGAGCCCTTCTCATGCGCAGACTGCTTTTTATTGCGATAGGTGCGTTTTTTCTCGCGGTGACGCTGCTTCCGATGCAACCGCGGTTCGTCGTTCACGCAGTGTCGGACGGCGAACGCCTGGCGATGTTCAGCAAGCCGGCTGTCGTACGCATCATCGACGGTGCGATAGGTCAGATCCTCTTTCAGCCGCCCGGTTATCAGGGGACGACTTTCAACGTCTCGTCTATTGCGCTGGGCTCGGGTTTCTTCATCAGCTCTAACGGCTACATCGCCACCAACGCGCACGTCGTCTCGACCACTCGCGAGGGCGAAGAGAAAGCCAAGGAAGCTCTCTTCTGGCAGATGGTCCAACAGATCGGCCAGCAGTTGGGCAAGGACCCGAGAAGCTTGAACGCGGGCTTCATCAACCAGCACAGCCAGTTTCAGAGTTTTCAAAAGCTACATCACGTCATCATTCCTGACGGCAGCAACTTCCCTTTCGAGATAAAACAATATGGCGCGCCGACCGGTGAAAGCGCCGACCAGGGGAAGGACGTCGCCATCATAAAAATCGAGGTCAAGAACGCTCCGATCCTGAAACTCGCCGACTCCGAAAAGGTCCAGCTTCAGGATCACGTCACCGTCATCGGCTATCCCGGCGCCGCCGATACGTTCAGCTCGGGGCTACTGAGCAGCAAGTCAGCACTCGAAGCAACCATCAACGACGGCAAGATCTCCGCGCGGAAACAGGCAGCCAGCGGCGCGCCGATCCTGCAAACGAGCGCGCCCGCGACGCACGGCAACTCCGGCGGGCCCGTTGTAAACGATCAGAATGAAGTGATCGGGTTGCTGACCTTCCGCGGCGATACTGTTAACGGGCAGGAAGTGTCGGGTTTCGCGTTCGTCGTTCCGTCCAACACTGTAATGGAGTACGTGAAGAGCGCCGGAGCGGCCAATACCGACGGGCCGACCGACAAGCTGTTCCGCGAAGGGCTCGAGTATTACTGGGCCGACCAGTACTCGTCCGCTATTCCGAAGTTTGAAGAAGTAAAGAGGCTGTTTCCGCAGCACTCGGAAGTTGATCGGCTGGTGCAGAGCAGCCAGCAGGCGAAAGCCGAAGGACGCGAGAAGTCGGGCTTTCCGCTGTGGCTGGTTGGCGTAATCCTGGGTGTGCTGTTTGTCATCGGATTGATCCTGATCATCGTCGTGATCGCGATCATATTGATGCGGCGTCGTAAGAAGGGAGCGAAGCAGGCCGGTCCGGCGCCCGCGTCGGGTGGAAAAGCGCATCCTGCGCCTGCCTCCTCGCCTGCGCCGTATTCACCGCCGTCGCCCCCGCCGAGCCCGTCCCCTGCTCATGCTGCGCCGCAGCCGATGCCGCACGTCGCCGCCGGCGATCAGGGCATGACTGTAGACCTGTCGCGCACGGTCGCAATCACGCAGGACGGCGACGCCTTCAACGCGAACTATGGGTCGATCAAATTCGTGTCGGGACCCTTGTTGGGCCAACAGTTCAAGATCAAGCACGACGGCGAGTTCATTGGGCGCGATGGCGGCTCGGCACAGATCGTCATCGGTGATCCGCGGATCTCGAAGAAGCACTTGTGGATCGGCGTTAGAGGCGGGCGCGTCGTGATCGAGGACCAGAACTCGCGCAACGGCACGTTCGTCAACGATCCGAGATCGGCACGCGTGGGCGAAATTCAATTGAATGCCGGCGACACGGTAATCTTAGGTGAATCGGACGTCGCTCGTTTCGAGTTTCACGCTAACTGACTAATTTACTGAAACTGGTGTCGAACAACGCCACCAGCTTATCGGCCGGTTGAGGGCGGCTGAAGAAGTCACCCTGAATCTCATCGCAGCGGAGTAACTGTAGGAAACGAAGTTGCTCCGCTGTTTCCACGCCTTCCGCAATCACTCGCAAGCGCAGATTGTGAGCCAGCGTGATGATCGCCATCACGAGCGCTGCATCGTCAGGATCCGTCGTCGCGTCTCTCACAAACGATTGATCGATCTTGAGCACGTCGATCGGCAAACGTTTCAACGACGCCAGCGACGAAAACCCGGTGCCGAAATCGTCGATCGAGATATGAATCCCCATACTCTTCAAACGGTTCAGCACGCTCGACGCAAACTCCTCGCTCTGCATGATCGAGCTTTCCGTTAATTCCAGGTCGAGATACTTAGCATCGAGGCCGGTCTCGTCGAGAATCCTGATCACGTTCTCTGACAAATCGCGATCGTGAAACTGGCGCGCCGAAATATTTACGGACATCTGAATCGGCGCAAAACCATGATCCTGCCACTCGCGGCTCTGGCGGCACGCGTTGCGTAACACCCACTCGCCAATCGGCACGATCAAACCCGTGTCTTCAGCAAGCGGAATAAACTCCGACGGCGAAACCAGGCCAAGCTGCGGATGTTGCCAACGCGCCAGCGCTTCAACACCCGTGATCGCCAGTGAATCAACGGACACGCGCGGCTGGTAGTGAATCAGAAACTCCTCGTTTTGAATCGCCCGCCGCAAATTGGTCTCCAGCGCCAGACGCCGCGTCGCGAGCTCGTGCATGTCCGACGTGAAGAACTGATAATTGGCGCCGCCCGATCGCTTCGCCTTATAAAGCGCGGCGCCGGCGTTTTTCAGAAGCGTTTGACTGTCGTCGCCGTCAAAAGGAAA
Organism: Pyrinomonadaceae bacterium; assembly: GCA_035649995.1. GTDB lineage: Bacteria > Acidobacteriota > Blastocatellia > Pyrinomonadales > Pyrinomonadaceae > PSRF01. The sequence goes on along the minus strand of DASRIM010000550.1, from coordinate 3,204 downwards.
CATGCTGATGCCGACGCTCGCCGTGCCGAAAAGTTCCTGGCCGGGAAGATCGAACGAGAACTTCAACACGTTCGACAACAAGCCGATCGTTTCCATCACGTCCTTTGTGCCTTCGATTTGAGTTCGCAGCAGAGCAAACTCATCGCCGCCAAAACGCGCAACAGTGTCAGACTTGTTGATGCAGCTCTTCAAACGCTCGCCAAATTCGCGCAACAAACTGTCGCCCGGACCGTGACCGAGCGAGTCGTTCACTTTCTTGAACTGGTCGAGAGAGATAAACAACACGGCCAGCGACTGGTCTTTCGCTCGCGCGATCGCGACCGCCTGCGCGAGCCGGTCTTCAAACAACGCGCGGTTCGGAAGTTGGGTGACGGTGTCGTAGTACGCGAGCCAGTCGACCTCGGCAGTGCGCTGTTGCAACAGGTTCTCGATCTGTTCTTTGTAGAGTCGTTTCTCTTTGAGGAGGGCCGCATGCTTCAACGCGCGCTCGACAGAGGCTTCGACGTGACGAATATCGATTGGCTTGGTGATGTAGTCGAACGCGCCGGCGCGCAACGCTTTTATCGCAAACTCGATGTCCTGATTGCCGCTGATCATCACGACGACCGTGTCCGGCGCCAGTGAATGAACGCGTGGAACGAGCTCGAGCCCGCTCATTCCGCCCATGTCGATGTCGCTGATAACTAGATCGAAGCTTTCGTGTGAGAGTGCAGTCAGTGCTTCTTCAGCGGAAGCGGCTTCCGAGCAACGATAGACGCTTCCGAGCAGATCGATGAGCAGACTTCGGATCTGCCATTCATCGTCGATGATGAGGAGAGATGGTCGCTGAGGCTGAAGCAGTGGCATTCGTTCGTGTTTACAGTTCCTTGCAGGTGCCGGGAAGCCATGGGGCGCGCGCGGCTCCTGCACGCTGTTTCGCCTCCGCTGATCAGTTTATGAGGGCTCGAGCCCGCGATGGCGAGAGTATGCGCCAGTTGTGTTCGGTATTCAACTAATCTCGCGATCGCCATCCATTTTTATGAATGAAACTCTTGACACGTGTTCGCGTCCGCTGGTATACGCATGTGACCAGTTTTTACCTCGCACCGCTTTAAGGTTGTTCTCTCTCCCGGAGGACCCTTATTCCACTCGCCAATCATCTCGGCAGAGTTTTGCCGACTAAAAAGGAAGGCTTATCACATGCAGAACCGAAAATACGTAACCCCCATGTTGGGTATTGTGTTTGTTATCGCCTGTCTGAGTGTTTCTGCCATGGGCCAGGCAAACGATCAGTTTGCCAGTTTGAACGGCTCCGGCTCGGGCGTCAGGTGGGACATTAGAGCGAGTCACGCTGCTTCGACGCTGACTGTCATCAGTCCGGAAGGCGAAGTGTTTGTGAAGGAGTTTCAAAGCGGCCAATCCCCCGAGTTCCAACTCAGCGATAAAAGAGTCGATGGCCAGTACATCTACGAACTGCGGTTAACGCCGAACTTCGCCGCCGGCGTGAAGGAGCAGTTGAAGGCCGCGCGCGAGAAGGGCAAATCCGAAGAGGTCCAGCGCGAGCTCAAAAGACGCGGCGCCTTGCCGGAGCCTTTGGTGCAATCCGGAGGCTTCTCCGTCGTCAATGGAATCGTCGTGGTGGGCGGAACGGAAGAACCGGGACCCGGTCGCCGCAACGCCAAGGTCGAACGACCGTCAGTTCCCGCCTCCGTTCCCGCGGCCGTTTCTTCAGCGAGGCCGTCAGGACGCGTGAACTACAAGATTAACCGGCATCACCCGCGCTTTATGTTTTTCGATCAGGTAATTCCGGACGACCTCATTGTTCAGGGAAGCATCTGCGCTGGTCTCGACTGCGTGAACAACGAGAACTTTGGTTTCGACACCATCCGCATGAAGGAAAACAACACACGCCTTCAGTTTGACGACACCAGCACCACCGCCGGTTTCCCCACCAATAACTGGCAGATCCGTGCTAACGACTCAGCCGGCGGCGGCACCAGTCATCTCGCCTTCGTCGATCAGGGTGCGACTGGAAACTCCGAAACCGGAACGATCGTGTTTGCGGTAGATGCAGGCGCGCGGGCGAATGCACTTCGCGTCAACTCGTCGAGCAACGTCGGCCTCGGCACGGCCACGGCTGCGCTTGATTTTCACGTAAACACCACTGACACGCCGGCGATTCGTCTCGAACAAAACAACACCGGCGGCTTCACGGCGCAAACGTGGGACATCGGCGCTAACGAAGCAAACTTCTTCATCCGCGACGTTACGGGCGGCTCGCGTCTGTCTCTGCGCATCCGTCCCGGCGCACCGACGAGCTCAATTGATATCGCCGCGAACGGAAACGTCGGTATCGCCAATGGCTCGCCGTCGACGACTCTCGACGTCTCCGGAAACACTCTAACGTTGGGCTCCGACAGCGGCGCTACGACCCGCACCAACGCGACCACGAAGCTGAATCGCATCGCGCTTCCGGCGTTCACCACCGGCAACCTGAGTTTCGGCGTGCTCAATGCAGCTACGACGAGCACCGAAAATCTTGTCGCAATCGGAGGCGGCGCTTCCGGATTCTCCGCTGCTACGTCGGTCCTGTTCAGTACTGCCGGCAACAACAACACCGACACCGGTACGGAGCGTATGCGCATCACGTCCATCGGCCGTGTCGGCATCGGAACTACCTCGCCCGATCAGTTATTGTCGGTCAACGGCGACGCGAGCAAGGTCGGCGGCGGTTCATGGCAGTCGTTTTCAGATCGGCGACTCAAGAACGTTAAGTCGCCATTCACGACAGGATTGAGCGCAGTGATGAAATTGCAGCCAGTGCGTTATGAATACAAATCCAATAATGTGCTGGGCCTGCCGAACGAAGGCGAGCATGTTGGTTTTGCGGCGCAGGAAGTTCAGAAAGTGATTCCGGAAGCCGTGACGTCAAACAGTAGCGGCTACCTGATGGTCAATAACGATCCGATCCTCTGGACCATGCTGAACGCGATCAAGGAACAGCAGAAGGAGATCACGGAACTCAAGCGCCAGGTTCGCCAATTGCGCGCCAATCAGCGGCGGCGAAAGTAGTGCTTCGGTAAGTGGCAACATAAAAAAGGGGGGTGGCTGTAGCAGCCGCCCCTTTTTTGATTTCATCCGATTCGACGAACTAAGGTCTATCCGGAGTCGGACTGGCATTGAGGTCCAGCGTCAGCGTTACTTCGGTTACCTGGTCGTCGTTGA
>DASRIM010000549.1:0-11291 GCA_035649995.1 Pyrinomonadaceae bacterium | reverse complement strand
CCGTGTCTCGACGTCGATAACGGCCGCGTGGTCAAGGGGATTCGCTTTGTCTCGCTGACGGACGCGGGCGATCCGGTCGAACAGGCAAAGCGCTACGACACGGAAGGCGCAGACGAGTTGACGTTTCTCGACATCACCGCGTCGTCCGACAAACGAGACATCGTCGCGGATCTGGTGCGGCGAGTTGCGGATGAAGTGTTCATCCCTTTCACCGTCGGCGGCGGATTGCGATCGGTCGAAGACATTCGCGCGGTGTTGCGCGCCGGCGCCGACAAGATCACGCTCAACACCGCGGCCGTCGAGACGCCGCGGCTGATCGGCGATTGCGCTGAGACGTTTGGCAGCCAGTGCATTGTCGTTGCAATAGATGCGCGGAGGCGAAGCGACGGTTGGGAAGTGTTCACGCACGGCGGCCGCCGTGCAGTTGGGATGGACGCCATCGAGTGGGCCATGCGCGCGCAGAACCTCGGCGCGGGTGAGATATTGCTGACGAGCATGGACTGCGACGGCACGCGCGACGGCTACGACGTGGAGTTAACACGCGCAGTTTCCAGTGCAGTGCGGATCCCGGTCATCGCATCAGGCGGCGCGGGTAAACTCGAACACTTCTATGAAGCGTTCGTCGAAGGTGGCGCGAGTGCTGTGCTGGCAGCTTCACTTTTTCATTTTGGCGAGCTGTCGATTGCCGACGTGAAGAGTTACCTCCGCGAGCGTGGAGTCGAAGTCAGATGAATACTGCCGATCTAAAAATCGACGAGCTGAAATTCGACGAGCGTGGTTTGATTCCGGCGATCGTGCAGGACGCGCGCACACGCGAAGTGTTGACGCTCGCGTACATGAACCGCGAGAGTCTGGCGCGCACGCTCGAGACGAAGGAGACGTGGTTCTGGTCGCGCTCGCGAAACGAGCTGTGGCACAAGGGCGAGACGTCGGGAAACACGCAGCGCGTCGTCGAACTCGTCCGCGATTGTGACAGCGACGCGATCGTCGTCCTGGTCGAGCCTGCCGGACCGGCGTGTCACACCGGCGCTCGCTCGTGTTTCGATCTGAAGCAAACTGAAGATCTCGGTCTTTTGCTGACGCAACTGTACGAGTTGATCGAAACGCGCGAGCGCGATCGGCCTGACGACTCATACACGACGTATCTCTTCGAACAGGGGATTGATAAGATTCTCAAAAAGGTCGGCGAGGAGTCAGCGGAGACGATCATCGCCGCGAAGAACGACGCTGCCGCGCCGTTCGTCGGAGAAGTCTCGGACCTGATCTATCACCTGCTCGTGTTGCTGGTGGCGCGCGGCGTCAGTCTCGATCAAATCCGTGAAGAGCTTGCGCGGCGCAGAAAATGAAAGACGAACTGCCACATCTGCTCGAGTTTGCTGTCGAACTGGCGCGCGGCGCCGGCGAGATCACGTTGAAATACTTTCGCAAGCAGCCGGAGACGACGACGAAGAGCGACGGCAGTTACGTCACGATTGCGGATCGCGAAGCGGAAGCGTACGTGCGCCGCCAGATCGCGGAACGTTATCCTGACGACAGCATCGTCGGCGAGGAGGAAGGTGAATCGCATGGCGCGTCGGGCAGGCGTTGGATAGTCGATCCGATCGACGGCACGTTTGCTTTTGTTCACGGCGTGCCGTTTTACGGAGTGCTGATCGGGTTGGAGATTGATGGTGAGATGCGTGCCGGCGTCGTGAATATTCCGGCGCTTGACGAGATCGTTTCGGCCGCGAAAGGCGTTGGGTGTTTCCTGAATGGCGAACGGACGCGCGTGTCTAACACTGCCCGGCTCGAAGATGCGTTGTTGTTGTGTACCGACTTTACGTCGTGCGCGCGTTACGGCTTTGGACGCGCGGCTGAGCTGCTCCAGGCGCGCACGAAGACGAGCCGCACGTGGGGCGACTGTTACGGTTACGTGCTCGTCGCAACAGGACGCGCCGAGGTGATGCTGGATCCGGTGATGAATCTTTGGGACTGTGCGGCGCTGTTGCCGATCATGGAAGAAGCCGGTGGAACGTTTACCGATTGGCGCGGCGTCAGGACGGCGGCCGGGAACAACTCGATCGCCACCAACGGGATGCTGTTTGATGAGGTCATGGGCGTGGTGTCAGGATAATGCTCGTCATACCCGCAATCGATCTGAAAAACGGTTCGTGCGTGCGTCTGGTGCAGGGGCGGAAGACGGACGTGACGGTTTACGACGAGAACCCGGTCGAGGTGGCGAAACAGTTTGAGGCGGCCGGTGCGCGGATGATTCACGTGGTCGATCTCGACGGCGCGTTCAAGGGAGGCGAATCGCCAAACCGCGCGGTCGTGAAGCGGATCGTTGATGCGGTCGGTGTGCCGATCGAGTTTGGTGGCGGAGTTCGAACGATTGACGACGTGCGGCAACTTAGCGATGCGGGAGTGGCGCGAGTTGTTTTGGGAACTGTTGCTGTTGAATCGCCGGAGTTGTTGCAGGAGTTGGTGGGGAAGTTTGATGTTTGCGTCGGGATCGATGCGCGCGACGGCATCGTGATGACGCGAGGTTGGGTGTCGGAAACGGGAATTCAAGCAGTGGATTTGGCGAAGTATGTGGCGGCCTTTGGCATCGAACGGATTATTTACACGGACATCTCTCGCGACGGCATGCTCACTGGTCCAAACGTCGAACAGACAGTCGCCGTCGCTCGCGCGGCAAAGATTCATGTCACTGCTTCGGGCGGCGTTTCCAGTCTTGACGACATCAAGCGCCTGCGCGACGCGGGCGAACCGCTTTTGGATAGTGTTATCGTTGGCAAAGCCTTATACGAACAGAAATTCAGACTCGAAGAAGCCATAAACTTATGAGCGACTCAATTTTCAAAGATGGAATCCTGAAAGATCGTGTTGCCTTCGTGACTGGCGGTGGGACCGGAATCACCGGCGGCGTTGCGCGCGCCTTCGCCGAAGCAGGCGCGGCTGTGGCCCTCGTCAGCAGGAACATGGACCACCTCGCACCCGCCGCTGAGGCGATCAACAGTAGCGGCGGAAAGGCCATCGCGGTTCCGGTCGACGTTCGTCACGCGGACGCGGTTGAGAAAGCAATCGCCGCGACTGTCGAGCAACTCGGAAAGATCGACATCGTCGTCAACGGCGCCGCCGGGAACTTCCTCTGCAGCGCTGAACAGTTGTCGCCGAACGGCTTCGGCACTGTCGTCGACATCGACTTGAAAGGTACGTTCAACGTTTGCCGCGCTGCTTTCGAGCAGTTGAAAGAGCATAAAGGGCAAATCCTCAACATCAGCGCGACGCTCCATTATCTCGGCACGCCGATGCAGCTCCACGTCTCGGCAGCTAAGGCCGGCGTCGACGCGCTGACACGTAATCTTGCGGTCGAATGGGGACGGTACGGCATCCGCGTGAACGCCATCGCGCCCGGGCCGATCGAAGACACGGAAGGAATGACGCGCCTCGTTCCCGAGCAGGTCAGGGAGCGGCTGCGCAAGGGCGTTCCGCTGGGACGTTTTGGCAGAGTTGCAGATATCGAAAAGGCGGCACTGTTTATCTGTTCGGACGCCGCGACTTACATTAACGGTTGTGTGGTGGTCGTGGACGGCGGTCACTGGCTGGCGGCGACTCGCACCGTTGGAAGTTAATCATGTTGGATCTTCAGCCGGCATCGTTCGAGGCGTTTGAGCGCGAGGCGCGTCAGGGCAATGTTGTGCCCGTCGTGCGTTCGGTGCTGGGCGACTTGCACACGCCGGTCGGAACGTTCATGCGCATAGCCGGCGACTCGCGCTACGCGTTTCTGCTCGAGTCCGTTGAAGGCGGCGAGCGAATCGCGCGCTATTCATTTCTCGGCGCCGATCCGGAGATGATCGTGCGCGGCCAGGGAATGCAAACGTTCGTCGAACGAAACGGGAAGACTGAAACGTTTCCCATGGTCGCTACGGAGTGGGTGCGCGATTACTTTCGCGGGCGTTCGCTCGCTCGCCGTCCTGGCCTGGTGCCGTTTGCCGGCGGTGCAGTCGGCTATGTTTGTTACGACGCCGCGCAGTGGTTCGAGCCGGCGCTGAGAAGCGACGACACGCAGCCGCTCGATGGTCCAACGGATGCATTGTGGATGTTCTATCGCACGGTGATCGCGTTCGACCGCGTCAAGCAGCGGCTCGAGATCGTCGCGATCGTTTTCACCGAAGAAGCGGCAGGCAGTCACGAGCGTTTGCGCGAGCTTTACGAGGCCGCCGTTGCGCGCACCAAGGACATCGAGACGGCCATCTTCGCCGTCGATCCGATCCCCGTCAAAGAGCACCCGCGCCACGACGGCGAGCGAAACTTCTCGCTGAAATCCAACTGGTCGCGCCGCGCTTTTGAAGACGGCGTACGGCGCATCAAGGAGTACATCGCCGCCGGCGACTGCTACCAGGTCGTGCTCTCGCAACGTTTCTCGGCCCAGTTTCACGGAGAACCACTCCAGATCTATCGCGCGCTGCGGGCGATCAATCCATCTCCATACATGTTCTTCCTCCGTTTAGGTGAAGAGACGGTGGTTGGCGCTTCGCCGGAGATGCTGGTCCGTTGTCACGGTCAGCGGCTCGACTATCGACCGATTGCAGGAACGAGAAAACGCGGAGCGACGGAGACCGAAGACTGGATGCTGGGCGAAGACCTGAAGTCAGACGAGAAAGAAGTCGCGGAGCATATGATGCTAGTCGATCTCGGCCGCAACGATCTCGGGCGCGTTTCGGATTACGGCTCGGTGAAGGTCGAGGAACTGATGTCGGTCGAGCGTTATTCGCACGTGCAGCACCTGGAGACGAGTTTACGTTCGCGTTTGCGTGACGGTCTGGATCGGTTCGATGCGCTGGCTGCATGTTTTCCGGCGGGGACCGTCAGTGGCGCGCCGAAGATTCGCGCGATGGAGATCATTCGCGAGCTCGAGCCCGATCGCCGCGGAATCTATGCGGGCTCGGTGCTGTACATGGACTACGCCGACAACCTCGATTCGTGTATCGCAATCAGAACGATAGTGTTGCGCGAGGGGCAGGCGATGGTGCAGGCGGGAGCAGGCATTGTGGCGGATTCGATTCCCGAGCACGAGTACGCGGAGACGGTGAACAAAGCGCGCGGGATGTTTCGCGCGATTGAAATGGCGGAGAGAGGGTTGTGAAGTTATTAATCACGTTGTTTTGTTTATTCACGGTTGTCAGCGCGCAAGAGCCGCCGCAAAAGGCCAATACGCGGGATGCGGCTGCGCAGACGGAGAACGTTCCCGAGCCGTTTGACGGCGCTTCGGTCGAGAAGATGGCCGCGCATTGCGTTACTCTCGAAACGGAGCTCGGCGCGATCGAGATCGCGATGATGCCCGAAGTCGCTCCCGAGTCTGTCAGAAACTTTCTCAACCTGTCGGCGACGGGCGCGCTCGACACGACGACATTCACCCGCGTCGTGAAGGGGTTTGTGATTCAGGGCGGAAACCTGTCGACGAGCGAGAAGTGGGGCGTCGAACTGCAAAAGCGCATGCAGCGCAAACTGCCGGACGAGCCCGGCATCGTCAAACACGTTCGCGGCATCGTTTCGATGGCGCGCACAGATGAACCGAACAGCGCCACCACGCACTTCTTCATTCTCGCGGGGACGGGGCAGCATCTCGACAGCAAGTTCTCCGCGTTCGGCACGGTGACGAAAGGGATCGAAGTGGTTGACGCGATCAACCAGGCGCCGGCGCAGGGAGAGAAGCCGGACAAACCCGTCAAGATCAATCGCGCGATTGTGAGCCCATGCAAAAAGTGACTCCTCGCCGCGTCATGATCTTTCAAGCAGCAGCGCTGCTTTTGTGCCTTCTTGCGTTAACGAGTTGTGCCGAACGCACGGGAACAAAGCCTACGCCTGAAGCGGCGCAGCAGGTGCTGAAGTTGCGCGGCTACGAATTTGACGAAAAGGGTTTTCATGCCGCGGCGAGTGCGCGCGACATCATGGCGATCAATGCGTTTTTCGACGCCGGCATCAATCCCAACGCGCAGGACGAACCAGACGGCCGTACGGCGTTGATCTCCGCTGCCGCGCGCGGCGATCTCGAAGTGGTGAACTTGCTCGTGCAGCGGGGCGCGGACGTCAACGTGAAAGATAAACAGGGATACACGGCGCTATTTCATGCGATCGAGGCCATGTATGATGACGTCGAGCTGGTGCTGCTGAATCACCCAAAACTCGACGCGAACGTGCGGGGTAAGAACGGCGCGACGGCGTTGATGAGTTACGTCTGGAAGGATCGCAGAGATGCTGTCGAGAAGTTGTTGGAGCGCGGCGCTGACGTGAACGCGCAGGATGCTGACGGCGACGCGCCGCTTCACGGCGCTGCCCAGAGCGGCAATGTCGAGATTCTCAACCTGCTGCTCGATAAAGGCGCCGACCCGAACATCAAGAATCGATTAGGCGGGACGCCGTTGATGTGGGCAGCGGTGTTCGGCAATGAATCCGCAGCCGTAAGGCTTCTGGAACGTGGCGCGAATGCGAAATCGAAAGATGCGGACGGAATGACGGCCCTCGATTGGGCCAGGAAAAACAAACGCCAAAAGCTGGTGGCGCTTTTGGTCAAACATACGTAGATGCTGCTCGTAATCGACAACTACGATTCGTTCACTTACAACCTCGTCCAGTATCTCGGCGAACTGGGCCAGACGGTCGAAGTGCGTCGCAACAATCAGGTCACGCTCGACGAGATCGAAACGAGTCTTCGTCCTGAGCGCATCGTGATTTCACCGGGACCAGGCACGCCTGACGATGCCGGCATCTCGCTCGGCGTCATCGAACGTTTCTCCGGAAAGATACCGCTGCTCGGCGTCTGCCTGGGCCATCAGGCGATGGGCCAGGCGTTTGGCGGACGCGTGATTCGCGCGCCTGAGTTGATGCACGGCAAAGCGTCCGCGGTCAGTCACGATGGCCAGACGATCTTCGCCGGGATCAGCGACAACTTTCTCGCCGGCCGGTATCACTCGCTGATCGTCGAGCGCGATACGTTGCCTTCGTGTCTCGAAGTTTCAGCATCGACGAAGGACGGCATCATCATGGGCTTGCGCCATCACGACCTGAAAGTCGAAGGCGTGCAGTTTCATCCCGAGTCCATTCTGACTTCTGAAGGCAAGCAGTTGCTGGCGAATTTCCTGAAACTCTAACTCACCACTATGACTCAGCGAGAACAAGTCAGGAAGGGGGCAACGCCCCCGCTGTTGCGCCGGCGGGGGCGCACTCCGTTTGCCCCCTTCCTGACTGTTCTTAGGTTCGTGAGAGTCAACTAAGTCACCACTCACTGAAACAATGGCCAATCATCAATTAACGGAGTTCCTGTCTCGTTTGGTTCGTCGCGAAGATCTCAACCGCGAAGAGGCTGGTCAACTGCTCGACGCGTTGCTCGATCCGGAAGCAACCGACGCGCAGATCTCGGGAGCGTTGGTCGCGCTGGCCGTAAAAGGTGAGACTATCGACGAGCTGACGGGACTCGTTGAAGGATTGCGATCGCGCGCTGTGCGCGTGAGCTCGAAACATCCGTGCTTCATCGACACCGCCGGAACAGGCTCGAGCCGCGCGAAGACTTTCAACATCTCGACGGCGGCGGCGTTCGTCATCGCCGGCGCCGGATTGCCGGTGGCGAAACATGGGAACCGCGCGGCGAGCAGCAAGTCAGGCAGCGCGGATCTGCTGACGGCGTTGGGCGTGAACGTTTCGGCGATACCGTCCGTGTCGGAGTCGTCGTTGAACGAGATCGGGATCTGTTTCATGTTTGCGCCGCTCTATCACGGTGCGACGGCGAGAGTGGCGGGGATTCGGCGGCAGTTGGGAATTCACACGACGTTCAATCTGCTTGGTCCATTGAGTAATCCGGCCGGCGCGCCGCGGCAGATCATCGGCGTTTGGCGCAAGGACCTGGCTGAACGGCTGGCGCGTGTGTTGTCGGCGCTTGGCACGGAGCGGGCGTGGGTGGTCCATGGTGAAGACGGTCTGGACGAGATCACGCTGGCGGGCAAGACGCACGTCGCCGAAGCGCACGACGGGCAGGTGCGGACGCTGGAGATTGCGCCGGACGATTTTGGTTTCGCTCCCGCGCCGCTCGACCACTTGCGCGGCGGCGACACTGAAGCAAATGCCCGAATCGTGCGTGCGGTGCTCGACGGATCGCGTAAAGACGAGGCGCGGACGCTCGTGATCATGACGGCTGCCGCGGCGCTCGTGCTGGGTGGCGTCGCGGGCGATCTTCGCGAGGCTGCGGCGCTGGCTGCGCAGGCGATCGACAGCGGCGCCGCGGAGTCGAAGTTGAAGCTTTTGATCGACGCAACGAACGCATGAGCTTTCTTTCAGACATCGTCGAACGCAAACGACAGCGCGTTGAGGAAGCGAAACAACGTTTCCCGCTCGAAGCTCTCGAAAGGCGTTCACATTCGCACCGACTTCGTGAGGCGTTGCTGCGCGACGGCATCAACATCATCGCCGAGTTCAAACGACGTTCGCCGTCGAAAGGTATTATCCGTGTCGACGCCGATCTGAAGCAGATTGCGAAGTCGTATGAGGCTGGAGGCGCAGTCGCTATGTCGGTATTGACCGAAGAAGATTATTTCTCCGGATCACTCGCCGACTTGCGGGCGGCGAAGTCAATCATCGACTTGCCCGTCCTCCGCAAGGACTTCGTCGTCGACGATTACCAGCTTTACGAATCTGCGGCAGCGGGTGCCGACGCCGTGTTGTTGATCGTCGCCGCACTCGACGACGATGCTCTGTTGCGGCTGAGGCGTCTCGCCGAAGACGAAATCGGAATGGACGCCCTCGTCGAAGTTCACGATCGCGACGAGATGCAACGAGCAGTCGACTGTGGCGCTACGCTGATCGGCGTCAACAACCGCAACCTGCACACGTTCGACGTGTCTCTTGAAACGTCTCTATCGCTCGCGGCCGACGCGCCGAAAGATGCGGTGCTGGTCAGCGAGAGCGGTTTGAAAACGGCCTCCGATCTATCGCGGCTGCGCGACGTCGGATATCGCGGTTTCCTGATCGGCGAGTCGTTGATGCGTTCAGACGATCCCGCAACAGCGCTGCGCGAGCTCATCCCATGACGTTCATTAAGATCTGCGGCATCACGAATCTGGACGACGCCATGGCGGCGGTCGACGCCGGCGCGGACGCGCTGGGCTTCAACTTCTACAGACCGAGCCCGCGCTACGTCACCCCGGAAACGGCCAGAAGCATCATCGCGGAGCTGCCGCAATCCATTCTCACGGTCGGCGTGTTCGTTAATGAACCGTCGCCCGAATCGGTGAAAGATTTAACCCGGCGGGCAGGCGTGACCGCAATACAACTACATGGCGACGAATCACCTGACTACTGCGAACAACTGGCTGGCCATTTCGTCATCAAAGCACTAAGCGCCGGCCCCGAGTTCGACGCACGGCAAGCCCAGGCGTACAACGTCGAAGCAATCCTGCTCGACACGAAAGACGCTTCGTTGCGAGGCGGCACCGGCCGTGTTTTCGACTGGTCGATCGCGCAGGAGGTCAGCCGCGCCGTGCCGAAGCTTTTCCTGGCCGGTGGTTTGGGTGTGCAAAACATTGAAGAGGCCATCGTTTCCGTGGATCCCTACGGAGTCGATGCGTGCAGCAAACTTGAAGAAATCCCAGGTAAAAAGAACCACGAACGCATGCGCGAGTTCGTTAAAACAGTACGGAGCGTTCAAACTTGACGATGCCCCACAGTGGCAGAGTATTCTTGACGTTGCCCCAAGGTCAGCGAATATCAGATTGTCCTCCTCGAACAAGTTTGTTTGATTTGTCGACCTCGCCAGGTCTAATTATGACTGCGCGCGCAGAGAAGAAACCCAATGCAAAATCCGGCGACCGCTCGCGGGGCCGGGTGCTGCTGATTACCGACGACGACCAGTCGCAGTTTATCGAAGGCATCTGCGAAAGAGGCATCGACGTCGTCGGCGTTTCTAATGGCGCGGCCGCACTCGTTTCACTACAGAGATCGCGCCCTCATCTCGTCATTGCCGACATCGCGGCTCGCGGCTTGAGAATGCGAGAGCTGGGGAGAATGTTGGCCCAATCGGACGACGGGATTCCCCTGGTGCTGGTCGGCGCCGAAACGGCGACGCTGGAGGCGCGCCGCGCCGCGTTGCTCAACGGCGCGTTTGATTATTTTGAGTATCCCCGCGAGATCGAGCTGCTGATCGAACGTACGCACCAGTTGGTCCTGTTGCGGCAAAAGATCGACCAGTTGCGCGCGGATGCGGACCTGGATGCGTTGACGGGTCTGGCGAATCGACGCCGTTTTCGCGTGGCGCTCGTGCGAGAGGTCGAACGCTGGCGCCGCTATCGCATTCCGTGTGCGCTGTTGATGGTCGACATCGATCATTTGAAACACATCAACGATAAGTTCGGACACCCGGCCGGCGATCTGGTGATTCGGCAGATAGCGCAAACGTTGCGCGAAGTCTCGCGCGATAACGACACGCCCGCGCGGCTCGGCGGTGAAGAGTTTGGTTTGTTGCTTGCCGGTGTCGATCTCGATAAGGCGGCTGCCGCGGCTGCACGATTGCGCACTGCGTTGACAGCGAAGCGCGTTGAGGGTGTCGGCACTGTTACCGTCAGCATCGGCGTCGCCGGTTGCCCGGAGAACGCGACGTCCGAACGAGCGCTCTACGCGGCGAGCGATCGCGCGCTCTACGTTTCCAAGAACTCCGGCCGCGATCGCGTCTCCGTCGCGCCGCCGTTGCAGGAGAAACTGCCCTATGAGATCTGAGATCTCAGATCTGAGATCCCAGCCTGACTCACTCGGCCATTGGGGAACTTATGGCGGGCGCTTCGTGCCGGAGACGCTGATGGCGCCGCTCGAAGAGTTGACCGCCGCCTATCTCTCGAGCCGCGACGACGAATCGTTTCAATCGGAGCTGCGCGACCTTCTACACCATTACGCCGGCCGGCCCACGCCGCTCTTCCACGCTGCGCGGCTGACCGAACATGCCGGCGGCGCGAAGATCTACCTCAAGCGCGAAGACCTGCTGCACAGCGGCGCGCACAAGATAAACAACACCATCGGCCAGGTGCTGCTCGCGCGGCGTATGAACAAACAGCGCATCATCGCCGAGACCGGCGCGGGCCAACACGGCGTTGCGACGGCGACCGTCTGCGCTCTGTTCGGGTTGACGTGCGTCGTTTACATGGGCGCGGAAGACATGCGGCGCCAGGCGTTGAACGTGTTTCGCATGCAACTCCTCGGCGCGGAAGTGCGCGAAGTAAACGCCGGCTCCCGCACGTTGAAGGACGCGATCAACGAAGCGCTGCGCGACT
>DASRIM010000548.1:0-12556 GCA_035649995.1 Pyrinomonadaceae bacterium | reverse complement strand
CGTCATTCCCGGATACACGCACCTGCAACGCGCGCAGCCGGTGCTGCTCGCGCACTGGGCGCTCGCGTATTTTGAAATGCTTGAGCGCGATCGCGAGCGGTTGATTGACGCGCGGCGGCGAGTGAACGTGATGCCGTTGGGATCGGCGGCGCTCGCGGGAACGTCCTTCCCGATCGACCGCGAGGCGCTGGCGACGTCGCTTGGTTTCGAAGGGGTTTCGCGAAACAGTCTCGACGCGGTCAGCGATCGCGATTTCTGCGTGGAGTTTCTGAGTGCCTGTTCGCTGATTATGGTCCACCTGTCGCGGCTGGCGGAGGACGTCATTCTGTACGCGACGAGCGAGTTCGCGTTTCTCGAGTTGGGCGACGCGATCGCGACGGGCTCGAGTTTGATGCCGCAGAAGAAGAACCCGGATTCGATGGAGCTGGTGCGCGGGAAGGCGGGTCGTGTGTTTGGCGACCTCGTCGGGTTGCTGACGATGTTGAAGGGTTTACCGCTCGCTTATAACAAGGACATGCAGGAAGACAAGGAGGCGGTGTTCGATGCGTTCGATACCGCGACGGCTTCATTGAAGGTCACAGCGACTGTGCTGCGCAACATCACCGTCAAGAGCGATATCGCATTGGATGGTTACATGAACGCAACTGAGCTGGCGGACTATCTGGTGCGGAAGGGAATGCCGTTTCGCGAGGCGCATGAAGTTGTCGGAAAGATCGTGATGCGAGCGATCAAAGAGGGAACGCAGATCGAGGAACTGAATCTCGAGAGTATCTCACCGCTGATAGAACCGGACGTTTACGACGCGTTATCTGTCGAGAGAACGTTGGATTCGAAGTCGCGGACGGGTGGCACTGCAAGGGCTTCCGTTTATGAAGCGTTGGCGAACGCGCGAAAGGAATTCGCCTGAGCGTCTCTTCCGGGTCGTGCTTTTTTTCTTCGTCGGGCTCGGCGAAGGGCTTGGTAAAGGCGGTGCTTTGACGGCGTCGGGTTGAATAGTCGCCTCGTAGATATACCTCACGTCCATCAGCTTCAACACTACTGCCGGCTTCACTGCGTTGCGATGCGCGTCCATGCTGATGTTTCCGGTCACGCCTTTGAAGTCTTTCGTCTGTGCCAGCGCGTCGCGAAGTTTCGGGCCTTCCGTAGAACCTGCTCGTTTGATTGCATCTACCAGCAACAGCGCCGCATCGTACGCGAGCGCGGCATGCGCGTCCGGCGCGAGGTTGCCGTAGCGTTGTTTGTACTCCTGCACGAACGCCTGGATCGCCGGCGACGGATCGTCGACGGAATAATGCGTCGAGATGTACGCGCCGTTGAGAGCGTCGCCGCCCAACTGCCACAACTCGGGCGCGTCCCAACCGTCGCCGCCGAGCAGCGGCTGCGTCAGACCGAGCTGGCGCGCTTGTTTGGCGATCCGCGTGACGTCTCCGTAGTAACCCGGAATGTAGATCACGTCGGGCTCAGAAGCGCGAATCGAGCTCAACTGGCCTTTGAAGTCGGAGTCGTTCTGCGTGTACGACTGTTCGTTGACGATGCGTCCGCCGAGCCGCTGGAAGCCTGTTTGAAAGAAGTTGGTGAGGCCGCGGCCGTACGGAGTGTTGAAGTCGAAAAGTATCGCGGCCGTTTGCGCCTTCAGCGTGTTGATGGCGAAATGGGCCATGACTTCGCCCTGAAACTCGTCGACAAAACACGCGCGGAAGATGTAATCGCCGACCTGGGTCACCGCCGGGTCGGTAGAGGACGGCGAGATCATCGGCACGTGCGACGACTGCGCCTTCGGAGCGGCCGCGCGGCTGTTGCCTGATGTGCCTCCCGCCACTATCGCCACGACCTTGTCCTGATCGATCAACTTCGCCGTAAGCCGCGCTGCTTCTTCGGAACTTCCCTTGTCGTCGGTGATCACGACGTCGAGGCGCCGGCCGTTGATGCCGCCTGCCTGGTTGATCTGATCGGCCGCCATGAGGACGCCGTTGATGGCCGACTGTCCGAAGTTGAAAGTTGGCCCACTGAGATCGCCGAAGTAGCCGATCTTGATCGTGCTGCGGTCGGGTTGATTCGGCGTTTCACCCTGGTGCGAGCACGAAAACGCGAGCGCCAAAAGAACGATGACGACGGGAAGAATCGCCGCTTTAAGGTGGAGAGTCGTGTCGTGTTGCCTGCGGAGCTTGGAAATGGACTGGCTGCGAACGCGTGGTCTACTCACCGAGATAAGCTTCTTTAATCCTTGGATCGTTGGCCAGGTCCTTCGATGGACCTTCCATCACGATTCTGCCCGTTTCCAGAACGTAAGCGCGATCGGAATGGCCGAGTGCCGCGTGGGCGTTCTGTTCGACGAGCAGGATGGTCGTGCCTTTGCTCTTGATCTCGTCGATAGCTTCGAAGATCGTGTGAACGACGAGCGGCGCGAGCCCCAGCGAGGGCTCGTCCAGTAGCAACAGCCGCGGGTTCGACATCAACGCACGTCCGATGGCGAGCATCTGTTGCTCGCCGCCCGAGAGCGTTCCGGCTTTCTGTGCCTCGCGTTCCTTCAGCCGCGGAAACATCTTGAACGCGCGTTCCATGTCGGCCGCGATCTCCGACTTGTTCTTCTTCAGGTACGCGCCCATGTGGAGGTTCTCGCGCACGGAGAGATTGGCAAACACGCCGCGTCCTTCCGGCGACATGGAGATCCCGCGGGCGACCAGTTTGTGCGTTGGTTTCGCGCTGATGTCTTCGCCTTCGAAAACGACGCGACCGTGTCGCGGTTGAAGCAGTCCAGTGATGGTGCGCAGCGTAGTCGTCTTGCCGGCGCCGTTCGCTCCGATCAACGTCACCACTTCGCCCTGCTCGACGTGCATCGACACGCCTGTGAGCGCTTCAATCGCGCCGTAATTTACCGAGACGTTTTCGAGGGTCAGCATTAGTGTCGACTAGTCTCCGAGGTACGCTTCGATAACCTTCGGATCGTTCTTGATCTCTTCGGGACGGCCGAGCGCGATCGACTTGCCGTAGTCGACGACCTGGATGCGCTCGCAGACGCCCATCACGACCTTCATGTTGTGTTCGACGAGCAGGATCGTCAGCCCGAAGCGGTCGCGGATCTGTTTGATCAGGTTCATCAGGTCTTCCTGTTCGGACGGATTCATGCCCGCGGCGGGCTCGTCGAGCAGCAGCAGCTTCGGCCGCGTGGCGAGCGCGCGCACGATCTCGAGCCGGCGCTGTGAACCGTATGGCAAACTCGTTCCGCCTTCATCTTTAAAACGCGCAAGACCGAAGATTTCCAGCAGCTCCATCGCAAACTCGCGATGTTCGCGTTCATCACGTTCGAATCGCGGGAGTCGCAGGATGGCGTCGAGCAGGTTCTGCTTCGCGTGTCGATGACAGGCGGTCATGACGTTCTCGATCACCGACATGCTCGGAAACAGCCTGATGTTCTGGAAAGTTCGCGACACGCCACGGCGGGAGATCTCGTACGGCTTCAGGCCGTCGATGCGCTCGCCGTTGAAATAAAGTTCGCCGGACGTCGGTGTGTACACGCCCGTCAGCAGATTGAAGATCGTGGTTTTTCCGGCGCCGTTTGGTCCAATCAGGCCGTAGATCTCTCCCTCGCGCACGTTCATGTCGAGTTCGTTGACGGCGACTAAGCCGCCGAAACGAATCGTACACTTCGTAGTTCTTAGTGGATGATCGTTGGTCTTAGCTTCCAATGTCTTACTTTGTGCCTTTGTGTCTTACTTCTGTGCCTCTTGTGTAATCGGCACGCCTTTTTCCCCAGCGGGTTTATCGCCTTCAGGCCGCTTCTGCGATCGCTTCAACCACGGAATCCCAAACTCTCTCGCGCCCATCACACCCTGCGGCCGCGTCAACATGATCAGGACGAGCAACGCTGAATAGATGACGAGACGATAGTGAATCAGATTACCGGGCAGTTGCCGCAGCAGCTCCGGCAGGATCGTGATCACAATCGCGCCCAGCACCGCTCCGGTGATCGAGCCCATTCCGCCCAGCACGATCATGATGATGATCTCGATCGAGCGGATGAACTGGAAATCGTTGGTGTGCAGAAACTGACGGTAATGTCCGAAGAGAACGCCTGCGATGCCCGCGAAGGCTGAACTGATGACAAACGCCAGCACCTTGTAACGGGTCGTATTGATGCCCATTGCCTCGGCGGCCAGCTCGTCTTCGCGAATCGAGATCAATGCGCGGCCGACGTCGGAACGGACGATGTTATGGACGACGACGATCGTGATGACTGCAAAGCCGCCGATCCAAATGAAGTTCGCGTACTGCGGAATGATCGCACGGCCTTCCCACGGTGGAACCGCGCCGCGAAAGCCGGTCGCGCCGCCGACGCGGTCGATGTTCAGGATGATGATGCGGATGATCTCCGCGAAACCAAGCGTGACGATCGCGAGATAGTCGCCGCGCAGTCGCAAACTCGGAATTCCCACCACCAATCCAGCGGCTGCGGCTACGAGCGCGCCGAGCATAACGATGCCGAGAAACACGAGCGCCTGCGCAGCGGTGGCCCCGACTAAACCGGCCAACGCCTGCTCGATCGACTGCGAATAGTAGACAGTAAAGAACACGGACGAGTACGCGCCGACGGCCATGAAGCCCGCGTGTCCAATGGAAAACTGTCCGGTGAATCCGGTGATCAGGTTGAGCGAGACGGCGAGAATGATGCTGATGCCGGTCAGGCTGAGGAGCTCGGCGTAGTAGTAGGGCAGTCCAAAACCGAAGAGCCCATCCCTGCTCATCCACCCGTTTAGGCCGACGAGCACTGCGACGACGATGACAAGACCCAGAATCCGTTTGATGAAGGTTGGCATTCAGTGGATGTCGATCTGCGATTCCGTCAGACTTTCTCCTGTACGGTTGATCCGAGTAGACCTGAGGGACGAAGCAAAAGAACCAGAATCAAGATCGCAAAAGCCACCGCATCGCGGTAAGTGGAAGCGATACCGATGTGCTGTCCGTAACCGACGACGAAAGTTTCCGCGGCCCCGATGAGCAGACCGCCGAGGACCGCGCCGGGAATGTTTCCGATGCCGCCGAGCACAGCGGCCACAAAAGCTTTCAATCCGGTCAGGATTCCCATCAGCGGATCGATGTTTGGATTGTACTGAGCGGTCAGGACGCCGCCGGCTGCGGCCAAAGCTGAACCGATGGCGAACGTCAGACTGATGATTGCGTCCGTATTGATGCCCATCAGTTTCGCGGAGTTCAGGTTGAACGAGACCGCGCGCATCGCCGTGCCCACTTTCGTCTTGAACACAATCCACTGCAACAGCAGCATCAACGCGATGGATACAAGAAAGATAACGATCTGCGCCTTTGAGATCGCGGCATTGCCGAACAGCCGATAGGGGGCTTGACTCTGCGATCCGAGGAAATCGGGAAACGCGCGCGGCGTGGCGCCGATCTGTGCGACGAAGATGTTTTCGATCAACAGCGAGACGCCGATAGCCATGATCAGCGTCGTCATGCGCGAGTATTTGCGAACGGGCCGATAAGCGAAGCGCTCGATAACCATTCCCACCAGCGCTGCGATGATCATTGCCCCCAACAGGACCACGATCAACACCGCCATCGATGGTCCGGCAGCGAAACCTGCGTAGAGTGCGATGTAAAAACCGGCAAACGCGCCGACCATGTACACGTCGCCGTGCGCGAAGTTGATAAGTCGGAGAATGCCATAGACCATCGTGTAGCCCAGAGCGATCAGGGCATAGATGGCGCCGACATTGAGACCGTTAATTAGTTGCTGAACGAAGGTATCCATTGATCACGCGCTACTTGTTGTTTGGCGACGCAGGTGACGCGGCGGCAGTTGCCGGTGTTGCGGCGCCGGCTGCCGGTGATGCCGCGGACGTGGTAGCCGGTGGCGTCATACCTTCCGGATAGATCGTTGTGTTGTAAACAAACTTTTGATCCTGAAGTTTCAGGACGACGGCGGGTTTTACTGCATTACGATCCTTGTCGATCGAGATCGATCCGGTGACGCCTGCGAAGTTCTTCGTTTGCGCAATCGCGTCGCGCAGCTTCGGGCCTTCCGTGCCGCCGGCGCGTTGGATGGCGTCGGCGAGAACCTTCATTGAATCGTAGCCGAGCGCGGCCAGTGCGTCAGGCAGGATCTTGTATCGGCCCTTGTAGTCGGCGACGAATTTCTGAATCGCCGGCGACGGATCGTCGACTGAGTAGTGGTTCGAAATGTAGTTCCCGTTCAAAGACGCGCCGCCGAGTTCCCACAATTGCGGCGAGTCCCAACCATCGCCGCCGAGCAGTGGCGCTTTGATTCCGAGCTGCTTGCTCTGATTGGCTATGACGCCGACTTCACCATAGTAACCCGGCACGTAAATCACATCCGGATTGGCGGCACGAATCTGTGTTAACTGACCGCTGAAATCGCGATCGCCCTGCGTGTACGACTGCTCCGCAACGATCTCGCCACCGAGTCCCTTGAAACTCCGTGTGAAAAACTCGCGAAGGCCGCGGCTGTAGTCAGCGTTGAAGTCGTAGAGGATCGCAGCCCGTTTCGCTTTGAGATTATTCGCCGCGAACCTCGCCATCACGTCGCCCTGGAAAGGATCGATAAAACAGACGCGGAAAATGTAATCGCCGACCTGCGTGACGTTCGGATTGGTGGACGAGGGCGAAATCATGGGAATTTGCGCTTCCTGCGCTTTCGGCGCCGCGGCCAGACTATTTGACGAGGCCACCTCGCCCAGTACCGCGTGCACTCTGTCCTGGTTCACCAGCTTGCTGACGACTGTTGCCGCCTTGTTTGGCTCGCCCTGATCGTCTTCGACGATGACGCGGACCTTGCGTCCCATAATGCCGCCGGCTTTGTTGATTTCATCGACCGCCATCTCGACGCCATTCTTCGTTGACGTGCCGAAACTTGCGGTGCGTCCGGTAAGGTCGCCGTAGTAACCGACGATGATTTCACCGCCGGCATCGGTGGCAGTTCCGTTTCCGCGGCGTTCGCATGCGAAACCGGCAAATAGAGTGGTAATCAACAAAAGCGCGAGTAACGTGCGTTTCATGTGGTCCTCACAAACGGCGATTTGGATTTGACGAGCGGGCCCTGATCTATCTGTGACTTTAGTTCAGCGACGAATTATAGCGATTTCACCCGAAGTGTCGAGTGCGCAGCCACTGTAAGCCGTGCAGATCATCGGGTTATGCCTGTAAGATAAGGGCACCGTGAATAGCTCAAAGCCCGCGAAAGACGGGTTCGCCCCCGCGTTCGGCGACATGGACAAAGAGGACTTTCGTCGTTTTGGCCATGAGTTTGTCGACTGGATCGCCGATTATTTCGCGCGCGTCGAAGACTTGCCCGTGCTGGCGAACATGCAGCCGGGCGACCTGAAGGCGCAGCTTCCGGAAGCGCCGCCGCAACAAGGCGAGTCGATGGATTCCATCATCGCGGACGTCGACCGGCTCATCGTTCCCGCACTCACACACTGGAGCCATCCCTCGTTTTTTGCCTATTTCGCCACGTCAACGTCCGCGCCCGGAATCTTCGGCGAACTGCTGACGGCGGCTTTCGACAACAAGGCGATGCTGTGGCGCACCTCGCCCGCGTCGACCGAACTGGAAGAAGTGACGCTCGACTGGTTGCGCCAGATGATGGGGCTCGATCCGGGAATGATCGGCATCATCTACGACACTGCCTCGGTTTCCAGCATGCACGCGATTGCCGCGGCGCGCGAGGGCGTCGAACAGCGCGTGCGCGAGGAAGGGATGAGCGGGCGTCCTGATCTGCCGCTGTTGCGCGTTTACGTTTCCGAACACGCGCACTCATCAATCGAGAAAGCGGTGATCACGCTGGGCCTGGGCCAACGCGCACTGCGGAAGATCCCAACGGACAAGCAGTTTCGCATGGACGCGAAAGCACTCGCCGGTGCGATCAAGGAAGACAAGCGCGCGGGTTATCTGCCGTTCTGTATCGTGGCGACTGTCGGTACGACGTCCACGTCGAGCATCGATCCTGTCGGTGAGATCATTCCGATCGGCGAGGAACATGCCATGTGGCTGCACGTCGACGCCGCGTATGCCGGATCGGCCGCGGTCGTGCCCGAGCTCAGACACATTCTCGACGGTTGCGCGCGCGCCGACTCACTGGTCGTGAACCCCCACAAGTGGTTGTTCACGCCGTTCGATCTCTCGGTCTTGTACTGCCGTCACATGGACCTTCTCGGGCGCGCGTTTTCATTGGTGCCCGAGTACTTGCGCACGCCCGAACAGGAGAAGGTGCGCAGCGGATCGGATTACGGCATTCAACTCGGCCGCCGTTTTCGCGCGCTTAAATTGTGGATGGTGATTCGCTACTTCGGCCACGACGGTCTTGCCGCCCGAATTCGCGAGCACTGCCGTCTGGCGCGACTGTTTGCTTCATGGGTTGATGAATCGAGTGATTGGGAATTACTGGCGCCGGTGCCGCTCGGTCTCGTCTGTTTCCGCGCTCGTCCCGACGATCGAGATGACAAACGGCTCGACGTTCTGAACGAAGCGATCATGCATGGTGTCAACGCGACCGGCCGCGCGCTGTTGTCGCACACGCGCCTCAACGACAAACTCACGCTCCGCCTCTCGGTCGGAAACATTCGCACGACGGAGAAACACGTGCGGCAAGTGTGGGAGTTGCTGAACCAGCAATTGCAGTTACTTAAATAAACGGAGAAATCATGAGACACGCTGTTAATTTACTGGTAATCGTCTTGCTCAGTTGTGTGTTTGCTTCCGCGCAGACCGCCGCCGACGTGCAGAACTTCTCCCGCGGCGGAGTGTCCTTCGACTATCCGAAAGGCTGGACGCTGCAGGAAGTTCCCAACGACGACGCGCTCAACCTCGTGCTGTCGCGGCCCAATAACGACATGCAGATCAAGATCTTCGTTCACACTGGCCGCATCACTCCCGAGAAGTTGCCGGGAGCGAAGAAGGCGTTTATCGATCCTTACATCACCGCGAACGTCAAACAGTTCGAGCAGATGAGCGCGATGCCGAAGATGTCGCCTGACACGTCGGAGATCGGCGGCGTCAAAGCGGAGGGCGTCAACATCACCGCCTCGCTCGGCGGCGAAACCGGCGCCTCGAAGATCTACTGGGCGCTCCTGGGCCAACGCGTCGTCGTATTGACGCTCTTTGGTCCGGACCGCGACATCAAAAAGTTCTCCGCGGTATGGGACCTGGTCAGGACCACCTTGAAGATCGAAGAACCAAAACCAGCAGCGTCTCCTTCACCGAAACCGTAAGTCAACAAACTCAAAACAGGCAGGCAATATGACGACGATGGCGCGGGTACGCGCGAAAGTATTCGTGGTCGCAGTCCTCGTGGCTGCAACTGTCACTGTGTGTTCGGCCCAGCCGCGGCGGCCGATGGCGCCGGCGGATATTGTGCGGGTCGCGAATGTTACAGATGCGCAGATTTCGCCGAACGGGCAGTACGTGGTCTACACAGTTTCTTCAGTCGCCGACGATAAGACCGTCAGCACGTTGTGGCTCGCGCGTTTGCTGCCCGAACCCGTGCCGGCACAACCAACGGCACAACCTACGCCGCGTCTGCCTTCGTCACGCACGGCGCCATACATCGATTGGCCGGAAATCCGTACGACGCCAAGACCGTTATTGCCGTCAGGTTGGTCCGCCTCGACGCCGCGCTGGTCGCCGGACGGGAACTCGATCGCGTTCCTCTCGCAGCAGGACGAAGAGGACGGGCTGTGGGTCGTGAGGCTCGACAAGCCCGAACCGCGCTTCATTGCTCCGATTCGCGCCACCAATTTCTTCATCACGTATGCGGGCGAGCCGTTCTCATGGTCGCCCGACTCGAAACGCATCGCTTACATTTCCGCCCGCGCCGAAGCAACTGAACCAGCACCGCCGCCGGATCGTTCGCGGCGCACCACGGACGATCCGCGCGTGATCGATCGCATCCAATACAAGTCGCGCACTTCGTTTTCCGACAACCTGCGCACGCACGTTTGGGTCGTCGAAGTCGAACGGCCTTTGCCGCAGCAACTGACGTCAGGCGCGTTTTACGATCACGCCGTCAGCTTCAGTCCGCGCGGCGACGAGATCGCCTTCCTGTCAAACCACGAGCCCGATCCGGATGCGCTCAACAACTCCGACATCTTCGCCGTCGATCTCGGCGGACAGACGCGCCAGATCACGCAGACGAGAGGGTGCGAATACGATCCAGTCTGGTCGCCTGACGGAAAGTTCATCGCCTACACCGCCACGACACGCGACATCACCACGATCGACAGCATCGCCGAAGACACGCATCTCTGGATCATGCCCGCCGCGGGCGGATCGGCAAGGGAACTGGGCACGGATCAGGATCGACGCGTGCGTGATCCTCGCTGGTCTGCCGACGGAAAATCGATCCTGTATCTCGCCGGCGATCGCGGTTACACGACGATCTTCCGTATCACAGTCGAGAGCGAGAAGGTCAGCCGCTTTTCGCTTTTCGTAATCGACGGCCAGATCGGCGGCGGTTTTGCGCCGCTCGACGCGAAGTTCATGACCAACTCCGGTTTGACACTCACTTCAGCCCAACCGTTTCAGATCACGAGTTTCAGTGTCAGTAATCGATCGCAGACGATCACTCGCGGCGACGTGGTTGAAACGGCGTCGCCAATGGTGGTTACGCTGGGAAACGCATTGCGGCCGGCTGAAGTCTGGGCCGGGTTCGGCAGCATCGTGCCGATGCGCCGGTTGAGCGCGCACAACGATGGGTTGATTAGATCGCTGCGGCTCGTTGTGCCGGAAGAGATCACGTTTCAGAGTTTCGACGGCACGCAGATTCAGGGTTGGTTGATGAAGCCGCCCGCGTGTACGAGTGACCGCAAGTGTCCGTTGATACTCAGCGTTCACGGCGGGCCGCACGGCATGTTTGGCTGGTCGTTCAATCCGTCGTTTCAGGTTTACGCCGCGCGTGGCTACGGCGTGTTGTACCTGAATCCGCGCGGGTCGAGCGGTTACGGGCAGAAGTTTTCCGATGGGACCCTGAACGAGTGGGGCGGCGGAGATTATCGCGATTTGATGCTCGGCGTCGACGATGCGCTGCGGAAGAATTCGTGGATCGACGGCGCGCATCTCGGCGTTACCGGCGGCAGTTACGGCGGGTTCATGACCAATTGGATCGTCACGCAGACGCCGCGATTTAAAGCCGGCGTTGCGGTGGCGAGCGTCAGTAACCTGATCAGCTTCTATTCGACGTCGCTTTATCAGGATCTGATCCACGCGGAGTTCGGCGGGTTTCCGTGGGACAACTTCGACGTATTGTGGCAGTGGTCGCCGCTCCGTTACGTGCGGCAGGTGCAGACGCCGACGATGTTCATTCACGGCGAGTTGGACAACGACGTGCACATCACGCAGGCGGAAGAGATGTACATGGCGCTGAAGCGCCGCGGCGTCGAGACTGCCTTTGTTCGTTACCCGCGCGAAGGCCACAGCCTGCGTGAGTCCAAACACCGCGTTGACGCGCTCGAAAGAACGATAGCGTGGCTTGATCGGTTTGTGAGGTAGAGGCGCGGATTAATTGATCAGTCCGTCCGCAGTTCGGCCATGACCTTCGGGTCGCCGAAAACGAACGCGACATTTGGTTCGTTGTAGTACGGAACGTCACAGGGCTCGAGCGTGTAGTCGTTGGATACTGCCTCCCTGCACGATTCGACGGCGACAGGCGAGAAGTAAACGATGAAGTGATCCCGGTCGTCTCCTGTTCCCGGACCTTCGGTGGCGTGAAACATCGCCCAGCCTGCGGGCTTATTGTCATTGTTGTAACATTCCCAAGCCCGTTTACCGATTTCCACCATGTCAGGATTGATTTCAGTCGTAAAGGGAAGCACGATTCTTTGCCAGGACATTGTTCGCTGATCCTTTGAAACTGGTGTAGTTTGAGAGTCGAGGACTAACGCCCCACACCTTTACTAGACCCATTTGTGTCTGTCAATAGGCGAGAATTGTCGCCCGCGCGGCTTCACATCCGCCCATCCTGCGGCTTAGAATACGAGGACTGCTGTGAAATTCAATAAAGAACAAGGAATTCGGGTCCTCAAACGCAGTCTCAGACTACGCTGTCCGGCGTGTGGCGAGACGTCGATCGTGGATCGGCCTTTTCGCATCCGCCACCATTGCCCGGTTTGCCTGTCGCTGTACAAACGCGAGGACGGCTTTTTCGTAGGCGCGATCCTGGCGAACGTAGTTTTTACCGAGCTGGTGATACTGGTTTTCTGCTTCTTTTTCCTGCTGGTGATCGGGGCGAATTACGAGAGCGTGCTGGCGGTGCTGTTCGTCGTGGCGCTGATATTCCCGGTCGCGTTTTATCATCACAGTTGGAGTCTATGGCTCGGGTTCGACTATCTGGTGGAGTCGCTGCCTAAATATCGGCAATATCGAAGCCCGAGTTAAAACCGATTTTCATGGATCTCCGTCCTCTGCTATACTCCCGCCAGCCCCGCCCCGCTTTTTCAGGTGCTTAGGTCAAAACTAGACGAAGTGCAGGGGAGCGATGAGAGTGCGTGCGCGCACTAACACGGCGAGGCCCGGTTTTATAATCGTCTAT
>DASRIM010000547.1:0-11616 GCA_035649995.1 Pyrinomonadaceae bacterium | reverse complement strand
TTCACGTGGGAAGCTGGCCTGCCGCTCACCGTCGATAATGCGCGCCCGCAGCCGCGTCAGCATCCGCGCTGCGGCACCAGTTTTCTGATGGTCGTGATGCTGGTCGCGATCGTGTTGTTTTCAGTAATCAAGTTCGACTCGCTGCTGTTCAACTTCCTGATTCGTCTGGCGCTGATGCCGGTGGTCGCGGGCGTCTCGTACGAGATCATTCGCTTGTCCGCGAAGAAGGAGAGCAGTTGGTTCTTCAAGTTCATGACGAAGCCGGGTGTGTGGCTGCAAAACATCACCACGCAGGAGCCGGACGATCAGCAGCTCGAAGTGGCGATCGAAGCGTTGAAGGAATCGTTGAAATTCGAGCCGCGAACTGGAGAGCCACAACCGGCGCCGCTCTCGTGAGGCAAATGTGAGGTCGCATGTTAGATAAGCTCGAACAAATTGTGAATCGTTACGCGGAGTTGACGCAACAACTCTCGTCGCCTGAGTTGCTCTCGAATCCGTCCGCCTACGGCAAAGCCGCGAAACAACATCGCACGCTTGGCGAAGTAGTACAGAAGTATCAGGCGTGGAAGAGTTTGAAAGCGGAGCTGGACGGCGCGCGGGAACTGTTCGACACGTCGGACGACGACGAGATGCGTGAGATGGCGCGGCTCGAGCTCGAATCGCTGCAAATCCGGCTCGACGAAGCAGACCGCGAGCTCAAATTCCTGCTGATCCCAAGCGATCCGAATGACGAGAAGAACGTCATCCTCGAAATCCGCGCGGGCACCGGCGGCGACGAAGCGACTCTGTTTGCGGCTGAGATGGTCCGCATGTATTCGCGTTACGCTGAAAAGCAGCGCTGGAAGTTTGAAGTGCTGGAGGCTTCGGAGTCAGGCATCGGCGGGCTCAAGGAAGCCATCGTCTTAATCGAAGGCGACAAAGTCTACTCGCGTCTGAAACATGAATCTGGCGTACACCGCGTGCAGCGCGTGCCGCAAACCGAAGCGAGCGGGCGGATTCACACTTCCGCGATCACCGTTGCGGTGCTTCCGGAAGCGGAAGAAGTGGACGTGAAGATCGATCCGAAAGACCTGCGCATCGATACGTTCTGCTCGTCCGGCCCCGGCGGACAATCCGTCAACACGACTTATTCCGCCGTTCGCCTGACGCACCTGCCGACGGGCGTCGTCGTCTCGATGCAGGATGAGAAGTCGCAGATCAAGAACCGCGAAAAGGCGATGCGCGTTCTGCGCGCGCGGCTTCAGGAGCTGGAAGAACAGAAACAGCACGACGCGCTGGCCAGCGAGCGCCGCTCGATGGTCGGCTCAGGTGATCGTTCGGAAAAGATCCGCACCTACAATTTCAAAGAGAACCGCGTCACGGACCACCGCATCGGCCTGACAATCCACCAACTGGACCTCGTCATGGAAGGCTACCTCGAGCCCTTCATCGACGCCCTCACGGCCCACTACCAGGCCGAGAAACTAAAAGCCGACGCCACGGCGCCCGAAGATCCCGTTGTGGTCTGATATTAGTTACATCCGGGGTTTTCATTGTCGCAAGCTACGCACGTCCTGCTCATACGCCACGGTCAGTCGGAGGGAAATGCTGAACGGAGGTTCGGTGGGCATACGGCGACGCCCCTGTCGCCGCGCGGGCGTAAGCAGGCGCAGGCAACGGCTCAGGCCCTTAAAGGCGATCAATTAACGGCGATCTATTCGAGCGACCTGGCGCGCGCGGTCGAAACGGCCCGGCCGCTGGCGAGGTTGACGGGGCTGCCGATCGATACGACGGAAGCGTTTCGCGAGCGCAGCGTCGGCGTGATGGAGGGTCTGACTTTTGAAGACGCCGCGCAGCGGCATCCCGAAGAGTACGCCGCACTGCTCAGACGAGACTTCGAACACGTGCTGAACGGAGGCGAGAGTTATCGCCAACTCCTGGATCGCGCGCGAAACAAGCTCGACGAGGTCATCGAGCAACACAAAGGCGGACGCATCGCCGTCTTCAGTCACACCGGAACGATCTGCATCATGGCCCTGCACCTCATGGGCGCCCTCGACGCACCGGAGTTGAAACCAGTCTGGATCTCCAGCGCAAACTGTGGAATTACAAGGTTCGAACTGCGCGCGGATGGGTTCGTGAGGGTCTTAGCCGTAAACGATACGCGCCATCTTTAGTCAACGAGTGCGCGCGCGTTCGGCGGCGGCCCACTCGCAGATCACCTTCTTGTCTTCGTCGCTCAACTTCGAGCCCGGATGCAACGGCGTGTAGGAACTGAGCGGCATCGCATTTTCCGTTACCAACTCGCAAAAATCACCCAGCAAAGCCTTTCGCTCGTCGGAACTATATTTCCCCCACTCGGACAAGTTCATATGTTCCCGGCCCTCCTCCACGTGGTCTATGACGAACCACGATACCGGCGCCACGTTCGCATACCAGGGCCAGCGTGTTTTATTCGAATGGCAGTCGTTGCACGAACGATCGAAAATAGCGGCGACCTTCGGATCAAGCTGCGTGTGGGCCTCGAGCGCCATGGATTGATCGAACGCCGGGTTCGTCTTCGCTGGCCGCTTGAACTGCGCGATCACAAACAAACACGCGACCACGATCAAAACCCACTTGATTAACTTGAGCAGTCTGGCTTTCATGTGAGTTATTTATTTGGCGCCGTCTTTGCCGAAGAACTTCGGATCGCCACCCTTCTTGAGTAACTTCCACTCCTTCATGTTCTTTGGCAATCCTTTTCCTCCTGGTCCCCACACCGTTTCAAGCGAGCTCCGCCACTGCTGCAACATCTTCTGGTCCAACTTCAGCACGCCTTCGCACGTGACGCCGTCCGGCGGCGGAACAAGACCAGCCATTTTTTCATAAACGTGCATGCGGTCCTCTTCATTAACACGCGGCAACAGATGGTACAACGTCAGCGTGTCCCGCGGGCGCGACTGGCTCAGGATCGATGCCAGCGCCCCTGTGCCATTGCCTGGCGCTTTATCAAAATCCCGCAGCGCATTCTTGAACTCCGGCGTCGAATCGTCAAAGTATGGCGTGCCTGGTCCTTTCCCCAACTCCGTTTCGCACGACGCGCCGGCCGGAACTATAGATTCACGCTCCTTCGACTGCAATGCCACCCAGCCCGAAGTCACGCTCAAACGTCCGGCTCCGTGATCGTTGACCTCCAACGTGTACTCACAACCGAGATCCGCAGCAACTGCGGAAGGCGTGTCGACAAAGAACAATCGCGGCGGCGCCCAGATGCGCGCACTCATCTTTCCTCGCGCCAGTTCGAGCCGGTGCTCGGTCGGCTGCGTCGCGAGCAGCCGGACGCGCGTGTTCTCGTCGATCTCGACGTTGCCGATCGATCCGACGGCGATCAGCGCCCGCGAATTCGCGTCTGTTTCCAACCATTCGCCGATTGCAAGAGATCCGCTCGCCGAGATCGTTTCCGATCCGATTCGCGGAGCACCGCCGAGCCGCGTCACCTGCCACCCTGACGGCTTACGACTGTTGTAAAGCCAAACCGCTCCGATACTGACCGCGAGTAACACCGCCGCGGCGATCGCCATCCGCCTGGGCCAGGAGACGGTGCTGACCGGCGCCGGCTCCTTGCCAAGCAACGCGTCAACTTCCTGCCACAACGAATCGGGCGCACTCAGTCGTGGAAGTTGTTCAGCCAACTTGATACCAAGCTTTATCTCTTCAAACTTTGTTCGACACTTAACGCACGAAATTATGTGTTCGGCAAACACCTTCGACTCCTCACTCGAAAGCTCTCCCTGACAGTAAGCCGAAATATCTTTTGTTACGTGTTTCGAAAACATCTATCGCTCTCCGTAAAACCCCACTCCCTGCGCGTTCGCTAATCTCCCCAAAGCGCCGGATTATTCAAATGCGAAAGGCGCTTCGCCAGTTGGCTGTGACCGCGGTTGAGCCGCGACGCCACCGTTCCCTTCGAACAACCCATCACCTCCGCGATCTCCTCGTACGACAGTCCCTCGATGTACTTCAACAGGATCGGCAGGCGAAACTTCGGCTTCAATTCGGAGATCGCGTTGCGCACCGCTTCCGAGATTTCGAGCCGCGCGTATTGCCGTTCCTGCGGTTTCCTGTCGCTCACGTTACTCATCGCGACCGTTGTTTCCGTCGTCCCCCACGGCAACAATCTCCGGCGGCGGCGGCGCTCGTCCATACAGGCGTTGACGACCAGCCGATAAAGCCACGTTGTAAACTCGGAATCGCCTCGAAACTGGCGGATCGCAGTGAACAACTTGACGAAGATCTGCTGCGTGACGTCTTCGGCGACGCTGCGATCGCCGCCCGAAGAGTAGACGGCAATGGAGAAGACTTTGTCTCTGTAAGCTACGAAAAGGGAGTGAAACGCGTCGCGGTCGCCCTGCTGGCAGGCTTCGATAACCTGTCCATTAATAAGCTGCTCAGCCATTACCGCCCGCCGCTCCATTCAGTCCCCCGTCCCAGTCTTACTTATAGACGTGCAAGGTGGGAGGTTTCTTCCAAAAACAAACTGCGGACTACCGGCTCCGGTAATCCGCAGTCTGAATTTCTCTAAATGGGTGTTTACCGGGTTACGTGAACCAACATCTCCGTGCCCGACTCGATCTTCAACTCCTTGCTCCCTTTCACGGCCAACGATCCCGCGCCGCCGGCCCCACCTACGATCAATCCAATCGCCGCGCCTTTGCCGCCGCCGGCGATGCCGCCGATGATCGCGCCAACGCCCGCGCCGATACCCGTGCGTTTGATCGTCTGATTGGTCCTACTGCCCGATTCGATTCCGCCTTCGTTATCCGCCTTCCCCGAATCGTCTCCATAAATGCGCGTTACGTATCCGTGCAACGTGCCTCTGCGGCCGTCGCGCAATTCAATGGAGTCGAACGCGAGATTCATGCTCGTTCGACCTTTGACCTTTCCTGACTTCTGTATCGAGCTGATGTGTCCGGTGACGCGGGCTTCGTCAAACCGGCTGGGATCGATCACTGTCACCGTGAATCGATCGCCGACGCGCGACTCTTTGCTCGACAAGGTGTCGTTGATCCGGACCTTCAGATCGGTGCCAACCGGGACCAATGGCACGACCCGTTTTGTAGTGGTCCTTTTCTTTGTTTGCGCGCTTGTCAGCACTGCTCCACTGACAAGCGCAATGATTGTCAAAAGGGCCATCGTGATGGCCTGTTGTTTTTTCATGGTTGTGCTCCTCATACAAAATGAACCGCGCACGGCGCGCGCAGAGGCTTGGGGCTCAGAGGGGCAATGCTGCACGGTCTGTTTCGGCGGCGCCGTTCGGCAATGGTTCATCGTCGAAAGTGCGCTGGCGGTGTACGCTGCCGTCGCTTTCGAAGATGTAAGCCGAAGGGGCCTCGCGCATGATGATGTCCTGTAGACGCATTAAGCCGTAGAGAAGAGCTTCAGGACGCGGCGGACAGCCGGGAATGTAAACGTCGACGGGAATGCAACGATCGACGCCTTGCATGGTGGAGTAAGAATCGAAAGGTCCGCCCGTCGAGGCGCACGCGCCCATCGCGATGGCCCACTTCGGCTCGGGCATCTGATCGTAAACGCGGCGTACGACCGGGCCCATTTTCAAGGTCACTGTTCCGGCGATGATGATCAGATCGCTCTGTCGCGGGCTCGGACGAAATACACCCGCGCCGAAACGATCGATGTCGAATCTGCCCGCGCCGGCCGCGATCATCTCGATGGCGCAACAGGCGAGACCGAAGGTCATGGGCCAAAGCGCCGACTTGCGCGCCCAGTTGACCACCGGCGCCGCGATGTCCATGGTCTTCGCGCCGACACTGCGTCGAATCGAGTTCATGATCGAATCGACTGTGGTTAAAACAAATCCCTCTTCGTGTTCAGCCATAGATCAGTGTCTCACGCCCACTCGAGCGCGCCTTTGCGCCAGGCGTAGTAGTAACCGACGATCAGGATCGCGATGAAGACGAACATCTCGATCAGCGCGAACTTGGTAAACGAGAAGTCGTCGCCCATGAAGATGATTGCCCACGGCAGCAGAAAGATCGTTTCGACGTCGAAGATCAAAAACAGCATCGCCACGATGTAGTAGCGGACGGTGAACCGCTCGTGCGCTTCGGTCGTCGGATCGATGCCGCACTCGTACGGCCGCATCTTGGCTTTTTCATACTTGATTGGCCGAAGAAACCGCCCGAGCACAATCGGCAAAACGGGAAAGATAATGGCCACGGCGAAAAAGACCATTACCGGCCAATAGGCTGTGATAGGGCTGCCGATCGATTGTGTGGTCGTCGTAACTTCCTGAAGAAGCATCATCCTCGTACGTAGGAAGAGTAGGAGAAAGTATTGAACGGGAAAATAGTAAGCGCCGCCTCACGGCATTGTCAACGATTGTCTCTGTTCACATCGATGTAATGCCGCAGCAAGACAAAGTTAAGGTCACCGTCATATGCTACGGCGTTCTTCAAACATTAGCCGAAATCCGAATCTCAACTCGAGGACTCGCAACATGCGTATAGCAATTTTTTGCCTGATTCTGATCGTCTGTGCCTTGCAGTCAGCGGCCGCACAGGAACTCACAAAAACGCCGGCGGAATCGAATGTCAACGAACGCATCAGGCTGCTGGAAAGCGAGTTGGAACGTCAGAACAGCAAGCTGGATGAACTGCAAAAGACGATCGCCGAGCAGCAACACGCCATTCAGTCGTTACTGGACAAACTGAATGCGGCGCCACCAGCCGCATCCAGCGTATCGGCCTCATCCGTCGCATCGGTGAAAGAACCGGAACCGGTAAAAGCGGACCCTGAACCTCAAACAGCAACTGTCGAAAAGCGACTCGACAAAGTCGAAGACGACGTCAAGAAGATGGGACCAATCCGCTTTAGCGGCGACTTCCGCCTGCGCTTCGACGGCACGTTCCGCTCCGCAACCGAGCCGCCCAATCCACCGCTTGACCACGTCCAGAACGCGCGCGTCCGTTATCGTTTCCGCCTGAATCTCGACGCAAACATCCATCAAAACCTGAAGTTCCACGCGCAGCTCGCCACGGGCCCGGTCAACAACCCGCTCTCGACCAATCAGGACTTCACCTCGCTCGGCGCGCGTCCGCCGTTTTCCTTGAGCGAGATCTGGATCGCCTACAACCCGACTCCGTCGCTACAACTCCAGGGCGGCCGCGTCCCTAACGTCTTTGCTGATAACTCCCGCTTTCTCTTCGACGACGACATCCGCTTCAACGGCTTCAACGAGCGATACGCGCTGACGTTCAAACAAAACGCACTTTACGTCTCGAAGGTCGAGTTTCGCGCCGGACAGTACATTCTGACAAACCCTGTCGTCGCAGTGATCGCGCCGAACAGCCCGCTGGCGCGCGCAGGCGCCGTCATCGGCAGCACCGGACGTTCCGCGAACCTGTTTCACCAGGGACTGCTCGCCGATCAGAAGTTCAACGAACAATGGTCCAGCCAAATCGGCGGCGACATCCAACTCTATCGCCACCCAAACCAGATCCAGCTCGGCTCGACTCAGGAAGGCCTGGTACTGCTGGTCCAACCCGGTCTCGGCCTCGCTCTCTCAGGCCCACTTCCCGGAACCGGCAACGCCACGACAACGCCCGGAGGAGCCGTTTACACGGCGCCCGGATTCCAGATCGCCAGGCTCACCTATCGTCTCAACTACGCGGGATTCAAATACGGCAAGCGCGAGTTCCCCGTCACCTTCAATCTCCAACTCGCGCGCAACGTCGCGACTGGCTTGAACGAACGGGATGCGTTGTTGACGGCGTTACAGGTGGGCAAGAGCGAGAAACGCGGCGACATGGCGTTTCGCTACGTCTTCGCCATCAAAGGCGCGAACGCGCTGATCTCGCAGTTCACTGACGACGACCTCGGAACCAACACGGGCGTCAACATCCGCACGCACCACTTCCGGTTCGACTACCGCATTTCTGACAAAGTGACGTTCGAGAACCTGATCTACATCCAGAACTCGTTGCGTCGCAGCGGACAGTATCCAAACTTCTTCGTGCCGCTCGGCGACTTCGCGCCGACAACGTATCGCTGGCAGCCGCAACTGGTGTTTCAATTCTGATGAGCACGCATTACGACCCGATACGCGCCAGTCTCGACAGTCCGCCCAGCAGGTCATGGGCACTGGGAACCGGCACGCCCATGTAATGCATGACGGAAACCAGGAAAACGCCGACGACCATGCTCATGACCACAGCTTTAACGAGGGCTGCGAACAACTGACTCACGAACGTCGACGCGGAACGAAATACTCGTCGGATTCGCATATTTACTTCTCCCCAGACGCTAGTCTGTCTTCATAAAACGCTAACCGGTGAGTAGTTGTGTTGAGGCCTGTTTGGGGCGTCGGGGACTAACCTGAGGCAAGATGCAGGCGGCATTATGGCAGACCTCGGGCGATTTGCCAACACTGTTTTACACGCCGCTGGCACACGCAAAAAACTGCCAATTTTCTAGCGTTTTGGGAGGTGGATGGTAAAAATCGTGCCTTTTCCGAGCTCGGAATCGACGGTCACCTCGCCGCCGTGCAGCAGCGCCAGGTGCTTGACGATAGCGAGGCCGAGGCCCGTTCCGCCCATCTCCCGCGACCGGGCCCGGTCGACGCGATAAAAACGCTCGAAAAGCCTCTCCAGGTGCTGCGCGGGAATGCCGTCGCCGTTGTCTTCCACGACGATTTTGTCCCGTTCCCCACGCTCGTGCCTGACGGTAACTGTGCCGCTCTCGCGGCTGAACTTGATCCCGTTGTCGATGAGGTTCGTGAGCATCTGTTCGAGCCGGCGCTCGTCGGCGCGGATCATGACTTCGGCATCGACCTTGTTGACGAGCGAGACGCCATGCGCGGAAGCCTTCGCGGCAAACGAAGCGCAGACGTCGTCAACCAGCGCGTGCAGGTCGACAGTTCCAGCGCGAAGTGTGACGTTGCCGCCTTCGATCGCGGTGAGCTCGAGAATGTCGTCGATCAGGCCATGCATTCGCGACGCGTTCTTGCGAATGATTGAAAGGAAGCGTTGTGAGCTTTCCGGATCTTCCATCGC
Organism: Pyrinomonadaceae bacterium; assembly: GCA_035649995.1. Classification (GTDB taxonomy): domain Bacteria; phylum Acidobacteriota; class Blastocatellia; order Pyrinomonadales; family Pyrinomonadaceae; genus PSRF01. The sequence goes on along the minus strand of DASRIM010000547.1, from coordinate 2,584 downwards.
GCCCGTTTCGAGTGTTTCGACAAACGCGAGGATCGCCGTGAGCGGCGTGCGCAGCTCGTGCGACACGTTTGAAAGAAACTCCTGCCGCACGATCTCGAGCCGTTCCAGTCGCGTGACGTCGAAGAAGACGCCGAGCGCGCCTGCCGCGCCGTTGCCGTTCACGTCGCCGATCGGAACCACGCGCAAGTCAAACACCTGCCGCTCCGGACCGTGCGTCTGCACTTTCACGCCGCTGCGCTCGACGCCTTTCAGCGCGTCGAGGAACGCGCTGTAGATCGCGGGATTGCGAGTCAACTCGGTCAGGCGTTGCGAGTTGAGGCGCGGCGTTGAAGGATTGAACAACTTGTGGGCAGCAGGATTCGAAGCAACGACGCGCATGTCTTTGTTCACGACCAACACACCTTCGCGCATGCTGGCCATCGTCGCTTCAAACAGCGAGCTGACCTCGAAACTCTCCGGGGATTGACTCAGATCCTGCGTTTGGATAGTTCCGGAAGAATCCACGTTACCCTTGCGATGCAAGAACACCCACACGCCGGCGCTCAACAACACCAACGCTCCAAGAAGAACACGGATAGAGAAGGAAGGAATTACTAATCCAAGAACGGCGAGAATAACGCAGGCGGCTAACAGGATAGACCGGCCGCGGTCACTCATTAACATTGTTCGCACAACCAACGAAACGATAGCCCACGCCGACCACGGTTTCTATGCAATCGCCGCACTTGTCGAGCTTCTGCCGCAGGCGGCGAATATGGACGTCCAGCGTGCGCGCGTCGCCATAATAACTGTAGCCCCAGACGCTATCCAGCAACTGCTGCCGGGTGACGACGCGATCGGCGCTTCTGGCAAGTACGGAAAGCAGCGTGAACTCCTTGTTCGTCAACTTTATCTTCGCGCCGTCGCAAACGACGCGGATGTCGTCGAAGTCGATGATCAGGTGGTCGTCTTCGTACGTCTTGCCCATCGTTTCGTCGGCGCGGCGCATGACGGCGCGCACACGGGCCAGCAGTTCACGCACTGAAAACGGCTTGGTGATGTAGTCGTCGGCGCCCAGATCGAGGCCGCTGACGCGATCGGACTCCGAAGCTTTAGCGGTCAGCATGATGATCGGCGTGCGCCGTGTTGCCGGTTCGCGTCTGAGGCGACGGCACAGTTCGATCCCGCTCATTCCCGGCAGCATGAGATCGAGAATTATCAGGCGCGGCGGCTCGCGTTCGTTCAACGCCGCGGTCAGCCCGGCTTCACCCGTGGGCGCGGTTACGGCCGCCAGGCCTTCACGCTCAAAGTTGTACTTCAAACTCTCCGAGATGTCGGCATCATCCTCGATGATCAGGATTGGGCGAGTCATGACTAGGTAGTGTGCTTGATAAACGCGGCTTCCGCCATGTAGACGGTTAGTTCACAAATGTCGGTGACGTAATCGCCGATGCGTTCGAGGTGTTTGGCTACGAACAAGAGCCGCGCGTCGCGCGTTGCGGTGGCCGGCTCGGTGACCATCAGCTCGATGAGGTGATGGAACGTGTGGTTGTAGAGATCGTTGATTTCGGTGTCGCTCTTGATGATTTCGCGGGCGGTCTGCGCGTCGCTGGAAGTAAACGCATCGAGCGCCGCGCGCAACATCTTCAACGCATGGTCCGACATGCGGCTGAGATCGACTACTGAGTTCAGCTCCGGCTCGTTGTTCAGATCGATAGCCGCGCGGGCGATGTTGCACGCGTGATCGGCGATGCGTTCCAGCACGGGCGCCATCTTTGCGACGGAGATTACAAAGCGCAGGTCTCGCGCTGCTGGTTGCCGAAGCGCGATTATGTCGATGCACTGGCGATCGATCTCGACTTCGAGTTGATCGACCTGGTCGTCCTGATCGAGCACTTGCCGCGCGACTTCGCTGTCGCGTGCGGTGAGCGAGTACATGGCGCGAGCCAATGCTTGTTCCGCCTCGCCGCCGAGCAGAAGCACGCGGTCGCGTAGTGAACTGAGTTCGTCGTCAAGATGACGGTGAGTATCCATTATTACTTCCGATTCTGTTTTATCCGCATCGCAATCCGTTTTGATCCGTGCTAACCAAAACGGCCTGTGATGTAGTCTTCAGTTACTTTTTCATTGGGGGCCGTGAACATCTTCTCAGTCGAGTTCACTTCGATCAACTTACCAAGCAGGAAGAACGCCGTCGTATCGGAAACTCGCGCCGCCTGCTGCATGTTGTGCGTCACAATCACAATCGTGTACTGCTTCTTGAGATCGAAGATCAGCTCTTCAATCTTGGAAGTCGCGATCGGATCGAGCGCCGAGGCCGGTTCGTCCATCAACAGCACCTCAGGACGAATCGCCAGTGCCCGCGCGATGCACAAACGCTGCTGTTGTCCGCCGGAATGGCTCAGTGCGGAATACTTCAACCGGTCCTTGACTTCATTCCACAGCGCCGCGTCTTTCAGCGCCTCTTCAACCCGGCCCGCCAGCTCGGAACTGCTGTTAGTCAAACGGTTGATCTTCAACCCGTAAGCCACGTTGTCGAAAATCGACTTCGGAAACGGGTTCGACTTCTGAAATACCATCCCCACCCTGCGCCGCAACTCGACGA
>DASRIM010000546.1:0-50151 GCA_035649995.1 Pyrinomonadaceae bacterium | reverse complement strand
CGAAGGCAGTAGAAGACGCGAAACGGACGATGGAAAAAGCAGCGAAAGAGCTCGAGTCGTTGTTTAGTGAACTTCCGAAGAGCTGACGTCTTTTATGCGTCGTCCACCATCGTGGCGACAAGATGTTCCAGCGCCGCGGCGGGATCAGCGCACCTGCCGGTATGAACCGGCGATGTTTGAATGATTGTGCTGCGCGGCGCGACAAGCCAGTGAAAACGTTGGCGCTGCGGAAGCTGGCCGATCGATCCGGCGTCGTCGCCTCCGCGACAGATCTTTGGAATGGTGGCGAGATGGTTTCTCACGAGATCGAGATCGACTGACGGATCGAGAGCCAGAAGCCGCGCCTCGTTAAGCTTGATTCGTGCTTCCAGGAACGACAGATCGGGACACGAGAGTATTACACCGGCGTTGATGAACTCTTCGCGGTCCACTTTTGGTACGACCCGGATGACGGCATAGTCATACCTGAATTTATCGGGCACGAATCGCCTCCTCAACGAAGTTGCGAGGCTCGTCCAGGCGCCTCGCTAAGTATTCGACGTAAGCCTGTCTGTTTTCCGCAATCGTACTAAATGGAGAGCTGTCCTTCAGCCAGTCGTCGGGAACGAGCTCGACGACGCGTTTGATAGTCTCTTCGCTGATCACTCCCGTCATCGCCTGGTCGGCTGTTTCGATGTCGTTGGCGAATGGCAGCAGGATATGTTCCTTGATCAGCACGAATGGATCCCTCGTGCGTTGGTCCATGTTCGTCCACGAATGATGAAAGTAAAGGGCGGCGCCGTGATCGATCAACCACAGCTTGCGGTGCCACATCAACATGTTTGCGTTTCGCGCCGTGCGATCGACGTTTGTGACATAGGCGTCGAACCAGACGATGCGCGAGGCGAGATCGGAATCGGGTTTCTCGGCGACCGGATCGAACATTACTGAGCCGGGAAGGTAGTCGAGACCGAGATTGAGACCTCCGCTCGAGCGGATCAGGTCTTGTATTTCGGGATCGGGTTCAGTTTTCGCGATCTCGGGGTCGAGCAAAACGAACACCAGCTCGGGAACCGGCAGCCCCGCCGCCCTTGCGATCTCGCCGGCAATCAACTCTGCAATCAGCGCCTTGGTCCCTTGTCCCGCGCCGCGGAACTTGAGCACGTACATCCCCTCATCATCCGCCTCCACGATCGCCGGAAGCGACCCACCCTCACGCAGCGGCGTGACATATCGTGCAGCATTTACGGTTCGCATTCGGGTTGGGATTGTATCCGATTTCAGGTTTCAATCACGGGTTACTGGAACTCTCACGAACCAGGCGAGCAGGGCCAGGAGTGTTACGACAACGGTCAGGATGTAGAAGATTGAGGCGTAGGAGCCGGTGCGGCTGACGGTTTCGGCGAGGATCAATGGACCGAGAGCGGAGGCGATGACTGTAAGGGCCTGGGCGGCGCCCTGAATCTTGCCCAGATGTTTCCGCCCGTAAGCCGCACTCCAGAAACTAAAAAAGATAATCATAACGAACCCGCCCCCGAGTCCCATCACCGCCGCATAAGCCGCGACGTGCAACTGAGTCGAGACGTGAGGCAGCGCGGCGAGCGAAGCAGCGAGCAGGATCATCGCGAGCGCGAGCAGGCGGTTCATCTTCCACTTCGAAGCTGTCCAGCCACCGAGAAAGTTCCCCACAAGCGAAGTCAAGGCAACGATCACCAGGCTGCGATGATAAGTCGAAGCATCGAACTGGCGTTCAGCCAGAATCGATTCGTTGAACAGCGCGATGCCCGACGCGATCAATCCATAAAGAGCACTTGCGATTCCGAAAACCCAGAAACTCGGAGTCGATAAAGCCTGGGCGAGTGTGTAATCAGTCTGCAAGTGGCGATCGGTTGGCTCGCCGTCGAGCTCGACCAAACAAGACTCAGGCGATCGCCGCACCAGTATCAACGCCAACGGCGCAAGCCCGATCAGCAGCGCGAGCCCAACGATCCACCACGCCGTCCGCCAGCCGCTCGCCAACACGATTGCGCCAATCAACGGAAACGCCAACATGAACCCGACGCTCAAAGCAATCGTGTAAATCGCCATCGCAAGGTTAAGCCGGCGGACAAACCACTGGCCAACCATCGTGATACTGACGACCGACAGCGCGCTCTGTCCGAACCCGCGCGTCAGAGTTATAAAAACAGCGATCGCAGCAACGTTGCTCGTCGCGCTCATTCCCAAAACCACAGATGCCAGCGACACGACAACGACAGTCAGTACAATTCTGCTTCCAACACTATCGATCAGCCTGCCGACTCCGACAGAGAACAACGCGCCAATCAGCGTCGCCCACAGATTTATGCGCGCGAAGTAGACGCGATCGATCTGCAAATCTCTGAGGAGTGGCTCTGTGATTAATCCGAGGCCCTGCGTGCGTCCGGGTAGTGTCCCGACCATCGCCAGAGCGGCGACAAACACGTGGATCCATCCGTAATAAAACGGGAGCGTAAACGGCAGCCGGCGTACGTCAGTAGCCATAAAAAATCATGCTGTCGAAAGCGAACGTTGGCGGCTGATCGAGACCCAACTCAAACACAGCGTCAAACACACGAGCAGTCCGATCCATCGCGTCATTCCATCTTTGAAAACAACGGTCGCATTGAAGATGATGAAGATCAGGAAGCTGTGCCAGGCGAGTGTTAACAACCATGGCCGGCGCCGATACGAGTTCACTCCCGCGAACCAAAACCACGCGACGTCCGCGAACCACAAACTCGCAACCGCGTAGTTTATGAAAAGACCGCCGCCCCAGTTGATGCGAAACACCGCCGCGGTCTGGCGCGCCGTGTCGACGTATGCCGATTCATGACTCCACGAGTGAAAAAACTGGAACGCACAAATAAAGTGCAGGATAAGCGCCGCGCACCCGATGGTCCATGCCAACCGGACCCACCTGTCGAGCTGCGTCTGTCTCGACGCCATAGCAAACACGACGCACCCGACGGCGTAACTCAATATCGAGATCCAGATCGTGCTGCGTGTTAAAAACTCTCCCGAGCTCATGCCGTGCGTGACTTTCTCTCGGTCTGAACGCTATCCGTCCGAACGCCATCCACCTGAACGAGTTGCAGCGCCGCTCCGATTCCGGCGCCGAAAAACAAACCGTACGCGATTCCCCACAACAACATTCCCAGGCGACCCCCGAACGAGTGGTTCAACGCAGATCCCAAAAAGTATCCGAGACAGTTTGATACGAAGAGCACCGCGGAAAGTTTTAGAGTCGATCGTAGCGAGTTAAACCCGCCGGCAAACACGACAGCCATCAAGATCGACCCGATAAAGGAACCGGCTAATTCACCGGCCGTGTTTCGCAGCGTGAAGTAAGCAACCATCCAACCGGCGGCGTAGCCGAAGAACGCGAGCCCAAACAGCAGGTAGAAACTGGGCAGTCGCCACCGAACGGCCGCGAGTTGCCCGAAAACGGCGCCGCTCAGCAGGATGAACAGCACGGTCCACGTTAGGTACGCGCCAAACAAACCGAACGTCTTGTACATCGCGCGTTCGCCGAATGCGACCGTCGCAAATACGCCGAGACTGATCAAGCCGAAACCGATCGCGCCCGTCGCGATAGATCTCGAAAGTGAAGCAACCAGCGTCGAATGTTCCTGCGCGCGCTCAATCATGGCGGCTTCTGTTCCTCGCCGACTTGCGTTCGCCGAGCGCGTAAATGGCGTTTTCTCCGCGCACGATCAGCATGCCTTGCGAGAGCGCCGGCGTGGCCATCAGCGGTTGGCCCATTACATTTCTCGACAGCAACTCGTATTGTCTGCCGGCCTTCACGACAAAAACATCGCCGTCTTCGCTTGCCAGATATAGTCTGCCATCAGCAGCGACGGGCGACGCACTGAACGAGCTCGGCAGTCTCTGCTGATAGACGAGCGCGCCCGTCTTCGCGTCGTAAGTGCTCAACACGCCATTGTCAGCAAGAACGTAAAACAGATCGCCGTAGACGATCGGCGTCGGCGTATAAGGACTTCCTTTGCTCGTGCTCCACGCCAGAAACGCGTTCTTCTCTTCGCCGGATTTGAGCGAGACGTCGCCAACGGCGCCGGGACGAAACGCGTACATCGCGCGTCCCGGTGGATATCCGCCAGTGATGTAAATGAGATCGTGCGCGATCAGCGGCGCCTGCATCTTCACTTGCGTGTCGTTATCCGAAAAGCGCCACAGCTCTTTGCCTGTTAGCGGATCGTAGCCGCGAATATAGCGTCCGCCGTTGGCGATGATTTCCGCGCGATCCTTGCCCTGGTAGATCGCTGGTGTGGCCCATGACGTGATCTCGTTGCGCTCGACGCGCCACGCTTGTTTGCCGTCTTTCAAGTTGAACGCGGCAATGAACGACTGGCTGTGGCCGTCCGCTTGAACGATCACGAGGTCACGATAGATCACGGGGCTGCTGGAGTGTCCCCACGAGGAGGTCTTATCGTCCCAGAGCCCGGGATTCAGAACGCCGAGATCCTGCTTCCACAGCAACTTTCCGTTTGTGTCGTAACAAGCAAGACCTTCGGAGCCGAAGATTGCGACAACGTAGCGGCCGTCAGTTGCCGGAGTGGAGTTGGCTTGCGTCGCTTTAACGTGACGCTTCGCGCGCGGGACGCCTTCGTAAGCCTTGTTGGACCATGCGACTTTTCCCGTTCGTTTATCGATGGCGTAAATCATCCAGGTGTGTTTGGCGTCGTCAGTTGCGAGACCGATACCGCGGTCTTTCGCCTGGAAGCTCGCTTTCGAATCGCTGCTGATCGCGGTGATTACGTAAACGTGGTCGCCCCACACGATCGGGCTCGAGTGTGACAGACCTGGAATCGGAGTCTTCCAGAGCACATTCTGCGCCTTCTCGACGTCCCAGTTGACGGGAGGATTCGTACCTTCGGCGACTCCCGACGCATTCACGCCGCGAAACGAGGGCCAGTTCTGCGCGTTGGTTGATATTGATGTTAGACCAAGGATCAAAACAAGAAGCGGGATGGTTTGACGGTTCATATTTTTGAATGGATCGCGAAATAAGTGAACGTGTCGGACACAGGCATTATAGATTATTAGCCGATGCGGATCTTGCCGGGATCAAGATCCTACGTTCGACTTGTGAGGTGTCTTAGTTGTTCGAGTGGCAAAGTCAGCCAAGAGGTCCACAGCCGTCGACGTCCGGATGCACAACCCAGTCCTGCTGAGGATTCGTTTGCTCGAGCTGTGTCTGCGGTGAAGTCGCGTCTTTAACGGCTGTATCCCAGTGCTCGATTATTTCGTCGATGTCGGGGGGCCAATTGCCTTGCCAGGTGCCGATTTTCTCGCACAGTTTGATGGGATGAATCTCGTTCCATCCTTCATGCGCCGTGTCGTAAACCCACGTGCCCGTTACACCCAGCAGGTCTGCTCCTTCACCAGTCTGCGGATCATTTGTATGGAGTGTGGCAAGCGAAGGATCGACGTCGGCAGGATTGCCTTCGTCATTGAGTCCCATGACTAACCCTAATAACATCGCAAGCCAGGCAAGCAATGCCAGGATACCCGCGACGATTGGGCCCCATGGTAGCGGAATGGCGACACACATCGCCACCGAGGCGACTGCCAACCAAAGACCGATCTGAGCCCCATCCAGCATGATCTTTACGCCACTGCCCTCGAACTCGGCGTGCAAGACCGCAGACTTCTTCCCGGTGAGGTCGGTTGCCCTATAACCGTCAAAGGGCAAAACGATAGTAGCTGCTTGTTCTTTCATGAGGAATCCGTAGGGAATACTTACCTCGGCCGTCGCCTGGTCGACCTTCGGCGGGTTGGTCGCAAGCAGAAGGTTGATACTGAAATCAGTATCGAGTGAGTCAGGGAATGTTTTGTTCCCAGGCGGCTCGACTGAGACCAGCATGCCGATACACGTCTGGTCGCCGCCGAGACAGATTAAACGGCCATAAAGCCACCAATTGCAGTACGCAATTATCCACATCGCGCCGCCGACTGTAAGCACGAACGGGATGCACCACGGCATGCCAATTGCGATGAGGAGGAGGGCGCCGATACCCATCGACAAAAGCGACTGCAGGAAGGCATTAACGAATTCGTTCATCGAGCTGTAATCTGCGATGTCTACACATCTGGTGTGGTGAATGTAGGCCATGAGCTCCTCCGCTTAAGAACCAACCACTTTTAACGTAACACCGCCGGCCATTCCGCCATCGTGAAAGGCATTGACGTTGAAATCCTTCGTTCCCACGAACCCCTGCGGCGGGGTGATTGTGACGATAATCGTAATCTCATCGTTTACGGCGAGTACCGGTGTATCCGGAACAATCTCGACGGTCCAATCAACCGGAATCGGAAAGTTGCCGGGAGCCTGTTGCTTGAGGCGATTAAGCCGCTCCCGTTCGCGTTCGTCTTTCTCTTCAAGGCAGGGGTCCTTCAGTAAAAGGCTGTATGTGTCCACTTCAAAACGGTAGCGACGTTCGCGGTCTGTGTCGTTGCGAAGTTTGAAAGTGAACTCGACAGGCGAGTTCGATTGACCAACCTTGGTGTTTTCCTGCCCGAGATTGTTTTCCCAATTGAGATCATCGGGCGGCTCGAGTTTTACCTGAATACAGTAGACACCTGCCTGAGCGGGCGTGGTCCATGGCACGGCCGCAAAGGCCGGATGGTTTGGTCCACCTTTCACGCCGACATCGACCTTAGTGGAACTGATCGGAACGTTAGGGTTAGCTACGCCGAAGTCTAGATACGAGAAGTGTACGGGCATGAGGACAACGGGCGCGGTGAAAGAGTTGTTCCAGATACGGGCCCTGATCTCGTAGGTGGTCGCCGGTTGTAATTCCTTAGACGACACGAGCACGCCGTTGAGAAACAGCTCGATGTCGGGATTGTCCCAGGTGACGGCGATGCCGAGCTTAATCAAATGGTGCTGCGAATAAATGAGAGGATCCGGCCGGACAAAAGCCGCATGTGTAATTGGTATGCAAGGAACGCGTGCGGCGCGTTTCTCGCGTTCTGACTCACCTTCGCGCCGTTTATTTTGGCGGCACCGCGCGCAGATGATCCTGATCAGTTCAATGAGGGAGAGTATCCACCCATAGAGGAGCACCTTCAAAATGAAGAGAAATGTGTTCATCTCTTCCTCCGATCGGTTGACGGTTTTACCTGCGGAAGGCCGGGCGAAGACCTTTGTGCTGTATTTAGATTCCCCGGGATAGAGAAACGGAAACAACCGCAAATGAGAGGTAGTGCGGTTTATGAGTATTAGTGCGGCAGTAGTCTATCCGAGTGCTTCTCTTATTTCAACGTTGCGATGGGATCAACAACACGCCTTCGCCGCCGCTGAAGATTCCCGCCACGCATCCGGTCATGAGCGTTGCCAGCGTGGCGGCGAGTAGTGCGCGTAGGCCAAGGCTTGCGAGATCGTCGCGGCGCGTCGGGGCGAGGGCGGCGGTGCCGCCGACGAAGATGGCCATCGCTGCGACGTGTGCGAAACCGCAGAGTGCGTAGCTGAGGATCACGACGGTCCGCGGAGAGTTTATCTGGCCGGCGGAGATCGCCTGTGCGAGGTGGTTGTAGGCGAAGACTTCAGTGAGTATCACTCGCTCGCCCAGTAGACGCGCCGCAATCGGTACATCCGCGGTATCTAATCCAAGCAGAAATGCGAACGGATAGAACAACCAGCTAAGAATTCTCACAAACGAAAGCGGTTCGACCATTCCGAACCGCGAGCTGGCAACTCCGAGTATCTTGTCGATCAGCGCAACGATTCCGAGAATCGCAATGATCAGTGCAGAGATCCCGGCGGCGAGTTTCAGCCCATCCATCGCTCCTTCGATAATCGCCCCAATCAGGTTCCGCGAACGGCCCGACTCGTCTTCCGGAGGAACGGCCGCGAGCGTTTCCGGCGTCTCAGTCTCCGGAACCAAAAGCTTCGACACGACGACGCACGCAGGAATCGCGAGTATTGATGCCGAGATCAGATGACCGGCGATCTGCGGAAACACGCCCGTCAAAAATGCTACATAAACTCCGAGCACACTCGACGCGACCGTCGCCATTCCCGTCGTCAATATCAATAACAACTCCGATCGTGTCATTCTTTCGAGATAGGGTCGGATCACCAGAGCCGACTCAATTCCCACAAAGATGTTAGCCGCGCTCGAGAGCGACTCTGCGCCGCTGATCTTCATCGTGCGGTGAAACAGTCTGGCGAAGAGACGCACGAACACCTGCAACACGCGCAAGTGGTAGAGCATCGCCGTGAACGCCGCAAAGAAGATCACCACCGGAAGCACCTGAAACACGAGAATGAAACCGACCGAGCCACTTTCGCCGGGGCTTGCCGCAAGTGGTCCAAACAGGAACACCGAACCGGCCTTCGATGCATTGAGCAGGGCCAGCACCGCGTCGTTGAGCCAGAGTAGAATGCGCTGTGAGACAGGTAAGCGAAAGATGATCACACCGATCACGAGTTGCAGGGCCACACCCCAGGCGATCGTCTTCCACGCGATTCGCCGGCGATTACTGGAAAGTAACCAGGCAACACTCGCGAAGACCACGAAGCCGCCGAGCGACACCGCGTGATGAATCATTCGTCTTTATCCTCTGGCTGGTCTTCAAATGCAGGGGCCGTAAGATACTTAATATAGGATACTGAAGCAATGGGAATATCTGACACGCGGAAACGGTATTTAAAGACAGTCCACTACAAACGAGGTGAAGTATGACTCAACGAACTGACGCCCTGGCCACTCGACTGGAAGAAGGCGCGGCCGCGTTAGCGGCATTTGCAAACACCCTGACGGCGGAAGAATGGCAAACACCGCTGCCGCACGACGGACGGAAAGTCGGCGTGGTCGTGCATCACGTCGCGATTGTCTATCCGCTCGAGATTCAGTTCGCGCGCAGTGTCGCGGCGGGAAAGCCGGAACCGATTACGGCTGACGCCATAAATCAAATGAATGCCGGCCACGCGAAGCAGTACGACGCGATCACGAAAGCCGAAACGCTCGATTTGATCGCTACGAACAGCGCTGCGGCCGCGGCGGCGATCAGGTCTCTAACGGACGACGAACTCGATAGCGCCGCTTCAGTTCCGCTATACGGCAACGCCGTGTTGACGTGCCAGTTTGTTCTAGAAGACCACGCCGTGCGTCACAGTTTTCATCACCTGGCGCGGATTCAGGCGGCCCTCAAGACGCGCGCAGCGAAGGCTTAACCGCGCGCGCACGTTGGTCCATGCAGAAGGGTGGCGCTCACTCGCTACCCGTCTATTTTGCAACGCCTTTTGCAACCCTCCTGAGCAACTAACACGCTCGGAATAAACACGACTCTCTCGCGGTATGGATCTGCGTAGGCATTAGGCCATTTTTTCGCAGTGAGAGGAGAGAGCATGAAGATCCGATTTGGAAAATACATAACGAGAGTGACTCTACTGAGCGCCCTTCTGGTCGTAGCATCGGCGGCGTCAGTTCAAGCACAATCGCTCTCAAACAGAGCAAGGTTCAATGTTCCGTTCGACTTCTCGTTCGGCGACAGGAAACTTCCCGCGGGCCTGTATTCCATTGGCCGCGCGTTGCAAAGCGCTGACGACATCACGCTGTCAATAGCGGATCGCAACGGTCGATCGAAAGGGTTCCAGTTGTCCAACGCAGTAATCACGCGTGAGGCAATGACGAGGGCGACGCTGGTGTTTCACCGCTATGGCGATGAGTACTTCCTGGCCCAGGTCTGGCAGGCGGGCGCAACCACCGGAAGACAATTCGCGGTCTCCAAAAAAGAGCGCGAACTGTACAAACAACTGGCGGGAAACGCGTCCGGCGACAAAGTCGCGCAGAACGTGAACTATCAGGTCGTAACTATCGCGGCCGACTTTCGAGGCCGGGAATAATTTCGCCTCCTACTCAGTATAGTGAGTAGTGAGGGGCGGGATGTCGGAGGCTGGTACGGCGGGTCGCAACCAGCCTCAAAGGTAAGCGCACCGTTGCTACGCTGCGGGGGAAGTAGTACCAGCAAACGGTGCGCTTACCTGACAGAACGATTAACGAAAACGTAATCGCGACTGCCTTCAAAAGTATCGTTTGTTAATCCGTGTTCCTGCTGTCTCCCTAACATCAGCTAACGCAGCGCTCATAGCGAACACGGATGAAAGAGAATTTCAAATGAGGTCACTACCCTTGCCGCGGGTCTCTTGACTTCCAACCCGGCGTGAAACAAACTCCTTCCACCGTTATAATCTGTTCCACGAGTAGTATGCGCCAGCCTGGACCATCTGCCGGCACCAACGAAACCCCTTCTCGTTCGGAAGACGTTACTCAGCGAGAGAGAACCGCGGCTTTGCGATGGCGATCTGTGTTCAATAATTCCGCCATCGGAGTCGCGCTTGCCGATGCAAACGGGCGCCTGCTCGCGACCAATGCCACGTTACAGAAGATGCTCGGTTACTCGGAGAGCGAATTCGAGGGAATGACGTTTCTCGAGATCACTCACGAGGACTACCGCGAAGAGAACTGGACGCTCTTCAAAGAGCTCGTCGAAGGCAAACGCGACCAGTTTCAAATCGAAAAGCAGTACTGGCGTAAAGACGGCACTCTGATCTGGGTGAGAAACAACGTCTCCATCGTGCGCGGCCCGGAAAACGCACCGATCTCCGTGCTCGCTCTTTCCGAAGACATCACCGAACGTAAACGCGCGGAAGAAGCGCTTCAGGTGAGCGAGGAACGCGTGCGCCTGGTCCTCAACTCCGCCGCCGAGGGCATCTTCGGATGCGATTCTCAGGGAACGTGTCTCTTCTGTAATCCGGCCGCAGTTCGCTTACTCGGATATGACGAGCCATACGACTTGCTTGGCCAGAACATGCACGGGCTCGAGCATCACACTCGTGTAGACGGCACGCCGTTTCCGATCGAAGAGTGTCCTATATATATAGGCATGCTCGACAACCGCGGCGTTCATGTGGACGACGAGGTTTTCTGGCGAAAAGACGGGAGCAGTTTCCCGGTTGAATATTGGTCTCATCCGCTTCAGAGAGACGGGAAGACGGTCGGCGCCGTGGTCACGTTTTTTGATATCAGCGAACGCCGTCGCGCCGAGGATGAGCGGCGAAAGAGCGAAGACCGCAAGTGTACGGTGCTCGAGATCAATAACGCGATCATCCACAATCTCACGCAGGAGGCGCTGTTCGCGTCCGTCTACGAAGCGATTCGCGGTGTAGTGGCGTTCGATCGAGCTGCTTTCCTTCTTTACCAATCCGAATCGAAGACGCTGAAGCTTGTCTCGATGGACAGCGATCGTGAATCCGAGTTTTTCCGCGTTGGAAAAGAGTACCAGCTACAGGAGAGTCAGATCTCGGCGTCGGTGCTCGAACATCAGGAAGTGGTAACTCGCGGCGACCTGGAGCAACCGCGCACGATCGGCGAGCATCGACTGGTCCAGGAAGGCATTCAGTCGTATTGCGTTGTGCCGCTGGTGGCGATGGGAAAGAGTATCGGCACTTTCACTCTTTGGAGTAAGTCAAGGGATCGATACAACCAGGCCGATGCGGAGCTGCTGCGCGAAGTAGCCAATCAGATCGCGATCGCTATCGCAAACATGCAGTCGTACGAAGAGATCAAAGCGTTGAAGGGAAGGCTCGAAAAGGAGATTGTGTACTTGCAGGAAGAGATTCGCACGGTACACAACTTCGAAGAGATAGTCGGCAGCAGTCCGGCCCTGCTCAAGCTACTGCGGAAAGTGGACCAGGTCGCGCCGACAGATTCGAGCGTACTCATTTACGGAGAGACAGGGACGGGCAAAGAGTTAATCGCGCGCGCCATTCACGATCGCAGCAATCGCAAGGATCGTCCGCTGGTGAAGGTGAACTGTAGCGCGATTTCCGCGGGTCTGGTGGAGAGTGAGCTGTTCGGCCACGTGAAAGGCGCGTTCACCGGCGCTTTCGAACGACGCATCGGCCGGTTCGAGCTCGCCGACGGCGGCACGATTTTTCTCGATGAAGTCGGCGAGCTTCCTTTGGACACCCAGGTCAAACTCCTGCGAGTTTTGCAGGAGCGCGAGTTCGAGCCGGTGGGCAGTAACAAATCGATCCGCGTCGACGTGCGGATCATCTGTGCCACGAACCGTAATCTCCAGGAATCGATCAAAGACGGTACGTTTCGATCGGACCTCTATTATCGTTTGAACGTCTTTCCGCTCGAGGTGCCGCCGCTGCGCGAGCGACGTGCCGATATTCCACAGTTGGCGATGTTCTTTCTTTCGCGGTACGCGCGAAATCTGGGCAAGAGAATCGAAGGCATTTCTGCCAGTGCGAAAGAACGGCTCATAAATTACTCATGGCCCGGGAACATTCGAGAGCTGCAAAATGTGATCGAGCGCGCGCTGATACTGTGCAACGGTCCGATACTCGAGTTGGAAAGCGACCTCAGCAACGTTTCAGCGGCGTTGGTTATGCCCGTAACTGAAACCGCTCACACGGTGCTTCAAGCCGATCAATCTCAGTTGAAGACCTTGCAGGAGGTCGAGCGAGAGCACATCATGGCTGTGTTGCAGCAAACTCACGGCGTCATCGAGGGCGCGAGCGGGGCAGCCAGAACGTTGGGCTTGCATCCGAACACGCTACGCCATCGCATGGAAAAACTCGGCATTAAAAGAAGCACCCACCGCATTTCGTAGTCGCGTCCAGCGGCGAATTGCAAGCCCCCCAAATATGGTAGTTGGTCCAGGATAGCTTGCGTCACAGCTTGCGCGTCGTCTCCGCAACTCCCTCTACATCAACACTTTCACCTGGTCACCCGAAACAACCGTGAGTGTCGGCTGCCGCGGCACGGGGTCTGCACTGGTCCACGCGGCGACCCGTTGGTTCTTTGCACGAGAGATTCTTATACGAAATTGCGTCTATGCATAAGGAGAATTAAGGATGAAGTTAGAGAGTTACGTTTCGATGGCAGGCGTTGGCCTCGTCGTCATACTCATGATCCTGGCCGTACATGTCGAGGCCCAGGAGTCAGTTACGCTCGGCGGCAATACCGGCGCCGACTTTGTCGCACCAACGGTTTTTCAAGCCGCTGGACCAACGATCGCTTCCATTGAAGCCACTGTCACTGCGTATCGCAACGCGCTGGGAGCTCCGAACGGCAATGTTGCTCAGGAGGTTTTGACTGGCGGCCGGCGTGAAATCAATTGGGATGGAAACCCTCTCACTGACGCCACTACGCCTCCGGTAAACCCATTCAACACCTTTCTGAATAATCGTGGCGCGCAGTTCACTACACCGGGAATCGGACTGTCGCAAGCGCCACCGTCAGGTGGGCAGGGAGGCGGCCTGGCACAACTATTCGCCAACCCTGGTTACGCCACCGAATTCAAGGCATTCAGTAACGCTCGGCTGTTTACTCCCGTCGGCAGCAATATCACCGACACGTTCTTTTTCACTGCCGGCTCGAATGGAAATGAACGCGCAGTCGTTACCGGCTTCGGCGTGGTCTTTACTGACGTCGATCAGCCCGATGGCAGTGGTCCGGGAGCGAAACGAGGAAACCGCGGCTCGAGCACGCTGGTCCAGTATTTCGGCGCTGATGGCCGGCTGCTGTACAGCAGTTTTGCGCCGGCGTCGCCGGGCAACGGCGGTTTCTCTTTTCTCGGGATCAAGTTCAACGACGCGCGGATCGCGAGCGTGCGAATCATCGCAGGCGACGTCGCTCCCGGCCCGAACGATGAACCTGCAAACGACGTCGTCATGATGGACGACTTCATCTACGGCGAACCCCGTAAACTTCCGTCAAACTGACGCTCCGGCAGGGTCTGCTTCGGCCCGTCGGGGCAGACCTTGCCTATGCACTTCGAGAGAAAGACGTTCCAGAGAAAAACTCGCATGTTGAAGATCACCAGGGCCGTTCTGTCCAGGCAGGAAATTACGTTGCGTTTAGACGGCCGCGTTGCAGGTCAGTGGGTGGGATTACTGAAAGAGTCGGCTGAGTCCGCACTGGGTGATGGAATGAATCTCACCATCGATTTGAAGAACATCTCTTTTATCGACTGCGAGGGTATCGCGCTGCTGAAGAGCCTTATGGGTCGCGGTGTCGATCCGATAAACGCTCCACTGTTTGTGGTTGAGCAGATCAAGAAGTGCAACGGTAGCGAGGGCTAGACCAGCAATGGAGATCCCCAATGCAAGCCTTAGTTCCAGTTTTTGAGGAAACTGTCCTGCCGCATCTCGACGCAGCCTACAATCTCGCTCGTTGGCTCACCCGCAACGACAGAGATGCCGAAGACGTCGTTCAGGAAGCGTTCCTGCGCGCGCTCCGGCACTTCGGCACATTCAAAGGCGGCGACGCCCGACCATGGTTGTTGGCAATCGTTCGCAACACGTATTACACGTGGCGAAAACACAATCGACTCCCCGAAGAGACAGTCCCTCTCGAGGACGAGAAAGAGCCGGCTGCCGACGACACTGACGATCCGGAGACGCTCCTCCTGCGGGAAAGCGATCGACAGTTATTGCGGAGCGCGCTGCGTCTGTTGCCTAAGGAGTTTCTCGAAGTCATCGTGTTAAGAGAGTTTGAGGAGTTGTCGTACAAGCAGATCGCGGAAGTGATTCAGATCCCCAGCGGCACCGTGATGTCGCGTCTGGCTCGCGCACGCAAGCGTCTCGTCAAAATCCTTGTGGAAGGTCAGAACAGCGTGCCTACAACAGAGTCGAGAGTGTGCTTTAAAGAATGACGCAATGACTCGCGGATGCGTCGCCGCAAATCGTTTGTCGGACGATAGTAAAGCGACTTGCCTTTGAGACCTGAACGTAAGGTAAGTTGATTGTTGTAAGCGAGGTTGCAGCCTTCACACTGATCGAGGTGCCGGCGAAATGCACCCGTCCGCCGTCTGTCCAACTCGCCGTCAATGAATGGATCGATGAGTTCTCGCGCTCTATGGCAGCTCACCTTAGAACCTCCGCGTGTCCTCGAATGCTAAGTTGTGTCTTCTAGAGATACCGCCGGGTCAGATAGGCGGCTACTCTGAATACCTCATCCGTCCGGTTTTTATTCCCGCAACGACCCAAATAAACGGTAGCGTCCTAATGCGCCTGGATAAACCGGCAAGTTGTGGTGAACGAAAGAGTCATACGGCTCCTTGTAACGTCTTGTTGTATTTCAACATACATAGCAGGAGATACCATGGATAACCAACAACAAAGAATGCGCCAAAGAGCATATGAGGACGCGGCCAGACTGAGGAATCAGGCGGCGTCAGACGCCGTTAATCGAACGAGAAAGCTTATGCTTAAGGTGCATACACAACAACACCCACGGATGATGGCTGCGGGAAGACGCACAGGTGAAAATGTCCATGATAATAGGAACGATATGGGCAAATTCATCCGCGTGTTTATCGTAATGGCCGTAATAGGCATTCTTCTCTTTGCTTTGTTTGTTTTGATCGTATCCTCGATAGGATAAAACCAAAAGGCCCGACTCTGGGCAATCCGGCCTCTCAGTTTTCCTCACCCACCACGGGCGCGGGGCAAAGATCAAAACTTCAATCAATTTCACCGTCTACAAGATCATCGATGGGTTTTGGCGATTTTCGCAGTTTCCCGTACAATAAGCGTCCCCCGAGTCAAATACCTTCTCTGGATTTGCCAATGCGCTTCCCCCGGATCTGGCCAAATCTGTGATTGAAGTGTCTCTTCGGAAGTGTCGGACGAACTCAAGATGAACAACATTTTGGTGGTTGACGACTCGCCCACCATGCGACGCATGGTGATTACCTCGCTCGGCTCGCTGCGACGAGTGAAGTCTACGCAGGCGGGAAGTGGTCTCGAGGCCATCGAACGGCTGGCAATTGAACCGGTCGACCTGATGGTGCTGGATCTCAATATGCCGGACATGCACGGCATGGAAGTGATCGACTTCGTGAGGAGCCATCACGCCTATCGAAACATTCCTATCGTCGTCCTGACGACGAAAGGTGAGGAAGCCAGCCGTACCCAGGCGCTCGATGCCGGCGCCAATCGTTACCTCACGAAGCCTTTCGATCCGCGGCAGTTGGCCGACGTCGTCGGGTCATTGCTGAAAGTGAGTTGATGGATAAAACGAACCCCGACAACAGCGGTGAGTTTTTCGATCAGTTTCTCGACGATTATTACGCTGAGTGTGACGAACACCTGGTATCGATTCGCCGCGCGCTCGTGTTGCTCGAAGATGATATAGGCGCGGCCGCAATCGATCGCCCGCTACTCGACGGTCTCTTTCGCAGTTTTCACACGCTGAAGGGAATCTCGGGAATGGTCGGCCTGACGGCGGCGGAACAACTCGCCCACCATCTCGAAAGTTACCTGCGCGAATTGCGTGAGGGAACTCTGGTGTTGAGCGAGCCCGGGTTTGAAGCACTCGCGGCCGGTGTTTCATCGCTGCAAGCGGTGATCAACGCGCGCCGGCAGGACCAGCCGATTCCGTCGGTCGATGAAGTTGCTGACAGACTGCAAACCGTGTCATCTGCTCCCGTGTCGTCTGCGCCGCAAACGCCGGAAACGCCCGAGAGTGATGTTTCGATCACGCGTTGGCTGGTCGAGTTCACGCCGACCGCGGAGCTGGCGGAACGCGGCGTTAACGTAAACAGCGTGCGCGCACGGCTCCAGGAGCTTGGACAGTTGACGCAGGCGAAGCCAGTTGTCAAAGGCGCTGGAGAGATTGCGTTTGAGTTCATCGTCGCGACGGGGGCGGACGAAACGGCGCTTGCGAGTCTGAAAGCCGATGGTCTGACGTTCAAGCCGGCTCCGGTCGAGCCCGCAACGCGAACGCGGGAAGCACAGGTTGTTCCGACGATCGCTCCCGCGAGCGTGGTACGCGTCGATCTGGATCGGCTCGACGACTTGCTGCGGATCATCGGTGAGCTGGTGATCAGCCGCACGCGTCTCGAAGACCAACTGGCGGAACTGAAGCGTGCGACGCCGGCCACAGTCTGGCGGCCGCTACAGGAAACGAGTCAGAACATCAGCCGGCAGTTGAAGCACTTGCGTGAGAGCGTCATGCGCGTGCGCCTGGTCCAGATCGGCGAGACGTTCGAGCGCATGACGTTCGTGGTGCGAGACCTTGCGCGTGAGAGCGGGAAGAAGATCATTGTGCAACTCAGCGGCGGGCAGACTGAGATCGACAAGTACCTGGTCGAACGGATTATGGATCCGCTCATGCACCTGGTGCGCAATGCCGTCAGTCATGGGTTCGAGCGCGTTGCCGAACGTGAAGCACAAGGCAAGCGAAGTGAAGGGTTGTTGTCGCTAAGCGCGATGACCGCCGGCGAGAAGATAATTATCAAGATCGCGGACGATGGGCGCGGCATCGATCGCAATGTCGTCCTCGAACGTGCGAAAGCGAAAGGGCTGAGTTACGGCGACGCCGCCGTGAACGATAACGCGTTGTTGGATCTGATCTGTTCGCCCGGGTTTTCAACACGCGACCAGGCGGATCGCGAGAGCGGCCGCGGCGTGGGCATGGACGTCGTCAAACGGGCGCTCGAAGATCTCGGCGGCCATTTGTCGATGACGACGAAAGTGGGCGAAGGCACCGCTTTCACGATCGAGCTGCCTTTGACACTCGCGATTGCAGAGGCGTTGATCGTCAGCGTAAACGGCCAAAGGTTTGCCGTGCCGCAATCAGCGGTGCGCGAAGTCCTGGAGGTTGAGTCGGCTTCGACGAAGATGTTGGAGAACAACGAGATTATCTCTTATCGCGGAAGACCGCTTCCGTTGCTTCGCCTGGCCCGCGTCTTTGAAATGGATTCCCAACGCGGTGCTGCCTTCCACGTGCTGGTGATCGGCGAGGATTCGAATGCCGTGGGCCTTGCAGTCGATCGCATACTCGGACAACGAGAGATCGTCGTGCGGGCCATCAAGGATCCGCTCGCGCAAACAAAGGGAATCGCCGGTGCGACCGAACTCGGCGATCAGCGAGTGGTGTTGATTCTGGATATCGGCGCGCTGCGGCAGTTCGCTTTGAAGTCACGTCACTAAACACGGAAGACACAGATGGAACCATTCATACTTTTCGAACTAGCGGGAACGACGTACGGCGTTCGCAGCAGCTTCGTGCAGCAGATCGAGATGATCGAAGACGTCGCGACGGTGCCGAATGCTCATCCCGCCGTCGAAGGAGTCGCGCTGGTCCGCGGGCAGGTCATTCCGGCGATGAATCTCCGTACTCGTTTCGGCTTCGAGAGAATTCAACATGATCTTCGTTCTCGGTTGGTAGTGATTAACACCGGAAACAGGGTCGTCGGTCTCGTCGTCGACACGGCCCGCGAGTTTATAAAAATCCCGGCGGACGCGATTGAGCCGCCGCCCGAAGCGCTTACGGGACTAAGCGGTCGTTACCTTGAAGGCATCGCCTCGATCGGCGAGCGCATGATCTTGATCTTGAATTTAGATGCGGTGCTTGATTTGGAATACACACCCGAAGCAGCAGTGGAACAAACCTGATCGGAGAGATACGACTATGGCCCAGGTACTCGAAACGTCCGCCAACAACCTCGCGAGAGACATTGGATTGGTTCGCCGGCAAGCGGTGCAGGTTGCGGAATCCGCCAGTCAAATCACGCTAACCGCGAATGAGGTAACGGAAGGCGCGGAACTACAGTTGCGCGTTCTCGAAAGGACGGTTGCCATTGCCGATGAGATGAGTGCGTCCATGGACGACACGACGAGTCAACTCGAGTCGATCGCCACTTCGACGGAACAGCTCGCGTCGTCCGTCAACGAGAGTGCCGCGTCGATCGAGGAGGTCAGCAAAAACGCAGAATCTCTTTCGTCGTCGATTGCCCAGATCTCATCGGTGGTAGAGCAGAACGCGCGTTCGGTCGAGGTCGTCAACAGCACGACGCAAAACATGGCCACGTCCGCCGAAGAAGTCACCGGCGCGATGACGGAGATTGCCGGTTCCATCAAAGCCGTCAGCACCGACACCGATGCACTGACTGCATCCGTAAACGAGACGGCCTCCAGCATGGAACAGGTAACAGCATCCATTGTGAGTCTTTCAGGAAACGCTGACGATCTCACAGTTTCCGCGGAGGAAACATCGTCGGCAATCAACGAAATGGCTGCGTCGATCGAAGAAGTCGCGGCGATGACCGAGAGCCTCGCGTCGTCAGTTGAAGAGGTCTCGACGTCCATCGAACAGATGGCGCGGTCGGTCCAGGGCGTCGCGCAAAACGCGGAACGCATCAATGAAGCCGCGACGAGTGCCGCCGCCAGCGCCACTCAAATGGACCGGTCGTTACATTCGGTGGTTGCTTTGACGAAACGCGCCGAGGAAGCCACGGGCCAGCTAACGAGACAAGCCGAAGAAGGCGGCGCCGCCGCGCAGAAATCGATCCAGGGACTACTGCGCGTGCGCTCGGCAATGGAGCAGTCAGCCGGCGTGATTCGCGAAATGGGAAAACGTTCTGACGAGATCGGCGGCATCGTCAACACCATCAATGTCATCGCCGAACGGACCAACATGCTTTCCCTGAACGCCTCGATCGAGGCGGCTCGCGCCGGAGATGCGGGACGGGGGTTTGCCGTCGTCGCGGAAGAGATCAGAAACCTCGCCGATCGATCGGCCCAGGCAACGTCTGATATCGCCATGATCATCAGGTCGCTCCAGGAGGTCGTGAGAGAAGCGGTAACGACGGCGAGTGAGGGAATGCGCGTCGCCGATGAAAGCGGACAACTTGCGGAGGACGGCGCCGCCGGACTGAAGAAGATACTCGGCGGCATCACGGAAACGGCCCAACTGGTGGGCCAGATCGCCGACGCGACCGAGGAACAATTGACCGCGGGTCAACACGTAGTCGCCGCCATCGAGACCACAGCTACCCAGACAAGACAAGTCTCCAACGCGGTCATAGAACAAGCTCAAGCCACGCAGCAGATCGTCAAGTCGTCCGCGCAGATGCGCAAGACGGCGAAGGAGGTCAGCAAAGCAGTAAACGAGCAAGGCAGCGCTGCAAGGGAGATCATCAAGGCGGCGCAAAGTACGAGTAACGCCGCGAAGCTGGTGCGCAAAGCTTCGAGCGAACAAGCGACCGCGGCGCAACAGATCACGCAAGCCGTCGAATCAATGCGCCGCGGAGCGGCATCCACTGCCCGCGCGTTGGGCGAACAGGCAGTCGCCGGACAGCAGGTGTCGCGTGAGGCCGTCCAACTGGCGCGCCAGATCGGCGAGATCAGCAAGGCGATGGGCGAGCAGTCAACAGCGTCCGCCGAGATTGCGGTGGCGACGCAGAACATGCGCTTGCAAGCCGATCAGGTGACGAAGGCCATGCGCGAACAGTCAAGGACCGCGCAGGAAATGACGGTCGCGGTGGCGAGTGTTTCGAAAGATGCGCAGCGTATTGCCGATTCCAACCGCATTCACCTCGACGCAGCAGATAGAGTTCGGGCCGCGGTTAACGATCTTCGTCAGATCACAAATCGCAACGCCGACCGTGTGAAAGCAACGTTGACGAGTACGTCGGGGCTGGCCGATCGCGCGCGCCAACTGGGCGAGATCATGAACGGCCTCGTCGTCACCAATGGCAATCAGGAGTCGCAGGCGACCAACAAAACGAAGCGCCGGCGTGCGAAAAAATCTCCCGAAGAGATAAACCGTTCGGAGTGACGATAACAGTTTGACTAACACGCAGCCCTCAATCGGGGTTTTCACAACAGACACCGATCTGGTTATTCAGGTTTGGGATGCGGCCCTGGCGCGGCTGACCGGCATCAGCGAGGAAACTGCGCTGGGCAAGACTGTGACTGCACTGCTGCCGGACCTCGAGCAGCGCGGTCTGCTGAAACGCTTCCAGCGATCGGTCAAAGACGGTGTCGTGGAAGTGCTGGCGCCCGCGTTTCATCATTACCTGATTCCCTGCGCTCCCTTAACTCCCGCCAAACACTTCGCGAACATGCAGCAACGCGCAACCATCGCGCCGCTGCGTGACGGCGACTCGATCGCCGGCCTCATTATCACCATCGAGGACGTCACGGAACGCCTTGAAAGTGAGCGCGAGCTCGCAACAGGTTTGGCGGCTGGCGACGAGTCGACGCGGCTGAATGCGGCCGAGACTCTCAGTACCGACGAGTCGTATGACGCAACGCCTTTGCTCGGCGCGTTGAGCGACAACAGTTGGAGAGTTCGTCGCGCGGCGGTCCAGGGCGTGTCGCGGCGTGCTGCTCCTGAAGCGATCGCGGCGCTCCTAAACTCCGTCGTCGAGCACCACCACAATGCTTCGCTTTTGAACAGCGCCCTTCAGGTGTTGGCGTCCAGCGACGTCGACACGCTTTCTCCGCTACTGCAACTGCTGCAAGGCCCTGAACCGGATCTGCGCATGCAAGCGGCGCTGGCCCTCGGTGAACAACGCGACGCGCGCGCTACCGGAGCGCTCATGAACGCATTGAAAGACGACGATGCGAACGTGCGCTATCACGCGATCGAAGCACTGGGCAAACTCGGCGCGGTAGACGCGGTAGATGAGCTCGCGGACATCGCCGAATCGCGAGACTTTTTCCTCGCCTTTCCCGCATTGGACGCCCTCGCGAAGATCGGTGACCCGCGCATCGCGCCGAGAGTTGTTTCGCTCCTCGAAGACGATCTCCTGCGTGAACCAGCCATCAGTTTGCTGGGCCAACTCGGCGACGAAAACGCTGTCGCTCCGCTGACAGCGTTATTGAATACTCCGGACGCTCCTACCGATCTGATTGCCGCAGCGCTGGCCGCCTTGAGCGATCGATACGCGGAGCGATACGGCGAAGGCCGTCACATCGCCGATTTAACCAACCGTGAGATCTCGCCCGCCGGGGTTCAGAACCTGCTGGAAGCGCTGGACGCGCCCGGTAAAGAAAACCTGCGCCCGCTCGCGCTGGTCCTTGGGTGGCTCAAGCGCTCCGGTGTCGAACGCGCGCTCACGCGATTCATGGGACGCGACGATCTGCGAGACGAGATCATCGAAGCGCTGGTGCAGCATGGCCCGGCGACGTTCGACCTCTTGATTCCGCAGTTGGAGTCCGAAGACCTCGAGATCAGGCGGTCTGCCGTAGTAGCGCTCGGACGCATTGGCGACGCGCGAGCAACGCCCGCGCTCGTCAACACGCTGCATGACGCGAACCTTGCCATCGACGCCGCCAACGCACTCGGGCAGATCGGCGATCCGCAAGCTCTCGACGGGCTACTCAGCTTGATCGGCAGCGACGACGCCTCGACCCGTCAGGCGGCAGTCAGCGCGCTGAATTCGCTCGCCACGTCGCAAATGCGCAAACGTATCATTCCGCTTCTCAATGACCCGGATCCGAACGTTCGCGAATCGGCAGTGAAGATTGCCGGATACTTCGGATATTCGGAATCGACCAGCGACTTGTTGAAACTCAGCAGCGACCCGATCGAACGAGTCAGAACGGCGGTGATCGAGCACCTGCCTTACGTTGAAGACGAGCGGGTCTTTAACGTTCTGACCCATGCACTTAAAGAAGAAACGCCCAATGTTCGTGCGGCCGCGGCTCGGGCGCTGGGCAATGTCGATGCTCCCGAGACCGTCGATCATCTGGTTCAGGCACTCGCGGATGAAGACGTCTGGGTCCGCTATTTCAGTGCTCGAGCTCTGGGGCGCCGCAGGTCCGAGGAGAGCATCGACGCGCTGGAAAGAGTCGTTGCCGGCGAGAAGTTCAATCACGTTCGTATTGCGGCCCTTGATTCGCTGGGTCAAATAGGCGGCCGGCGGAGTGCAGCAATCGCGGCCGGGCTGGTGAGAGACGACGATCCGGACGTCGCACGTGCGGCGCAGGCTACGCTGGAAAAAAGCAGGCAATGACGTCGCGTTCACAAAATCTGGTACTGCCCGAGGGCACGAGCACGTTGATTCGAAATCTGATCCACGAGCGTACCGGAATGTCCTTCGATAACGGCAAGTGCGACCTGCTGATGGACAAACTCTCGCCGCTTGTGATCGAACGAGGTTTCAGCTCATATCTCGACTACTATTACCTGCTGAAATACGACGAGACGGCGCGCCCGGAGTGGCAAAACGTGATGAACGCACTGTCGGTCCAGGAGACATACTTCTGGCGCGAGATCGATCAAGTGCGCGCGTTGGTCCAAACTTTATTGCCGCAGCACCATGCTCAGCAGGGCAAATCGCCAATACGGATTTGGAGCGCCGCCTGTGCCACCGGCGAGGAGCCGCTGACGATTGCCATCGCCTTGAACGAAGCAGGCTGGTTTGAACGAGCGTCAATCCAGATCATGGCCAGCGATGCCAGTTCCAAAGCTATCGATCGTGCGGCGAAGGGTGTTTACCGGCCGCGTGCTCTGCGAAGCCTTCCGCTGCATCTGCGGGATCGCTATTTCGAGCAAACAGGTGCAGACTGGCGTATCAGAAACGACATACATGCGCGCATCAAATGGAGCATCGCAAACTTGATTGACGAACGCCAGATCGCGCCATTGGCATCAGCGGACTTCATTTTCTGCCGCAACGTTTTCATTTACTTTTCAGAGGATGCGATCCGGCGCGTGGTTCGTTCGTTTGCCGGGTTTATCCGGCCCCCAGGTTATCTATTTATCGGCGCCGCAGAATCGTTACTGAGGCTGTCGACCGATTTCAACCTGACTGAAGTGGACGACGCTTTCGTTTACTTGAAGCGTGCGAGAGTCGTTTCGACGATGGAGTATTGATGGATCGAGTCTTACGAGTAGTGGTAATCGACGATTCCGCCTATGTGCGTAAGGTGGTCCGGGAGATCCTGTCTCGCAGTCCGTTCGTCGAAGTTGTCGGAACGGCGCGCGACGGTTTGGAAGCGCTCGATCTGGTCGAACGACTGGAGCCGGACGTCGTCACCTGCGATCTCATCATGCCGGAGCTCGACGGCGTCGGCTTCGTGCGTGAACAGATGAAGCGACGGCCCGTGCCGATCATCATCATGAGCATCGCCAACGAGACAGCCGAAGCTGCGTTGACGGCGCTTGACGCGGGCGCGATCGATTTCGTTCAAAAGCCGACGGCCCTCGCCAGTGAAAAGATATTTGAAGTAAGCACGGAATTGATCGAGAAGGTAAAAGCAGCGGGCAACATCGCGCTGAGCAGAATTCCTGTTACTCCAGAGCCGTCGATCCCCGCAACGCCTGAGCCTGCCGAAAGCATTTCCAGACGTAAATTAGTGGACGCAGTCGTGATCGGCATTTCGACGGGTGGTCCACAGGCACTGAAACGATTGATACCGCAGTTGCCGGAGGAGTTTGCGGTCCCGGTCTTGATGGTGATGCACATGCCGGTCGGCTACACCGAGATGTACGCCGCGAAGTTGAATGAACTGTCCAAGCTTGAAGTACGCGAGGCGGCGGAAGGAGATGAGGTCAAACGCGGGCGCGTCTTTCTTGCGCCTGCGGGCCGGCATCTGTCGCTCAAACGACAGGCGAACGGCACCGTCGTCGTACACCTCGACGCGCGGCCCTTCAACACGCTACACAAGCCGGCGGTTGACGTGCTCTTTCAATCAGCAGCGGAAGTCTACGGCAGCCGGCTGTTGGGTGTAGTGATGACGGGAATGGGATCGGACGGGAAGCAGGGCGCGGCGTGGATCAAAGCGCAGGGCGGGCTTGTGTTCACCGAAGCTGAGAGCAGTTGCGTCGTGTACGGTATGCCATCGGTGGTGAAGGAAGCGGGGTTGAGTGACAAGAGTCTCGCTTTGGAGCAGATGGCCCGCGGCATCATGGAGGTCGTATGAGCCCAAAGATTCTGATCGTCGACGATTCAGCTCTTTCACGGCGGACACTGCGGCGCATCCTCGAATCCGCGAGTTACGAGGTAGTGGAAGCTGACGACGGAATGACGGCGCTGGAGGTCTACTTCCTGGAAAAGCCGAATCTCGTGTTGCTGGATCTAGTGATGAAAGGAATGTACGGACTCGACGTGCTCGTAAAATTACGTGAGATGGACCCGAAGGCAATGGTCGTAATAGCCAGTGCTGATATTCAGAGCTCGACGCGCAAGATGGTTGATGAAGCGGGTGCGCTCGGTTTTATGAATAAACCATTCCTGCCCGAACAAGTGATCGCGTCGGTCGAGGCCGCTCTCGCTGAAGGAGCCAACAGTGAAACTAACTGAGCGACAGAGCGACGCTCTCTCAGAACTCATCAACATAGCCTTCGCGCGCACGGGAGCTGCGCTTTCGGAGCTGACGGGCCATCGCGTGATGCTCAACCCGCCCGAGGTCGCCGTCTATCGAACTGAAGAGTTGCGGCCGGCGCTGGCGAAATTCGTTCCCGGAGACGTCGCTTCTATTCATCAGGTTTTTTCCGGGCCTGTGGCTGGTGATGCGCTGTTGCTGTTGAACTACGACGGCGCCGTTCATCTTACGGACTTGCTCACGGATGGCCACTCGCAGTCTCCTTATCTCGACGAGTCAGCGCGGGAAGTGTTGACCGAGGTGGGCAACATCCTTCTGAACGCGTGTCTCGGAATGTTCGGCAATCTGCTGAACGTTCACGTCACGTTCTCAGTGCCGCGCCTGCATCTCGAGACGCTTGACGAGTTGATCGCGTCTACGACGAGTGACAAGACCGAGATGCATTACGCGCTGGTGGTATACACGGCCTTTCAGATTCGCCACAGTTCAGTAAAAGGATTTTTGGTGATTGTGTTGAGTGTCGATTCGCTCGATCGGCTGATTCAGGAAGTTGACGTCTGGGAGGCACAGCAGGGCACATGAGCTCGCAGGCCAAACCAAGTCCGAAGGAAACGTTGCTCAACGCGGCGGTCTTGCACTGGATGCACGACCTCGCGGCGCAGGGAATTATCACGACTGACAGCGAACTGAACGTCGTCGAGTGGAACAATTGGATGGAGGAGCACACCGGCAAGCGCGCGAACGAGGTGATTGGAAAAAATCTTCTCGACCTCTTTCCGGAACTGACGCAACGGCGACTCGACCGGCATTACAAATGGGCGCTTGAAGGCCAGGTGCGAGTGTTGTCGCAGGCGCTGCACGGTTACTTGATCGCGATGCCCGCCGTCTCGAGCGAGCACGGTTGCACGCAGATGCAACAAGCGGTTCGAATCTCGCCGCTGACTCACGAGGGCACAGTGATCGGCACACTGACGATCATCGACGACGTGACGGAACGCGTGGCGCGTGAAGCCGAGTTGCAAGCCCAACTCGAAGATCGATCGCGGCTCTTATCGAACGAGAGATTGGCCCGCAACGAGGCCGAGCGTGCGAACCGATTGAAGGACGAGTTTCTCGCGACGATCTCACACGAGTTGCGCAATCCGTTGAATGCGATCATGGGCTGGGCGCACATGATGCGCGTCGGCAACCTGACTCCCGCAAATGTCGAACGGGCCGTGGAAACGATCTACCGGAATGCGAAGTCGCAAAGCCAGTTGGTGGCCGATCTCCTCGACGTGTCGCGCATAATTTCCGGCAAGCTACGGCTGGACGTGCGAACAGTCGATCTGATTTCCATCGTCAATGCGGCCGTGGATTCGATCCGGCCGGGCGCCGAGGCGAAAGGCATTCGACTACAGACGATGTTTGATCCCGCGGCTGGCCCAATCTCGGGAGACGCCGATCGGCTCCAGCAGATCGTGTGGAACCTGTTAACGAACGCGGTGAAGTTCACGCCGAAAGGCGGCCGCATACAAGTCAAGGTCCAGCGCGTGGATTCACACGTCGAGGTCGTGGTGAGTGATACGGGTGTCGGCATCAGTAAAGAGTTTTTGCCTTACGTTTTCGATCGTTTTCGCCAGGCGGATGCGAGCACTACGCGAATACACGGCGGCCTCGGATTAGGGCTTTCGATCGTTCATCAACTCGTCGATCTTCACGGCGGCACGGTCAGTGTGCACAGTGAAGGAGAAGGAAAGGGCGCGACGTTTACGATCAGTTTGCCGTTTGTCGGCGTGATCAGTAATCAGAACGAAGCGGAGGCCGTTCATCCGACTCAGAGCGATGAAGTACTTTCATTCGAGGGACTGCCTTCACTTCAGGGACTGAAGGTGCTGGTCGTCGACGATGAGGCAGACACGCGCGAGTTGATCCGTGAGGTGCTGAAGGAGTGCGGCTCTGAAGTAATAACCAGCCCTTCCGTTGCCGAGGCCCTGATCGCGCTCGAACAACACAAACCGGACGTGCTCATCAGCGACCTCGGCATGCCTGACGAGGATGGGTATTCGCTGATCGCAAAGGTTCGCGAACTGCCGCCGGAACGAGGTGGTGAGATTCCAGCCGCTGCGCTGACGGCGTATGCAAGAGCGGAAGATCGCATGCGCGTGCTGCGTTCCGGGTTCCAGTTTCACCTTCCGAAGCCGGTTGATTCGGCTGAGTTAGTGACAGTGGTAGCGAGTCTCGCCGGACGAGCGTACAAGGCTTAGTTCTTCTGATCGGGTTAGAAGATCGGGCTCTTGGCCCATGCGTTCAACACATGTTCGCGCCGGGGAAAGTGAAGCAACTGTCCTAATGCTGCGATCATGAAGAGAAGGTAGTAGTAACGATTGCCGGTCATGAAGAAATCGAGCACTCCCAACAAACCGCCGACCTCCGTTATCGCCCACGCCACGATGCAAGCCTGTTGGACCATCGGAACCTGCTTTTGTTCGATCGCGCGGTTCAATAATTTGGATTTGAGAGGAAAGGAGACCAGCGCTGCGGATGCGGCGACGGCGAGCAGTATCAGCGACAGCGTCGGGTTCGGCTCGAGGTCTTCCGATCGTCCGGCGAATAGCGTGAGCACGAAGTAACCGAGGATGCTCAAGATCATTCCCATCCAAAGCGTGCGCATCGTTCGGAGTCTTAGTTCGACGTTTTCCTGGGTGTTATTTGGGGTCATCCGGTTTTAGTCTGCTGAGTTTTCCTCCGTATGCCACGCTCGCCCGCAAAATCGGCATTGCTTTGCTGTTGGCGTTCGCAATGGCTTTAGACCTCGACGATTGTCCTGGTGTCGCGAGCCGTGCAATTGTAGTCTATTGGTCTACATTCATTGGAGCGCGATGAACACAGCCGAAGTAATAGAACCCACCCGCAACAACAATCCGCTAGCGGAACCGCTCTGGCCGCCATTCGCGGCGATGGTTGCTGTTGCCGGCTTATATGCGGTATTGCCATCGAACCTGCTGGGCGGCCTGCCGCATTGGCTTCTTGGCGTGATCGTCGTCGGGCTGCTCGTGCCGATCATGATAACGCATCACCGTGGCAATCCTTCGCTCAATCAGCGGTTGGGTTACATTCTTAACACGGTGGTAACGGCGGCGATGATCTTTTCGCTTGTCTTGCTCATTGTTGAGATCGCACAACAAAAGGTGCCGCCGCTACGGCTGTTGCGTTCAGCCGGTGTCCTGTGGCTGTCGAACATTTTGGTATCCGCCTCGTGGTACTGGCGCTTGGATGCAGGTGGCCCACACCAACGCGCGAAGACGCCCGGACACACTGACGGAGCGTTCTTATTTCCACAGATGACCATGCACCCGGAGGCCAAGAGTGCGGCGGGCGAGGAAGACTGGCACCCCAACTTTATCGACTACCTCTTCCTGGCATTCAATACCAGCACCGCGTTCTCGCCGACGGACGTTCCTGTCCTGTCACGCTGGGCCAAGGCACTGATGATGATTCAGGCTTTGATTTCGCTGCTGATTATCGCTCTGCTCGCCGGTCGTGCCGTGAATATCATCGGACAGACCGCTCACTCGTGATCCAACAGCTTGGTGGTGTGCTCGGTGACGCTCGGCGGCTGGGCCAGTTCGTTCGTTCGCGTTCGGCGGCCGAGGTCCGAGATCGGAGGGGTGGTTGCCGGAGGTAAGGGAGTGCGCGCCGGCGCTGCACCCAGAGTTGTGGTTTGAGCGGAGCGCGGAACAGTGTTGTCGCTGAAGAGGCGCGCATAAAGCATCCAGGCCAGCGAAATAAAGAACAGCAGGAAGGGAATCACCAGCGGCCCCGGCTCGTCTGCTGCAAGGCTGATCAACAGGAAAATCGGAAAGATCACGCCGCTGAAGAACATCAATTTTCCCGCCCGCCGGATGCTCTTGCGCCGCGGCGACAGCGTCGCTGCCTTAGTCTCTTCTTTCTGCGTCACCGCGAGCGCACCGCCGGCGAGCCACTCCGCCAACCCACTCAGCGCAAGGCCGCAACGTGAGCAGAACCTCATCTCATCGGAGACTTGTTGCTGACCGCAATTAGGACAATACATAAACCCTCAACTGATAATGAATTCTAGCCTGAACGCAGCAGAGTACGGTAATCCCTTTGGCGAGGTTCGGTTTACATTTCCCGCCTTGTCGCAATCTCGGTAAACGGGTCATACTTCTCCGCCTAAATTTCAACTTAAGAGTTAACGCTTATGTCAGCACAAATATTACAGGCGCCGCCTGTTGTTGCGTCCCCGAGCCCAAGGATCGCCTTGCGCTGTTCGCGACTGGTGAAGAGGTTCACGGACGTGACCGCCGTCAACGGCCTCGATCTCGAAGTGTTCGTTGGGGAGTGTTTCGGCCTGCTCGGCCCAAACGGCGCGGGCAAGACGACAACGGTGGAGATATTGGAAGGTTTGACTCACCCCGATGAAGGCGAGGTCGAGTTACTCGGCCAGCGCTGGAATACAGGCGACGACCGGGCGCTGCGCGAACGTATCGGCGTGCAGTTGCAGGAGACGCAGTTGGCGGAAAAGGTGACTGTCGTCGAGACGCTGCGGTTGTTTCGTAGTTTCTACCAGCGCGGCCACGGCGTCGACGAAGTGATTCAAACAGTCGCGCTTGAAGAGAAGCGAAATGCGCGTGTCGGCAAATTGTCAGGCGGACAAAAACAGCGGCTCGCCGTCGCGTGCGCGCTCGTAAGCGATCCCGAGCTGTTGTTTCTCGACGAGCCGACGACGGGGCTCGATCCGCAGGCGCGTCTGTCGCTGTGGGACGTGGTGGAACGATTTCGCGCGGGCGGCGGCACGATTCTTCTGACGACGCACTACATGGAAGAGGCGACGCGTTTGTGCGATCGCGTCGCAATCATGGACCATGGCAAAGTGATCGCGCTCGGCACGCCGGCCGATCTGATCGAGTCGCTCGGCGCGGACCAGATCATCGAATTCAGCGTCACTAATCCGCTTGCGGAAGATGCGCTGAAGAACCTTCCGGCCGTAAATGACTTGCACAAACGTGGCGAGACGTTTGCGCTCACGGTTGCGGAAATCGGCATCGCCTTGCCGGCGCTTCTCGCCGAAATCAAGCGGCAACAGTCAGAGCTCGTTACGCTCACGACGCACCAGGCAACGCTCGAAGACGTCTTCGTCAGTTTGACAGGGAGAATGCTGCGCGATGGCTGAGGTAAAGGAAACACTCGTAGAAGAACGCGAAGTCATCAGCGGCGTCTCGAAACAGCCGGCCGCGGGCAGGACGCAGACGCTTCATCCGTTGATTGAACTGACCTCGATGCGCGTCCGGGAGTTTTTGCGCGAGAAGGAGGCTGTGTTCTGGGTCTTCATCTTCCCGGTGTTGATGACGTTTGCGCTCGGGATCGCCTTTCGCAACACCGCGCCGGACAAGACGCCGGTTGCCGTCGAAGCTGGCGCTACCGACGCGCGGTCGAGTGAGATCGTCGACGTCTTGTCTCGTTCGCCTGAGATTACGGCGATAGTGGTGAGCCCTGACGAAGCGACGCGGGCTTTGCGAAGCGGCAAGGTATCGATCGTCGTCAAACCGGGAAACGATTCGTTCGAATATCGGTTCGATCCCACGCGGCCTGAAAGCCGCGCGGCGCGACTGCTCGTCGACGACGTCCTGCAACGAGGAAAGGGCCGAGCTGATGTGGCGGCGGTAAACGAACAGCAGATCACTGAACCCGGCGCGCGCTACGTCGATTTTCTCGTTCCGGGCTTGATCGGAATGAACCTGATGGGCAGCGGGTTATGGGGTTTGGGCTTCACGGTCGTGATCGCGCGGTCGCGCAAACTGCTGAAGCGGTTTGCGGCGACGCCGATGCGGCGTTCGCATTATCTGCTGTCGTTCATGCTGTCGCGTTTGATATTTCTCGTCCTTGAAGTGGCGGCGATCGTCGTTTTCGCGCAGCTTGCCTTCGGCTTTACCGTGCGCGGCTCGTGGCTGAGTGTCGTTTTGATCACGATGCTCGGCGGCTTCACGTTTTCGGGAATCGGCTTACTGGTGGCGGCGCGTCCGACGACGATCGAAGGCGTCTCGGGCCTCATGAACTTCATCATGCTTCCCATGTGGTTGCTTTCAGGGACGTTCTTCTCGTCAGAACGTTTCCCGCAACTGTTTCAACCGTTCATCAAAGCCCTGCCGCTGACGGCCCTCAACTCCACCCTTCGCTCGTTGATGAACGAAGGCGCAACCGTCTCCTCGAACTGGGCGCCCATCACGATCATGATCGCCTGGTGCGTCGTTAGCTTCATCGTCGCGCTTAAAATTTTTAAGTGGCAGTAAGGAGAAAACTGCATGTTGGCTCGTTCCTTTCGACTCCTCTCGTGCTTGATCTTCACCTCTGTGCTGCTCCTGGGCGTCGCAGAAACTGTAAGCGCCTGCTCGTGCGGTCCGCGGCCCACCGTGCTGGAGGCATTCGACGAATCTGACGAGGTCGTTATCCTGAGGATAACTTCTGTCGAAAAGGTTGTAGACGCCGAGAAAGACAACTACGTTGACGGCGTTCGCACCGCGACCGCGGTTGTTGAGAGGGTCTTCAAGGGAAAGCTCAAAGTCAGAGAAGAAATAGTTTTCGGACAAGGCGGCGGCGCCGATTGCATATGGACCTTTAGCGGGGAGTCGATTGGGCGTCAATACCTTTTCTATCTAATCAGGCCCGAGAAACTTGGCCAAGATAGTGAGTACCTGCCTTCGAAAGAGCCCGGGTTGTGGTTCGGCTTTGGTTGCGGGCGTTCAGCGGGATTGGGGGGCGCAACGGAAGACCTGCTCTATCTTGAAAACATGAAGAGGCTCCGCGGAAAGACGCGAGTCTCGGGAATGCTCGGCCGGTGGCAGGACCTGGATCTTCCCGTCGAGGGAAGGAAGGTCAGGTTCATCGGCCCGAAAAAAACATATGAGACGAAGACGAACGCAGATGGTGTCTTTGAGATCTACGATCTCCCGCCCGGGAAGTACTTCGTGGAAACCGACATTCCGCGGGGCTGGAAGATTGATCCTTTGTGGCTGAGGTACTCGCCGAGTGTCGTGATGGAGGGGTTCGATAAACCCGAACTGAGATCTCGAAAGCAAGTTGCGATCATGCTCGAGCCAAAGAAGCATGCGAGCGTCGATATCGATTTTACGATCGAAAATTTTGTGCGGGGCCGAGTCCTTGGTCCAAAGGGACAACCTCTGAATCAGATCTGTGTTTACTTGTTAGCACCAGGACGAACTGAATGGGGGCCTGGCGACTGTACCGATGAACAAGGTCGATTCGAAATCACATCCGTGCCGGAGGG
The DNA here is from genome assembly GCA_035649995.1 of Pyrinomonadaceae bacterium. Classification (GTDB taxonomy): domain Bacteria; phylum Acidobacteriota; class Blastocatellia; order Pyrinomonadales; family Pyrinomonadaceae; genus PSRF01. Next base: position 17,758 of record DASRIM010000546.1, on the reverse strand, counting down.
TGAATACGTGTTGGTTGCGAATCAAGACGACAAGCTCAGCACTCGTGAGCCGTTCCGCAGAATTTTTTATCCAAACGTCTCAGAACGCGAGCGCGCCGCAGTCGTAAGCGTTCGCCCAGGCACTGTAGTAGAAAACCTGGACTTAGTCATCCCGGCACTGGAAGAGACCGTCACCATTAAAGGCGTGCTGCTTTACTCCGACGGCAACCCGGCCATTGAAAAACCGGTCAAGTTCAAAGTTACCAAGACCGCGGAGAACGTCGACAAGGACGACGTTCGCGGGGAAACGGACAGTGCAGGTCGATTCACGTTGACGATCTTAAAAGGATTATCGGGCGAACTGGTGGGAGAAGAGTGGTTGTTTGAGGGTTACTACAAAAAGTGTCCGAAAGTGGACGAACTCATTGCAAGGCGCGGTGGGAACAATGTCACCGCGCAAAGCAACGTCATTAAGCTCACGGCTGAGCATGACGTCGAGGACGTCGAACTGACGCTGCCGTTTCCGCGTTGTCAGAAAGCCAAACCGTAGCAATGTACCTGGTCCATGCGGATTCGTACCCGAACATTACTGCTCGTCGTCGTTCTCCTCGCTGGTCTCCTCGCAACCGGCGTTGGGTTTGCCTGGAGTTGTCCGAGCGTCGGGATTGCGCTGACGAGCAGGGCGCGGCAGCTTCATCGGTTGAAGAACAGGACCGCGCTGCCGCAGGCCGCCGACTTCGATTCACGCGTCACGCTCGACGCATTGCTTCAACCCGGCGACGATCGTGATCGCTGGTCCACGGATCGCGCCGCACGCATTCAGGGCCAGGTGATCGACGTCGCGTACGCGGGGACAGAGGCGACAAACTGTTTCCACCCGCTGCGCCGCGACATCCACATCCTTGTCGCAACCTACAATGAAGCACGGCAAAACGAGCAGGTCGTCGTCGAGGTTACGCCAAACATACGCGACTGGGCCGCGCAACAAGGAATGGACTGGTCTGAAGAAACTCTTCACACGCAGTTAGTGGGACACTGGTGCGAATTCGAGGGCTGGTTGTATTTCGACGTGGGCCACGCCGAAGAAGCCGAAAACACCAGCCCTCAAAGACCCGGAAATTGGCGCGCAACCGCGTGGGAGATTCACCCGATCACTAAGATCACCGTCATCAGATGAATCTCACCGCTCGCCGCGCGCTGGAGCGGCCGCGCTCGCCTTCGGAGTCGCAGCCTTCAGCGCCTGCTCTACAGTCGCTTTCAACTCGTCGTACCCTTTCGCCGAAACGCGCCGGCCGTTAACAAAGATAGCGGGGGTGCCGTTAATTCCCAGTTTCATCCCGTCTTCCAGATCGCGCTGCACTGCCTCAGCAAACTTTCCTGAATCAAGCGCACTATCAAACCGGCCCTGATCGAGTGCGAGCTCGCCGGCAAAGGCCTTCAGCTTATCAACGCTCAACGTCGATTGATTGCGCATGAGAATGTGGATGTACTCCCAGTACTTACCCTGTTCGCGAGCCGCTTCAGCAGCCTCGGCGGCTTTGAACGCGTCGGCATGTTGATTCAGCGGAAAGTCGCGTGTGACGAGCCGTACCTTGTCACCCAACTCGTTCACGAGCCGCTCCAGCTCCGGATGCATCGCCGCGCAACTCGGACACTGATAATCGGTGAACGCGACGATCGTAACGGGCGCATTGGCGTTGCCCAACGAAGGTTGGTCCGTCGTGGAGATCGAAAACACCGGCGACTCGGGCGCGACCAGGAACACTTGCACCGTCGCCGTCGCGCGCAGCTTCTCGACAAACGCGCGTTCAGCCTGACGCAGCTCAATCTGCTCCAGATATTGCTTGATCGCGTCCTTTGTTTGCGCGAAGTCGCCGCTGACGCGCTCCTTGTTCTGTTCGTAGAACGTCTGTGTTTGTTGGTCCGTTACCGGCTTCGGTTTTATTTCCGCTTCGAGCAGCGCGTTCGTCGTGATCTTTCGCTTTTGCGCTTCCTGAGTCAGGAGCGTGTCGTTGATGCTCAGTTCGAGCTCGTCTTTGCGCAGCTTGTAGACTTGCTCCTGCACGTCGAAGATCATCGGCAGCAGCGAGTTTTCGATGTCGGCGGACGTGATTGGCTCGCCTTTGATCGTGGCGAGAACGCGCGCACGGTCCGCTTGCGTTGCCGGCGGCGTGACATCGTTCACCAGCACTTTCACTTCGCTTCCGCCGCGCAGAGTGTCGGCAAACTTTTTCGCCTCTTCTCGCTGCCGCTGCTCCAGGAGATACGTCACGATATCTTCGGCAACCTCCTTGAACTCTCCTTTGATACGCGCCTTGTTCTGATCGAAGAACGCCTGCGCCTCGGCCTGCGTGGGCCGCTTAACTTTGGTGACGATCTCCTGTTCGAGCAGTTTTACTGTCGTGATACCGCGTTTTTTGGCTTCGAGTGACAGGAGTTTGGAATTGATCATCAGGTCGAGCTCGCGTTTGCGGGCTTCGATGACCTGACGTTGGAGCTGGCTGACCGCGTCGCCGGTCGACTTCCTGATGTCGGCGGACGTGATCTTCACGCCGTTCACGACGGCCAGTGTCTCAGGCAAAACCTGCGATTCGCACCCGCAATTCTCGCTCGGAGGCGTAGACGGTTGAGGTGTTTGAGCTGTTGCCGGCAACACGCAGGCAAGACTCAAGAGGATAAGAGCATAGGTCAGTCTCCGCATTTCAATCTCCTTGCGATGTGGTATTATTCCCGTGCGCGAATAGGCTGTTGTTGCTCGCTGCCGCTCAACTTCCTGCAAGAGTTGTGCTACAGCTTTCTTGCTAAGTTTCTTCTCCGCTAGCTACGTCGTTCGCGGGAAAAATCCCCACCAGGCGCGAGATATCTCTCGGTTTTAAAAGTCCGAGGAAATAACTCCGCAGGGAACGCAGCTTTCTCATAATGAGACGCCACGCACGCCAGTTGCAGAGAGTCTTGCAGAGTTGCAACCAGGTTTTTGGGTGTAGTAGTTAGTAACCTCGTCTAAATCAAAACCATAAGAGTGGTCCCTTCTCTAAGACCGCAGGGAGTCGGTCTTTTTACCAGGAATTATTAATGACTAAACGCGGGCTCAATAAGCGTTTGATTATCCTCTTCACGCTCCTGACGATTGTGTTGACCGGCACAGTCATCATTTTGTGGGAGCAGGTGCTGCGCCCGCCTTTTTACCAGTGGGTTGAACGCCGGTATCCCGGCCCGGCAAACGCGCTGAAGCGTGACCGGATCGAACAAAGGACTGAACACTTCTTCATTTCGATGACGGTTGACCTCGTCGTCGTCAGCATCCTGTTGGCGATAGTCGATCGGAACCAGAGACGCTTAGCGGCTGCGCATGAACAACTTGCGCGCAGCGAGAGAATCGCGAGTCTGGGCAGGGCGGCGGCCCAGGTGGCCCACGAGGTCAGGAACCCGCTGGCCGGTCTTTTACTTTATTCCGAACATCTCAAAGGCCGCCTCGACGGAAAGCTCTCGCCGTCGGATGCCCAACTCATCGACAAGATCATCGGCACCATCAACAATCTCACCGCGACGACCGAACAGATCCTCAATTACGCTCGTCCGGTAACACTGGCGCCGAAGAAAGTCGATCTAAACGAAGTCGCGCCCGACATTGTCCAGCTTCTAGGCACGGAGATCTCCGCTCACAACATCGAGACTAAGTTGGAACTGAACAGCTCGCCGGTAACGGGAATGCTCGACGAAGCCTCGATTCGAGCAGCTACGCTCAATCTCGTTCTCAACGCCGTGCAGGCAATGTCGAGCGGCGGACAGCTCTCGATCTCGACTCGTAAAACCGGCGACAAGCTCTGCATGGAGATCAAAGACACCGGCCCCGGCATGAGTCCCGATCGAATCAAAGACATCTTCGAACCGTTCAATACCACCAAGAGCCGCGGCCTCGGCCTCGGCATGCCTTACGCGCAAAAGATCATTCAACAACACGGCGGCCAAATCATCGTCGAGAGCGAGGTCGGAAAGGGAACCCAGGTCAAGATCGAACTGCCGGCCAACGAGAGGGGGAACTGAAGTGACTGCACGTCTCGCGAAGACGATCCTAGTCGTTGACGACGAACCGTCCGTCACTGATTCTCTCACGTTGATCCTCGGCAGCGCCGGTTTCGAAGTGTTGACCGCCGCCAGTTTTGCGGAGTCGGCCAGTATCCTCCAGCAGCATCAGGTCGATCTCGTTATCACCGACCTGCGCTTGTCAGACGCGTCCGGAATCGATGTGATCAAGCACATCAAGCAACACAGTCCGGACATAGAAGTGATACTCATGACCGCATACGGCTCGCTCGACGTCACGATCGAGGCCATCAAAGCGGGCGCCTACTACTATATCGAGAAGCCTTACACGCCCGATCGTCTCCTCGCGCTGGTCGATCGCGCTTTACAGTTGGTCGCACTCAAACACGAAAACGAAATTCTGAAACGTACGCTCGCGGGCGACAGCGAGACGTTCGGCATGATCGGTCGCGATCCGAAGATGCGGCAGATCTTCGAGACCGTCCGCACGGCGGCGCCGTCCGACGCTTCCGTGTTGATTGAAGGGGAAAGCGGCACCGGAAAAGAGCTGATCGCCTCGGCTTTTCACACCCAGAGCCAGCGCTCCGCGGGCCCGTTCATCCGCATCAATTGCGCCGCAATTCCGCACGAGTTAATCGAATCGGAATTGTTCGGTTACAGGAAAGGCGCATTCACCGGCGCCGACCGCGACAAGCGCGGGCTGATCGAAGCCGCGAACCAGGGCACGCTGTTGCTGGACGAGATCGCGGAGATGCCGCCGCACCTCCAAACGAAACTGCTACGCGTTTTGCAAGAGAGAAAATTGCGTCGGGTTGGCGACGAGCACGAGATGGAGGTTAACTTTCGACTCGTTTCGGCCACCAACCGCGACACTTTGGCGCTTTTGGACGAGGGTTTATTGCGTAAAGATCTGTATTTCCGCATCAGCACGATCAAGATCAAGGTACCGCCTTTACGGGACCGTCTTGACGATGTACCGCTGCTCGCAGGCCGTTTTCTCAAGCGGTTCAACGAGCAGTACGGTAAGAATATCCGCGAGATTTCGCCGGATGCGATGGTGCGGTTGGTTCGCTATGACTGGCCCGGCAACATACGCGAGCTCGAAAGCGTGATCGAACGCGCAGTACTGTTCTGTGCTGGAACAGAGCTGCTGCCCGACTGTTTACCCGAAGAGTTCCAGACGCGCACTCCCAACGCAACTTTCATTATTCCTCCGTTACTTCCGATGGAAGAGATCGAGCGCGAGGCAATCCTCCAAACTCTCGAACGCACCGCGGGCAACGTTAAAAAAACGGCTCAGATCCTCCGTTTCCCACGACCTACGTTTTACCGAAAACTCAAGAAGCTCGGGATAAAGGTCGACCGTCCTGTTCCACCCGCAGCGGCGAAATCTCAAGAAGTGTAGACATCGTGACTTGTGCTGAAACAAACGAAAAACTCACTATTCTGATCGTTGATGATGAACCGTCAGTTGGCGATGCGCTCAAGCTTGTGCTCGAGGCGCACGGCTATGAGGTCGTGCTAGCGACCAATGGCCATGACGGAATCGACCATGCGCGCCGCCGGCGTTTTGGGTTCGGCATCGTCGATCTGTTCCTTACTGACATCACCGGGTTTCAAGTGATCACAGGCATACGCAGTCTTCAGCCTGAGCTGCCGATTGTGCTGATGACCGCGCATGGCAGTCCGACGGTGTTCGCTGAAGCGATAAAACTCGGGGCCGTTGGGGGGATCGCGAAGCCCTCTCCTTTTTCTGAAATCCTCAAGCTAATCGACACACACGCCGGTAGACCACCAACCACTGATACAGCGTGAGCCACGTTCAGAGGGCTTTGTCTCACGGTGGAACATAGGGCTACGAACGCCGGCAGCTACAAAAGGCACAAACGTCGTGGTGCAGCAGGCACACTCGTTGCAATGCTCGGGGCACGTCTCAACGCCATTGGACCGTCCTCGCATTGAAGTGATGCCGGTCAAATCGTGCAGGCGACGCTCGTAGAGTGGCGGGCGATTCCCTGTGCACAACCGCGGCGTCATTTCAGGCGATGGCCGGCATCTGGGTATCATCCGGGTACTCAGATGGCGGTTGATCTCAACCGCACGGGTGCAGTCTGTTGGGGGACAGGCTGCACTCGATCTAAATCTTCGATCTCACTTCTTTGTGACTGAGAAAGTTCCGGCAAAGCGTGAGCACCGCTATGCCGCGCGCTTCCTGAGGTGTCATGTCGTTGAGCACGTAAAGAACCTGCTCGAATTGGTCCGGCGGGAACACGGCGACTGCCGTTTGCAAACTGAATCCGGACGTGCCGCGTGTGACTTCCCCAACCGGCGTTATGCCGCTGATGCCTTTCAGCTCCGGCGCGCGGTCGTCGTTGAGAGAAACGGGCGGCGCCTTTCGTATTAGCTTCACGGCGTACAACAACCAATCGACCGCGGCCTGCGTGTCGAAGCTGCCGTAGGTCGACACGATGCCGAGCGCGATCCGCGCCATGCTCTCATCCGGATCGCTTCTTCTGACCAACGCGCCCGCTTCGCGCAGCCACTCACCCGCGCGATCTGTGTCTTTGTCCTTGATCATTCGTTGCGCGCCGGCCACCAAACAAACCGCACGCGACGCCGCGTCGTCATTCTTCAGATTGAGCCGGTGCGCCTGGTCGAGGTTGCCGGCGGCGATCAGGTGCAGCACCGCGCGATAGATGAGCCAGCTTCGCACTCCTTCACGCAGCGTCTTGTCGCCGATCTTTCCCGCGAGATCCAGACCGCGTTCGTAACGCTCGACCATGGTGGCGACGGCGGCGTTGGCGTAACCGATATCACGGCTCAACGCGTCGCGGGCTTTCGCCGCCGACTCCTCGAGCAGATCGACTCTGCGTTCGGCGAAGCTTTCTTTACTTTCACCCGGGCGGAACTCAGGCATGTCAGGCTTGCGCGGAATCGGCGTGGTGGAGAAACGAGCTTCGGAATCGAGTTGCCGTGCGCGTTGTTGCAGCAGTGCCGCCTTTTCGGGCAAGTGTGCGCTCATCTCACGGAAGAGCGACCCGATAGTGCTTACGATTCGGCGCGCCGTGATGAGTGCGTAAGGACCGTCAGGCACCGGCGCCGTAAGCAGCAAATCGGCTGCGACGTCCAGGAACTCGCGGGCCAGCGCGGGATTCTGTCGTCCAGCGGGCATGGACACTTGTGATCCGCCGAGAGCCAACTGCACCTGATTGCGATTGTCCGCCGTGTTAGCCCCGAAAACACGTCCGGGCGTAAACAGGAAAGAGTTAAGCGTGAGCAGTTCATTCGGATCGATCATGCCCGCCGTTCTCAACCGCGCGACCGCGGCGCGAACAACGGTCTCGGCCAGTGCCGGGTCTTTCCGTTGAAGGTGCAAGAGACCGCTCTGCAAGTTGAAAGATACGCCGTCGCGCAAACTGTCGATGAGCAGTTCCGCGGCAGCCTGTGGATTGTCCGCGACGACTTCCTGGGCCATTTGCAGTAGCACGGCACTGCGCGCGGTTCGATCGTCAAACGTCCCTCGTTCCGTTTTCTCGCCGGACTTGCTCTCTTCGACTATCTGCTCCAGCCACTGCTCCGCCAATTCCCGCGCTCGTTTATGCGCCACCAGCAACACTTCACGACGCACGGCATTGCGCCGAGACGGATTCGCAAATGCGGAACGCTCGCGCTTTGGTTCCTCAACCTTTCCCGCGGCGTCCCATGCAGCTTTCAAGTAAGTGATTGCGTTGTCGCGGTTGTTGTCCCAGATCAGATCCGCGATCTGGGCCTGAGTGCGAGCCGCCGTAGCCTTATCGTCCCACTTCCTCGCCTCGTCGGCCGTCGCATTGAGTACTTCGAACACTCGCTTCGACAGATCGGGACTCAGTTGCGCCTGTAAGTTGAGTGAGACAATCGCAAGTGCGACTACTAACGGCTTGAACAGCATCTTGGTCTACTCCCAACAGAAGATAGACGGACGGCCCATTATACCTGCTCAGGGAAGCGTATCCAACCATTCGATGAACGACTTCTGGTCCTTATCGGTTAAAGCTGCGCCAATCCAACCCTTTTTGATTATTCCATCTTCCAAAAACACCTTAACGGGAACGCGATTTATCCCCATGGTCGCGATGAAGGAACTGTTTTGATCGAAAAAGATCCTGAAGGGAAACATCTTCTCGGCCGCGGCGGGTGATTTCGGACGAGGCCCGAAGGGAACCAGCCCATAGAACGTGACGTCGCTGCGTCTACTGACGAGCGGTTCGAGAAATTTGCTTTCGCTGGAACAGGCGTCGCAGTCCGTCGTTACGAAGACGACTACGACTCTTCCTGTTCTGAGGATCTGTTCGTCGACCGCCGATCCGTTGATGTCGACGAGTTGAGCATGGGGAAAGGGCTTGTCGATGAGTGATTTCGAGGGGTTCGAGGGTTGAGGTTGAGGCGCCACAGCTTGTGAGCGCTGCATGCGGGTATAGAAAAATGCGAAGCCGGCACAGAAGACGGCGAGCAGAAAGAATATGATGCCTGCGATCGAAAACCATCGCTTCGGCATGGCTGAGGTCCCCTATCGTGAGGCGGCTATACTTTTAGGGCGTAATTGGGAGTCATTGAGCGTTCCTTTGGGAGTAACGTTAAAGGTCACGTACAGGGTCTTGCGAGGAATTGCCTGTTTTTTATCTCGAGGATCATCTTCGAATGCATCGGTGAGAAAGATCCCTGAGTCGTAAATGGTTGTCTTCAACTCCGCGTCAAAAATCTTGACCGAATAAACAGTCAGCAGAACACCAAATTTGGTCCGTTGCGCGTCCGGGACCTTACGCTTGAAATCCACGCCCGTTAACAGAATCGTCCGCTCTTGCGGCGTGCTTAAGCGGGTCTTCTTCTGATGGCCCGTTGTGAGCAATATTTTCCCGTGAAACTCTTCGGGGGTGGGGTTATATCCGCCCTGCGGGAAACGTCCCAGGGCCTCGTAATATTTCGCCTCCGGAAGGAAATAGAGTTGATACGACAACTCCCAGTAGCTTTGCTTCTTCTGTGCCCCCGGCAGGTTCTCCAGCGTAGCCAGGAAATCGATCTTGTCCGCATAGAGATGCGGTGCATAGAGGTTCGGTTCACGCGTTCTGAACGCTTGCGGTTTCACGGTGTGCGGCGTCATTGCCGGAGCCGAAGGTAAAAACGACCCGAAGGCTACAGACAACTGCAAGCAGACGATCGTTAGAAGGTCCTTTATCATTTTTCTTCGTTGTGGATGCCCCACGCTCAGTTAATGCAATTGGGGCTCTCGCCTAATATGAAACCAGCTTCCACCAGGACATCGTCACAGGTGTAACCGTCGGTCAGAGCCGAGCATGTGCAATTGTAATAACACCAACCCGCGCAAGACCCTGAATACCGGCAGTCATATTTTCCGTATGCATTTTGGCCGGCGATAATATCTATGCAAGCTTGCGCCGTTGTGTGGGAAAGGCCGAGTGTTACGACTGTTGCGAGGCACAGCATGATTACCCGCAATGTCAGAATTCTCATTAGCTCATCCTCCTCTTCGTGAGAACGAAGTTCGAGTTGAATGGCTTGAGATCTCGCGTGCGTGGGCGATCGCAGCTCAGGTCCAAGCTGTTAATCACGTTTCCTTAATTGGTGGGAGGAAAGTGAACGCACTATATAGCGGTCCAAAAAGAGTGTCAATGAGTTGCTTTTATATTCGTTGAGAGTGGGTATGTTTGCCGCTGGAGACGCTCCGGAGCGATTTATCGTGAGTTTCCTCGCAACTGCTGTCGATCTCGGCTCGTGTCGTTCGACTTACGAATGGGCTGTGAATGTGAGCGGGCGTGTAGTTGGAGTATTATTTCCGTGAACCTTTGGCCGGGCAGTGCGTAAAAAGCTCTTAGTCAACACCCCGGCCGCCCGCGCTTTAGAAAATTAGGTGAAACGCACATGAAATTCGCGAAGCTTGTTTTTAAGAACATTCTCCGGAATAAGAGGCGCACGCTGCTGACGGTTTCCAGCCTCGTCGTTTCGCTCTTCCTGATCATTACGCTTTCGACCATCCTGACTGAGTTTGACCGCGGAACCACGGAATCAAACCCGTTACGACTCGTGTCGCGGCACTCCGTCTCGCTCGGTTTTCTTTTGCCGGTAGGTCACCTCGAGAAGATCAAAACCGTGCCCGGCGTGAAGTCAGCAATGGTGTTCAGTTGGTTCGGCGGAATATACAAGGACGAGCGGAACTTCTTCGCGAACTTCGCCGTCGACGCCGGCAAGATGCGCGACATCATGACCGAGCTGAAGATGTCTGACGCGGAGTGGCAGGCGTTTATCAGCGATCGCCAGGGCGCGGTCGTGGGAAAGAAGCTCGTCACGCTCTATGGGTTCACGCCGGGCCAGCGCATCACGTTGAAGAGCCCGATCTACAACCAGAGTGTCGAGTTCATCATCCGCGGCATCTGCACGGGCGGCGACGAGAAGACGATGTTCTTTCACAACGAGTATCTGAACGAGCTGCTTCCCGAATGGGCCAGGGACCAGGCAAGCACGTTCAGCATCATGGCGAACTCCGCCGGCGACGTGCCGCGCATCGCGCAAACAATAGATTCGATGTTCGTGAACAGCGACGCGCCGACTAAAACGGAAAGCGAACGTGAGTTCGCGCTCAGTTTTCAGACCATGATGGGAGGCATGAAACAGTTCATGTACGGCATCATGGCGGCGATCACGTTTTCGGTGCTGCTGGTAATGGGCAACACCATGGCGATGACCGTAAGGGAGCGCACGAAAGAAGTCGGAACATTGAAAGCCATCGGCTTCAAACGCGGTACGATTACGGCGTTGTTTCTGGCCGAGGCGCTGCTGGTCGCGACGATTGGCGCCGCGATCGGAATCGGCGGCGCGGTGCTGCTTTTCAGTTCATTCGACTTCGGTCTTATCATTCCGTTTTTCGCCGCGTTCGTTCCCACAACGCGGACTTTAGTGGCGGCGTTTGTCCTGGCGATCCTCGTCGGGTTGATCAGCGTGGTCTATTCGGCGTATCGCGTTTCCGGACTGACGATCGCCGAGGCCCTGCGGAGCACTGAATGACATGGCACTGCCGCTTAAATACAACTTGCGAAACATCGTCGTGCGGAAGGGAAGCACGCTCGCCACTGCTTTCACGATCGGTTTGACCGTCGCCGTTTTCCTGATGGTGATGGCGCTCGCTCGCGGCATCGACATGACGTTGTCCACCAGCGGTGAGCCGTTGAACCTGATCGTCTTGCGCGAGGGCAGCACTGCCGAACTGAACAGCACCGTCTCGCGCGAGCAGTTCAACGACCTGATGTACCTCGACGGCATTCAACGTGAAGACGACAAGCCGCTGGCGACGGCGGAAATCATCACGCTGATCTACAAAGCGCGTAAAGGCATGACGCAGGGCTCGAATGTCACCATACGCGGCGTTGGTCCAATGTCGTTCAAGTTGCGCTCCGGGTTTCAAACTGTTGCGGGTCGACTGTTTCAGCCTGGCCTGACCGAGGCTGTTGTTTCCAAACGTATTGCCGAGCGTTTTCAGGGACTCGACATCGGAGACAAGTTCCGCATTCAAACAACGGAATACACGGTCGTCGGACTGTTTGATTCCGCCGGCAAGGCGTTCGAGTCGGAGATCTGGGTGGACATCAACTCGCTCGCCAGCACCACCAGGCGCGAGGAGGCGTTCTCGTCCGTGCTGCTGCGAGTGAAAGATCAGACTGCCCTGAGCACCCTGGCCAAACGGATCACCGACGATCCGAAGCTCCATCTGAAAGCGCAGCCGGAACGCGCGTTCTATGAAGACCAACAGGGAGCTGCTTCCGGAGCGCTGAAAGGCCTCGCCGTGTTCATCTCGTTCATCATGGCCGTGGGCGCGGGCTTTGCCGGCATGAACACGATGTACGCGGCCGTCGCACGGCGCACGAAAGAGATCGGAACGCTGCGAGTGCTCGGCTTTGGCCGCGCCAGCATTTTGATTTCCTTCCTGCTCGAGTCCGTTTCGATTGCGCTGATCGGCGCGGCGATCGGCGTCCTGTTGGCGCTGCCGTTGAATTTTGTGTCGACCGGCACTTCAAACTGGGTGACGTTCAGCGAGATTGCTTTCAACTTCCGCGTCACCGCGGATTTGATCGTCGCGGCTCTCATCTTCGGCGGGATCATAGGCTTTGTCGGATCGCTGTTGCCGTCGATTCGGGCGTCGCGATTCAAGATTGTTGACGCACTTCGCGCATGAGGTAGTTCCGCATACAAATGGTCACGAACCCCAAGTCAAAAGAAGATCAAGAGGATCTCAATCAACGTCTTCGCAGTTTGAAGATCGATCGCAACCCCGCGCCGGCGGTGACGGCGAAGAGCCGCTCGCCCAGGCTGCTGTTGTTCGGAGTGGCTGCGATCCTGGCGCTGTTGGCGCTGGGTTATGTGTTCCTGTTTTCGGGAACGAAGACGATCTCCGTCGCTGCCGTCACAGTTGAAACGGGCGGCGCACCGGCCGGCGAGAGTGTGCTTTCTGCTTCCGGATACGTCGTGGCCCATCACAAGATCGCCGTCGGCGCAAAAGTGATGGGACGCGTTCACTGGATCGGCGTTGAAAAGGGCGACACCGTTCAGGCCGGACAGGTGCTCGTCAGATTGGAAGACAACGAGTTTCGCGCGCAGGTGAACCAGGCGAACGCCAATCTTGCCGCGGCCCAGGCGCGGTTGGACCAGTTGCGCACGGGCTCGCGGCCGCAGGAAAAGTTTAGAGACAGGGCCGCCGTGTTGCAGGCCGAAGCGAATCTCAAGATGGCCGAGGCAGAGTTTCAACGCAGCGAAAGATTATATAAGGACGGCGTCGCCTCGAAATCCGAACTGGACAACGCGGTTGCCCGGCGTGATACGGCGGCGGCGTTGTTGGAAGCCGCTCGCCAGTCGAGCGCGATGACCGATCTTGGCCCGCGCGCCGAAGAGATTCGCGCGGCCGAAGCGCAGGTGCAACAGATGAAAGCTGCGCTCGACTACGCGCAGACGCAGCTTGCCGCAACCGAGATCAAAGCGCCCGTGTCCGGAACGGTCTTACAGAGAATCGTGGAGCGCGGCGAGATGGTGTCGCCTTCCGCGTTTGGCGGTTCGGGCGCGCGCACCTCAGTGGTCGACCTCGCGGACCTGACGGATCTGCAAATCGAGCTCGACATCAGTCAGGCGGATTTCGCTCGTTTGAAGATGGGCCAGCGCGCCGAGATCATTCCCGAAGCCTATCCGAACCTGCGCTACACGGGATTTATCGAAGAGATCGCGCCGGAAGCGAACCGCGCCAAGTCTACCGTGCAGATCAAGGTCAAAGTCGAGAACCCGAACGAACAGTTGCGGCCGGAGATGAACGCGCGCGTCAACTTCCTGTCTGACAAGGCGCCGAGCAACCCGAACCAATCGGTCGGACGGGTGCTCGTGCCGAAGCAGGCGGTGGTCCAAAAGGACGGCGGCTCGTTTGTTTTCGTCGTCAAAGGCGACAAGGTCGAGCAGCGGACGATCCGGCCGGGCGAGGAGACGGCCGATGCGTTCTATGTTTTGGACGGGTTGAGCGGAAATGAATCCGTGGCAATTGCCGGAGTTGATAAGTTGCGCGATGGAGATCGCGTGAAGATTCAGTAGCTGGAGAAGAGAGAATCATGGCCGCACCGATAGTGAGAGTTCGCGACGTCAGCAAGCGCTTTTCACGCGACGGGTTTGAAGTAGTTGCCCTGGACCACGTGGACCTCGAAATCCCGGAGGGCGATTTCTTTGCGCTGATGGGACCGAGTGGTTCGGGTAAATCGACGCTGTTGAACCTGCTGGCAGGAATCGATCGCGTGACTGAAGGCGAGGTCGAAGTGCTGGGGACGCAACTCGCGCGACTGAGTGAGAGCCAGTTGGCGTCATGGCGCAATGCTCACATCGGCTACATCTTTCAGACGTTCAACCTGGTGCCGGTGCTGACTGCTTTCGAGAACGTCGAGTTGCCGCTGCTGTTGACGAAACTGAGCAAGGCCGAGCGGCGCAAGAACGTCGAAACGGCGCTGGAGCTGGTCGGGCTCGCCGATCGCATGGGCCACCAGCCTAAACAGTTGTCAGGCGGACAGGAGCAGCGCGTGGCGATAGCGCGAGCGATAGTCACGGATCCCGATCTGGTCCTCGCGGACGAGCCGACGGGCAATCTCGACGCACGTTCCGGCGAAGAGATCATGCAGATACTTTCCACGTTGAACCGCGAGCTGAGGAAGACGATCATGCTGGTCACGCACGATCCGCACGCGGCCAGTTTTGCCATCCACCAGCGTCACCTCGAGAAGGGCGTTTTGTCGGAGCCCATCGCGGCGGTGGCGGTTTAAGTTCACGCGAAAAAATCACGGAGCGGGCATCTGGATCTTGACACCCGCCCCCGATCTGAAATAAAAATACGGACGTTCGTTTTTAACAATCGAATGCCGAAGCTCAGTCCCAGCGCGATCGAGAAGAACAAAAACAAGATCGAAGAGGCAGCCAGGCAGCTCTTCATCAAGCAGGGCTTTCACGCCACCTCGATGCGCAACATCGCCGCCAGGGCAGGGACCTCGCTCGGCAACGTTTACAACTACTACCGGACCAAAGAGGAGATCCTCGGCTCGATCATCGCCAAGTATCAGACGACCATCGACGGCCGTCTGCGCATGATCTTCGACGAGATTGACGAGCCTCTGAAACCCGAATCGCTCAAGCGCTTCGGCGGGCAGATCAAGAAGATGGTGAACGATCACCACGACTTCTGGCTGCTGATGTACATCGACGTTCTCGAGTTCGAGAACCGCCACTTTCGCAAGATGTTTGAAGGCCTGGTTCACAACCTGCGCCGGCGCTTCGCCTCGCAATTCGACGAGTTGAAGAGCTGCGGCGCGGTGTATGGCGACATGGATCCGGCCGTCGGTTTCACCGCGGTTTACATGCAGTTCTTCAACTACTTCCTGGTCGAGAAACTGTTTGGCGGCAATCACCACTTCGGGTTGACGGACGAGCAGGTGATCACGCAGTTGACGGACATGTACTGTCGCGGTCTTTTAAACACACAAGGGACAAAAGCGAGAACCACAAAAGGCACAAAAGCCACAAAAGGCACAAAACAGGTAAAGAGATAGAGTCACCAATTATAAGGCCCAATCACTACTAAAAAATCTTCTGTGCCTTCTGTGTCTTTTGTGCCTTTTGTGCTTAAAGAAAAACGAACGTTCGTGTTTGTAGGAGGAGATTATGTATAGACCCACCCGAGTTGCTCTAGGTTTTTTATTCATCGTTTTGTGCTGGGCTGGAAGCGCTCTCGCGCAGGGCGGCACCGGTCAGTTGAGCGGTAACGTCGTCGACTCCAACGGCGCCGTCGTCCCGGGCGCTACCGTCAAGCTCACCAGCAGCGCCACCGGCCAGGAACGCGAAGCCGCCACCAACGACTCGGGTGACTTCGTCTTTACCCTCCTCCCAGCCGGCGTCTACAAGCTGGAGATCACCGCCAGCGGCTTTCGCACCGTCGTCGTAGACGAAGTCAGAATCAACGTTACACAAACGACGACTCTGCCTGTGCGGCTCGACGCAGCCACCGTTTCCGGCATGGTAACTATCACCGCCGAAGCTCCGCTGGTCCAGCAGGAGACGTCGCAGGTCGGCCGCACCATCGAGGAGCAAACGATTCGACAACTGCCGCTCCCGACCAGAAACTTTCAACAGCTACTGACGCTCTCGCCCGGAACTTCGTCATCCGTCGCCAACAACACCGAACTGGGCCGCGGCGACGCGATCATCTCGGTTAACGGCCAGCGCACCACGAGCAATAACGTCCGTATCAACGGCATTGACGCCAATTCGATCGGCACGAACTCCACACCCAACATCGCCGTTCCGGCAACCGACTCGCTCCAGGAATTTATCGTGCAAACGAGTCTCTACGACGCCTCGCAGGGACGTAATGCCGGCGGCAACGTCGAGGCGATTACCAAGTCGGGCGCGAACGCTTTTCACGGAAACGCCTACTATTTCCTGCGCAACGAGGCGCTGAACGCGAACGATTTCTTTCTCAACGCCGCGCGCCGGCCGCGGCCGGAGTTGAGCCGCCACCAGTTCGGCGGAACGCTCGGTGGCCCAATCATCAGAGATCGCCTGTTCTTCTTTGGCTCGTACCAGGGAACGCGCGAGCGCAACGGCGCGTCGCTGAACAACAGCCTGATGTTTCCGATCATCCCGCCGCAGTTGCGCGACGACAATCGCACCGCCGCGGGTTTGGCTGCTGCGTTCGGTTTGCCGTCCGCCGCGATCAATCCCGTCATCGTCTCCCTGCTCAACGCCAGACTGCCGAACGGCCAATTTGCGATTCCGTCGGCGGCGACCGCGAGCGGTTTGACTCCGATCTCCGGCCTTTCGCGTTTCACTGAAAACCAGTTCAACGCGAACCTCGATTGGAAGCTGAACGACAAGCACACGATCAGCGCCAAGAACTTCTACGCCAGCAACCCGACGTTCCAGGCCAACTACAACTTCGCCGGTCTCGGCAACGGCATCACTCAACTGCCGGGAACCGGCGGCTCGCTGGACATCATTCAGGATCTCAACTCGATCACCCACACTTTCGTCATCTCGCCGAACATCGTGAACCAGGCGCGGTTTGGTTTCAGCCGCTTGCGCGTGACTTCATCGGCCGAAGAGCCGTTCACTGCCTCGCAATTCGGCATCAACACGCCGCTGCGAAACCTGTTTCCCGGAATGCCGACCTTTACCGTGACTGGTTTGTTCACGCTCGGTTCGTCGCCGTTCGCGGATCAGTCGTCACGCATCAACGCGTTCACGTACGGCGATACGTTATCGGTCGTCTCCGGCAATCACCGGCTGCGCTTCGGCGGCGAATACCGCCGTTCGCAGGTGAACTTCTACTTCAACGCGTTCTCGCGCGGACAAGTCATCTTTTCGAGCTTCAATAATTTCCTGGTCGGCAACGGCGTTTCGATCATCGGCTCGGGCGTATTCGACCGCGCGCTGCGCGTGAACGACTGGAGCGGCTTCGTGCAGGACGACTGGAGAGTCAACTCCCGACTGACGTTGAACCTGGGCGTGCGCTACGACTTTTACGGTTATCCAGTCGACACGCGCGGACGTCTCGTCAACTTCCTGCCGGACCAGTTTCGCCAGGGCACGACCGCCGCGCCCGCTGGTCCACCGAACGGTTTTGTGCAGGCAGGTAACGGAACACTCGCGGGCGTGCCTACAGTCGAAGACACGCTGGTCGCGACCGACAAGAACAACTTCGCTCCGCGCGTCGGCTTTGCCTACAGGTTGAACGACTCCGGTTCGCTCGTTGCGCGCGGCGGCTACGGCATCTATTACGATCGTTTCTCGACTCGCTACGCGAACACGCAGTTGCTGAACTATCCGTACCTGGCGCTGGCGGTTGGTCTGCCGGGTATCCTGCGAACGATGTCCGATCCGTTTATTCCGGTGCCGCAGCCGGGACAGTTTCCGGTGAACCCGACGATACCTTCGCCGCTGTCGCCGTTGGCGCCGATCGTGGGCGTGCCGATCAGCGGCATCTTCATCGATCCGGAGCTGCGTACGCCGTACATTCATCAATACAACGCGAACATCCAGTGGGAGTTTGCGAACAACTACCTGCTCGAAGTCGGTTACGTCGGTTCGAAGGGCACGAAACTGTTGCAAGTGATCACGCTGAATCAGCCGGTCTACAACCGCGCCGCCAACGTGTTTACGGCGCCGTTCGGCACCG
>DASRIM010000545.1:0-11186 GCA_035649995.1 Pyrinomonadaceae bacterium | reverse complement strand
TGGCCAGTATGCAGGCACCCGCTGCTAACAATGCGACCACCTTTTCCTGGCAATTCAGACCCGTGCTGGGCAAGTCATACGTGAAGGCGGGCATGAAGCAGACGTTCGTTCAGCTCTCGGCGCCTTTACGAAACGGCTCGGCGTGTTTCGGCAAGATAAAAGTGATGACTTACTGGCGCCAAATAGATCGGAAAACCGGCGTCTTGAAAAAGGTGATTCCCGAATCGATTGAATTTCCAAATGTCGATAGGATCATACCCGTATACGATCTCACGCCATTCATCGATGGTCGGCCCACCTATGACGATCTGGGCTCAGGCCAGATTCGCGTAACTGTGCCAGGTAAGTTTTTGCCAGGCACGTTTGTCCGAGTGGGCAACAACTATTACCGTGAAGGTTCGGCGGGTTTCACTGCCGATTTAAATCAAATTCGGTTCGTGGCATCGGCCGCCGAGGTGATTAAGTACAAAGCGTATCTGGTGAATAGAGACGGTAGTGAAACGGAGATTGTCAGCCCTGTCAGTGGTTCTTCTTCCGCAAAATTTAAAACTTGCAACGATGAACCATTAGATACCGCGGGTTTCAGTTTATCTGTTGCGGATTCCGATGTTACGGTAACTCAAGGCACTCAGGCTAATTTTCGAGTTCGAGTGACGGCCGCCTCTAATGTGAGCCCAACTGTGCAATTGAGCGCGACCGGAGTGCCGTCGCCGAACGGGGGAACCAACTGGACCGTGCCCGGCCCTGCTCCCGCGAAGGGTACTGCGGTTTCTTCCATTTTCAGCATCGATACTACCGGTACGCCTGTCGGTACTTACGTCGTGCAACTCCAGGCGAATGGTTCCCCACATAAGTTACAGGTGGTCGGCGTAAATCTTACTGTGCGGGCGCCCGTTCCGCAGCCAACTGTCCAGGCGGCAATTACTTCTTTCGACGATACGAAAAGCATAGTTAGAGCTGTCGTCATCAATAGGCCGGTCGGCCCGACGATAGACGAATACTTGATGGTCGTTAACGACAAAGTGTTTGGACTGGCTGATGCACCGCTTGAGCGCGACAGTGATAATTCGACATTCCGTGCAGTTGTTCCCACGAGCCTGGTAAGCGGGCCGACCAAGGTTCAAATGATCCCACTTTTTTGGGGGGAAGATTATAAAACCAAGCCGTACTATGAGACCTCCACATTGGAGAGCACGGTTGATAAGGTGGTCGTCCTCGATAAAACAGCAGATCCTGTCGTGTTTCTCCTGTATGGCAGCCGGCTGACAACGAAGGTCATAACTCATCCGGGTGGGGTTATCCTGAATCCACTTGGCAACAATCCGCTTACAGAGATCGGAACCTTCACGTTGAGCAAAGCCAAGTGGGCGGACACGAAGCAGATCGTTCTCCAAAAAGCTGCCGCTGAACGTCCGGTGTTTGTGACGATGCCCACCCCGGATCCTCAAACGAAGATCGTACTGGCGGTCGGAGGCCGAGTAGTTGTTGGAACCGACGAGCTCGTTGTGACTGGCGACACGTTCGACAAGCTGACGGCCGTTAAATTCAACAACGGCAAAACCTCAATCGACAAAGTCGTCAGCGACGATAAAAAGTCGGTGAAGATCGTTGGCCTGGTTGGTAAAGGGGTCACCACCGTCGCCGGCGAGCCCGAGTTAGTGTTTGAATACGACGCGGGCAAGAAGGTTACGCTGAAGCTGGATGTGGTGAGCAGTAAGATTGAAACCGTCCCTCGTCCATAGAGGTGAGGATCGGTTCAACGCGGCGGTTCAAACATCTTCGCATCCACCGGCACATTGTGACGGATCTCTTTCACAGTGAAGCCGAGTTTCACGCTGGGAGAGCTCTGGCTGGTGCTGAATGGGTATTTGATGCCGTCGACCGTCCGCCAATCGTCGTAATAGATCTCCACGGGCTCCTGTGCGCGGCCTACGGTTCGAGTAGTGTTGAGGCGCACCGGTAGATACGTTTCAGCGTCGATGTACAGCCGTTCTGCTGGTCCAACGGCCGGCTGTAAGTCGAGCACGTAGACCTCGCGGTAGCCAATCTTGCTCATGCCGGGCATCGTTACCTTCGCGAAATTGATCTTCGTTCGGAGTGGCCCGTAGAAGTCAGACTCGCGTTGCAAGGCTGCCAGGTCGCCTCCCTTCAACGCGCTCACCGAGCGGCCTGCCATCTGCCAACCGGTCTTTCCGTTGAAACCGATTTTGATTGTTCCCGATGGATTGGGCTGAACTACGGTCAGCATCTTGCCTGGCGCGAGAGCGTACGTTTCGAAGCTGCCGCCGCGGCTGACGCCCGCAATGTCGACGCTGCCTTTCATGACGCGCGTCTTCACGGCGCTGATCGCGGCGGCGCCACCCATCGCCTCAACTGAACGAGCAAGGATATCGTCGACGCTCGGCATCGAGCCGGCGCTGGTGATCGTGTGTCCGTCTCTGATTTCGACTCCACTCGAGCTGCCGCCCATGATGCGCGACGAAGATCGACTTTCCGTCGGCTCGGCGATCATCGCGCCGCTCACTCGCGCGGAACTGGACGCGCCGCGGTTCGTGCCGGCGATCGTGTTTGTTTGGTTCAGCGAATCGAGCAAGCTCTGCGCCTCACTTCGTACGGCGGTTTCCGAGTTTCGCGTAAGGCTTTCGAGAATGGCGCGCGCCTCAGCCGGTTCTGATCGGCGTAGATGGATTTGCGCCAGCAGCAGTGCATAGCCGGCTTTCGACGGCGCAAGGCGCTGCGCTTTTCGCGCCATCTCGAGCGCTTCGTCGAGCCGTTCGTCGGTGACGAGATCGACGAGCGCGAGAAGGTAATAGGCTGGCGCGTAATCGGGCGATAGCTTGATCGCCTTCGCGAGGTGCTCGCGCATCAGCGTGGCATTCTCGCGCGAGTAGTCGCTGATGTGCCCGTTTGGCGAGACTCCTTCGCGACTCAGGACGTACGCGTACAGATAATGAATCAGGTGGCTCTCCGACGACGTGGCGGCGCGTTCCAGGTATTTCTTCGCCTCGGCGTATCGGCGGCGGTAGACGTTGATCAGACCGAGCGACGCGTACGGCGGAAGGAAGTTTGGATCCTGCGCGATTGCTTGTTTGAAATAGCGTTCCGCGTCGGCTTCACGATCGATGTGAAACAGCAGGTCTCCGAGGTAATAGTTTGCTTCGGCGTCGGTGAGCGATTGACGCTGCATGGCCGTGTACGAGGCGTAAGCTTCAGGATTGGCGCTGGCAATGCGCAGCGCTGAGAAGTCGCCGCGGCGTATATACGCTTTCAACTCGTTCTCGATGACTGCAACGGTCATCCCGAATGACTCTTCGAGTGCCTTCGCGGGTGCATCGCCGCGGCCGACCTGGTGGAGAAAGCGTTTGAACTGATCTTGTCGTCCGGCGCCGCCGCCGAGCATCAGGTAATGGACCAGCGCCCATGATTGTCCGTAAAAGATTCCGCTCTTGTCCTGCTCGTTGTAGTGAGGCGAGCTGGAGCCGATCGAAAAGAGCGTCGTCAACGGCAGCATTTCCTGCGCGCGAAGCAGTTGGATGTAGTGGGCGAGCGGCGCGCCGAGCAGTGCTTCGCCGCCCGAGAACTGCATCGAGCCATAGAACTCGGCGAGCCCTTCGTTGAGCCAGAGCGGGACGCCCGGTACGTTGTCTTTCAGATGTAAGTGAACATACTCGTGGAACGCGGTGCTGAATGGATCGCGTTCGCCTGCGTCCAGAGAGAGGGCGATGTAATTGACGTCGTCGCCGGGTTGAAAGAAGCCCGCAACGTTTGCCGGGCGCCCCTGGTACAGCGGTTTGAATGGCACGAACGAAGCTTCGTCGCGAAAGACGATTACTCTGGTGGGAGCAGAGGAGTCGAGCACGTTGCGCGAGACGAGCCGCGCGAAGGCGCTGTGAAAAAATTCCAGCCACGCTGCGACCTGGCGGAGCTTTTCCGGGTCCGCGTTTCCGATTACGAGGAGATTATTGGTGCGAACACTCCGCCAGGTGTCCCTGGTTTGTGCGGAGGCTCCTGTTGCTTTGAGCGGACTGACCAGGAGAGCCGCCAGTAAAACTGTGATGAGAAACTTCATGAAACTGACCCTTGAATCCGATATCGACTCTTTATCTTAGCGCATGCCCGGCGGCCCTTGCAGACTAATTACAAACACGGATTTGACGAATGATAAACTACCCGCCATGTCCCAGGACGAACAGGAAATCGGCCGCCCAACGTGGGCGGAAATTCATCTCGAGAATCTCGCTTCGAACTTCAAACAGATCAGAACGGTCGTGAGCCCCGCCGCGCGAGTCATGGCCGTCGTCAAGGCTGACGCCTACGGCCACGGCGCCGTCGAGTGCGCGCGCAGGCTCGCGAAAGAAGGCGCCGACTGGTTCGGCGTCGCGATTCCGGAAGAGGGAACTCAGTTGCGCGCTGCCGGCATCACGCAGCCGGTGCTCTGTCTCGGCGGTTTCTGGAACGGTCAAGCCGCCGCGTGCTTACAACAAAAACTTACCCCCGTCGTTTATCGTCTCGACATGCTCGAGTCGCTCGATCGAGCGGCACTCGAGGCCGGCGTCGTCGCCGACGCGCACGTCAAGATCGACACCGGCATGGGCCGGTTGGGAATTCGTTTTGACGAGCTCACTGAATTTGTCGGCCAACTCGATCGATTTCGCAACGTCCGCATCGACGGATTGATGAGTCACCTGGCTGCTGCCGACGACTCGTCGTGCCAGCCGCTGACCCGCGATCAGATTCAGCGCTTCGAAGATGCGGCCGCCGTGTTTCGCGAACGCGGCTATCATCCCACGTATCTTCATCTTTCAAATTCCGCCGGCATTTACGGTCATCGTGCGGCGTGGGGAAACCTTGTGCGTCCTGGCGGCGTGCTTTACGGTCTCTGGCGTGACGTTCTGCCGATTTCGGTGTCCGATCCACAACTCGCGCCGGTCATGTCGCTGCACACGCGGATCAGTATGTTGAAATGGGTACCGGCCGGCGAAACTATCGGTTACGGCTGCACGTTCGAAGCATCGCGCAAGAGCCGCATCGCCACGCTGCCGATCGGTTATCACGACGGTTACATGCGTGCGTTGTCCAATCGCGCTCACGTGATCGTCCGCGGCGTTTACGTTCCGGTCGTCGGCCGCATCTCGATGGATCTGACGTTGATCGACGTCACAAACATCGACGGCGTGGAGGTCGGCGACAAAGTCACGTTGCTGGGTTGGGACCAGCAAAATCCCGGACTCAGCGTTTCCGCCGAAGATCTCGCTCGGATAGCGGGAACACTGTCATACGAAGTGACCTGCGGCATCGGCGAGCGCGTTCCGCGACAGTATCTCGATTGACTCCTGCTCAAGGCGTTTACTACTATTCGAGTCCCTGCGATTGCCCAAGCTTAATAAGGAGATCCTCTCATGACGTACACCGTAAAGCCCGGAGATACGCTGGCAAAAATTGCCAAAACCAACGGCATCTCGGTCCCCCAGCTACTCCAGGCGAACCCCCAGATTTCGGATCCGAACAGAATCAAAGTCGGTGACGTGATCACGCTGCCAAACGGCGCGCTGGATCTTTCAACCGATACTACGAAGCCGCTGCCTCCGATCACTCCGACCACGCCCACAACGCCGACGACGAACTCGTCCGGAGCTGTAGGTAAGGCACTGGCGGAGGCGCTCGGTGAGTTGTCGGCGAAGTACGAAACGGGTGGACGCGGTCCGGGTACGGTCTCGACAGGCTCCGGCGATCCGGGCGGTGTGTCGTACGGTTCGTATCAGATGGCGACGAAGATGGGCACGGTCGCGCGTTTTGTCGCACAGGCCGGATTTCCGTGGGCGAAGGATTTCCAGGGACTCACGGCCGGCACCGCGCCGTTCACCGCCAGTTGGAAGCGAATTGCCGCCGCGGAAACGGACGCTTTTCAACGCGCACAACATGCGTTTATCAAGAAGACTCATTACGATCTGCTCGCAGCGAAAATACTTGCCGAGGATGGTCTCGACGTGAACACGCGCAGCCGCGCGCTCCAGGACGTCGTGTGGTCCACAGCCGTTCAGCACGGCGGCGCAACGCCGATTTGTCATCGCGCCATCGCCAATTGCGCGGCGAAACCGGCCGACGCTGACTTCGACGAGCAACTGATTCGCGCGGTTTATGCCGAACGAGGACGAAAGAAGCCTGACGGCAATCTCGCGTATTTTTCGAAGAGCTCGCCGAGCGTGCAGTCAGGCGTGGCCAAGCGATTCAGAAACGAAGAGCAGGACGCGTTGTCGATGTTGACGAAAGAAGCCTGATCAATTCATGGCCTGGGAAACAGAGAAACTCACGGTTGGTGTCAATCAAAACGAGTCGGTAACGGCGCTTCTTTATGCCGCCGGCAGACAAGCGCGGGCCGGACTGACGGCGGTGCTCGGTCACGGCGCGGGCGCGAGCCAGGACAGTGGTTTCATGGTCATGTTCGCGAGTGGGCTCGCGGCGCGCGGAGTTGACGTGATGACGTTCAACTTCGTCTACATGGAACAGGGCCGCTCCGTTCCCGATCAGAAGCACAAGTTGGAGTCGTGTTTCCGCGCGGTGATCGATACGGCGGTCAAGCATCGAAAGCTCAAGAACAACCGGTTGTTGATAGGTGGAAAGTCGATGGGCGGGCGGATCGCTTCGCAAGTAGCGGCGGCTGCGTCGGAAGAGAAGGAACCGCTTGCCGATCAGATCAACGGGTTGGTGTTTCTGGGATACCCGTTGCATCCGCCAGGTGCGCCCGCGAAGCTTCGCGTCGAACATCTCGCGCAGGTTCGAAAGCCGATGTTGTTCGTGCAAGGCACGCGCGACGCGCTCGGGACGCCGGAAGAGATTCAGCCGTTCATAAAAGGTCTGCGGCCGGCGGCGAAGATTCATTCGATCGAGGGCGGCGATCATTCGTTCAAGGCGCCGAAGAAGTTCGGTGTGCCGCAGGAAAAGATCTACGAGACGGCGATGAACGAGATCGTGCGCTGGGCGGAAGGTATTTAAAACGCGAATATGAAACCAGGCGATACGTTGTCATGGAAACGGACGTTTACCGACGAAGACATTCGTGTCTTCGCGCGTGTTTCGGGTGATGACGGTGAACATCATCACATGCCCGACGAGCAGGGCCGGTTGATGGCCCATGGATTGTTGACTGCCAGTCTGCCGACGAAGATCGGCGGCGACATGAACCTGATCGCGCGTGAGCTGTCGTTCCAGTTTCACCGGCCCGTATTTTCCGGCGACACGATCGAATGCATCGTCACGTTGATCGAAGCAACGCAGGCGGATGGTTACACCGACATCGATACCGAGTGGCGCTGTACGAACCAGCACGGCAAGGAAGTCATGACAGGCCGCGGCAAAGGAATCATTCGCGATCGTCCTACTTGATTAAAACTGATGCGAACGGCGGGAAGAGGTACGAGAGGCAATGGCCCTCGTACCTCTTTGCTTGGGCGGGGTACGCATCTGTATTGCTGAAAACTTCACCGATTCAACAGGAAGTTGTAAGTGATCACGCCGGAGACTTTGACTGGTTGACCACCCAACGTCGTTGGCGAGAATCGTGCTTGCATCGCAGCCCTCTGAGCTTCGGGCCGCAGAGCTGGACTGCCGTCAATCGCCTTCGCCGAAACGACACGGCCATTCTCGTCGATCAGCACTTGTACACTCACCGTTCCCTGTATGCCCGCTGCTTTTGCAATCGGTGGATAGACTGGTTTCGGTAACGAGACCGCCTGGCCGTTGATCGGGCCTTTACTGACGATGATCTTCGGTCTTGGCGGATCCGCCGGTGGCGGCGGCGGGACTTCAATATTTGGTATCACTTGCCGCGGGGGAACTACGGGTCCGCCGCCAGGCGAAGTTCCTGGCGCACCGGGCAGGCCCGCTTCTCGGTTGCGGCCCGTTATGGCCCAGGGTCCGGTATCGGGGACCGGCGGATTTTTGGGTGGTGTCGTCGATATTATTTCCGGAGTCCTTTGTGGAACGTTCACGCTGGCGATCGCTTCGGCGCGTTCCGTTATGTTCGACTCGTTAGTTTCGCGAGTAGCTTTTGGCCGCTGTGTGGGAGCCGCTGGTGGCGGCGTCACGTCGATTATCATGTCCTCCGGCCGCAACAGTTGTACGATTTCAAGGTTCTGCTGGTCGAGCCGAGCGTCGTACGCGTAGATACTGACGACGCCGGTGATGACGAAAAGCACGACGTACGTCGCCGTCGTGAACAGCAGAAACGAGCCGCGCCGCTTGAACTCTTTGGCGTGTGAAGTCGATTCGATCAGGTTGGTAAACATCCGGTCCTCCGTATGGCCAGGGCGAACAACGGGGATTTCGCAGCAACAGTCTGACAGCTCAAAACCATCAGAGATCGAAATCGTGAGTCCGCTAGTTGCCGGTGCCATCGGGTCGCGGGAGCTTACTCGAACCATTTAGACACCGGCTCCGCGAAACGGTTCCCGATTCGAGCTTCGTGCTTTGTAGTTAGTCTCTTTCGTAGGGGGTACGAACAAAGTACAAAGCTCAAAGCTCTCCCAACCTTGCCTTCCAAAATTGAACCCCTTAGGATTGCAGCCGCTCTCCAAACCTTCCCAGGAGCAGATTGCATGGCAACTCAGAAAGCTTTCCAGGAACAGCTCAATCCGTTCGAAATTGCCAAACAACAGTTCAATCGTGCGGCCGACTACCTCGATCTCGACGCCTCAATGCGGCATGTGTTGGAGAATACCAAGCGGCAGTTAATCGTTTCGATTCCGGTGAAGATGGATGGCGGCGACGTGCAGGTGTTCGAGGGTTTTCGCGTTCAGCACAACATCGCGCGTGGTCCAGCCAAGGGCGGCATACGCTATCACCCGAACGTCACGCTCGACGAAGTCAAAGCGCTTGCCTCGTGGATGACGTGGAAGTGCGCTACCGTCGGCATTCCCTATGGCGGCGGCAAAGGCGGAGTGATCTGCGATCCGAAGAGTCTTTCGCGCAACGAGCTCGAGCGCCTCACGCGGCGCTACGCTTTCGAGATCGCTCCTATCATCGGCCCCGACCGCGACATTCCGGCGCCCGACGTTTACACCGACGAACAGACCATGGCGTGGATCATGGACACGATCTCGATGGTGCGCGGCCATACGGAGCTCGGCGTCGTCACCGGCAAGCCGATCTCGCTCGGCGGCTCGCAGGGACGCTCGGAGGCGACTGCTCGCGGATGTTTGTACGCGCTGCGCGAAGCTTGCCGCGTAAAGGGAATTGATTTGAAAGACGCGCGCGTCGCCGTTCACGGCTTCGGCAACGCCGGCGCTAATATTGCGCGGCTGGTCGCCGAAGACGGCGCCCGCGTCGTCGCGGCATGTGATTCCAAAACGGGAGTGTATTGCCAGAGCGGCATCGACGTTGACGCAGCGTTGAAACAGAAAGATGCGACGAAGTCGTTGGCGGGATTGAAAGGCACGAAAGACATTGCGCCTGAGGACATTATCGGCGTCGATTGCGACATCCTTTTGCCGTCGGCGCTGGAGAATGCGATTACGATGAAGACCGTCGGCAGCGTGAAGGCGAAGATCATCGCCGAGCTGGCGAATGGTCCAACTACGCCCGGCGCCGATCGCGTGTTGGAAGACGAGGGAGTGTTTCTGATTCCGGATATTCTGGCGAACGCGGGCGGCGTGACGGTCAGTTACTACGAATGGGTGCAGGACCAGTACTCGTTCTTCTGGTCTGAAAGAAAGATCAACGAAACGCTCGAGCAAACGATGAAAACGGCATTCGACTCGGTGCACGAGACCGCCGAACGCTACAACACCGACATGCGCACGGGCGCTTACATCCTTGCGGTCGCGCGCGTGGCTGAAGCGACGAGGGTGCGTGGAATATTTCCGTAACGGAAAACGTCAATAATAAGAGCCTATGACAAAACAAGACACGATCACCGTCTACGAAAAACCGACTTGAACCAAGTGCCGCGAGATGGACAAGCTGCTCCGGGAGAGCGGCATCCCTTATGAGAAGGTTAACTACTACGTCGAGCCGTTAAGCAAGAAGAAGCTGACGGAGCTTGTGCGCAAGTTGAAAATGAAGCCTCGCGATCTCTTGCGCAAAAGCGAACCCGTTTACAAGGAGCTCGGACTGGCGAGCGGCGAGTTCAGCGATAGCGAATTGATCGCTTTAATGGTAGAACATCCCGACTTGTTGCAACGGCCCATCGTCGAACGCGGCGACCGCGCCGTGCTTGGACGGCCGACGGAGAACGTCAAGGAACTGTTATAAGAGTGAAGAAGTCAGAAACGATCTTTGTCTGCCAGAGTTGTAGTTATCAGTCGGGGAAGTGGCTCGGTAAGTGTCCGGAATGCGGCGAGTGGAATTCACTCGTCGAAGAACGCGCGCGCAAGTCTGCGGGCCGAAACGGATTCGCGTTGCGCGACGTAAAGGCAGTCGCTTTCAACGAGATCGAGCCGCAGGACGATATGCGCGTGTCGTCCGGCGTGACTGAGTTCGATCGCGTGCTTGGGGGCGGGATCGTTCCGGGCACGCTCGTACTGATCGGCGGCGATCCCGGAATCGGCAAAAGCACGCTGCTGCTTCAGGTCGCGGATCGAATGAGCGGTGCGAACACGGTCGTGCTTTACGTTTCCGGCGAGGAGTCGGAACGGCAGATCAAACTGCGCGGCGACCGGCTCGGCGTCACTGCCAAAAACCTCTACCTTCTTCCCGAAACCAATCTCGAAAAGATCTTTCACGAGATCGACCGGGTGACTCCCGGCGCGATCATCGTCGATTCGATCCAGACGGTGTTTTCGAGTGCGATCGAAGCAGCGCCCGGATCGATTTCGCAGGTCAGGGAAGTGGCGCATCAGTTCCTGCTGCTCGCCAAGAATCGCGGCGTGCCTGTTTTCCTGATAGGCCACATCACGAAAGAGGGATCGATCGCCGGTCCGAAAACACTCGAGCACATCGTCGATACAGTGCTCTACTTCGAAGGCGAGCGTCATCACAATCATCGCATCGTGCGTGCCGCGAAGAACCGTTATGGCGCGGCGAACGAGGTCGGCGTGTTTGAAATGACGGGCACGGGACTGATGCCGGTTGCGAATCCGTCGCAGATGTTTCTGGCGGAGCGGCCGCAGAATGCGGCTGGATCGGTCGTGACCGCGTGTATGGAAGGGACGCGTCCGCTGCTGGTGGAGATTCAGGCGCTGGTGTCCGGG
>DASRIM010000544.1:0-5990 GCA_035649995.1 Pyrinomonadaceae bacterium | reverse complement strand
AATGTTGATTGACTTCATAATGTAGCTGCGGCTTTTTCGATCTGTGTCACGAGGAGGTCGATGTGCTGCTTCTCAGTCAGAAAGCTGTTGACGTTGACTCGCAATGCGCGTCTGCCCAGCAACACTGTCGTAGTGAGCCAGACTTCACCTTGACGCTCGAGTATCTGTTGCAGTCGCTGATCCGCTCCGGACTTGTGCCGAAAACAACAAACGGCAGTTTCAACTTCGCCCAGGCGTTCGAAATTCGCGAGCGCGTCGATCCTGCTCGCGAGATACTGGGTTAACTCGATTTGACGTTCAACGGTGCGCGCGTAACCTTCCCGGCCCATAAACTTGATCGCCATCCAAAGCTTCAACGAGTTGAAGCGCCGCGTGCCCATCTGCCCGTAACGAAAGAAGTCGAAGTCGACGTCCGCGCCGCCGCGATCTTCGCTGAGATACTCGGGAGTCATGTCGAACGCGTCGCGCAGCACGCGCGCGCCGTCGCGGACGAGCACGGCGCCGCAGGAGAACGGAACAAACATCCACTTGTGCGGATCGAACGTGATCGAATCGGCGAGTTCGATGCCGTGAAGCTTCTCTTTGTGCTTTGGCGAGAACGCCAGAGGAGCGCCGTACGCCGCGTCGACGTGATACCAGCAATCGTTCTCGCGAGCGACGGCGGCGAGCTCGTCGAGTGGATCGATAACGCCGGTGGAGGTCGTTCCGGCAACGCCAACGATGCAGGCAGGGAGATATCCGTGCTTACGATCGTGTGCGATCCGTTCCCGCAACGCATCGACACGAATGTGGAATCGATCGTCAGTCGGAATCTTATGCAGACTCGTGCGGCCCATGCCGAGAATATCAACGCTC
Organism: Pyrinomonadaceae bacterium; assembly: GCA_035649995.1. GTDB lineage: Bacteria > Acidobacteriota > Blastocatellia > Pyrinomonadales > Pyrinomonadaceae > PSRF01. The sequence continues at coordinate 5,135 of DASRIM010000544.1, read as the reverse complement.
TTGTCGATCGAGTAGTGACACTGTTCGGACGCGTAAACCACCAGAGCGTTACGTGCGACGCACACGCCGTGGTCTTTGATCTTCGCGTTTACGCTGTCGCGCGCGCATTTCAAAGCAATGAGGTTCGCCTCTGAACCGCCGCTCGCCAGTGTTCCGAAACTCCGCGGGCCGTACTCCAGCAGATCGCAAAGCCAGCGGATGACGCGCGCTTCGATCATCGCCGACGTCGGCCCGTTTCGCCACGCGCCGGCGTTTTGATTGAGCATCGAGGTGAACACGTCGGCCCAGACTGCTATCGGCAAAGGCGTCGGGTTGAACTGGCCGAAGTATCTCGGACTGGGTACGCCCATCGCGTGCGGCGCTATGTCGCGGCGAAAGCGCGTCAGGATCTCGTCGATATCGACGCCTTTTTCCGGCAGGGGTTCGTCAAACAGTTTCTCCAACTGCGCGGGCGTCGCTTCGGGTGTGACTCTGCGGTCCGCCAGCCCGGCGACGTGCTCGCTCACAATCTCCGCGACCGCTTTCCCCAGCCGCCGGTGTTGCTCAACAAATTCGTCAATCATATTCTTTACTAAATGACATTCGAGCAAGCTTTAAAAGCTAACCAATCAGTGTTTGAAATAGACGTTGCGGAAGAAGCCATCTCGAGGCTCAACGCGTACTACGAGATGCTCAACCGCTGGAACGCGCGTCTTCACCTCGTCGCCCCGTGCTCGCCTGAAGAATTCGCGACGCGGCACGTGCTCGAGTCCCTGATGCTCCTCAAACACCTTCCCGACAGCGCAAAGATAGCAGACATCGGCTCCGGCGCAGGCCTGCCCGTAATTCCCTGTCTCATCGCCCGCCCGGACCTGCACGCGACGTTAATCGAGTCTTCCCAGAAAAAATCCGTGTTCTTGAGAGAAGCTTCGAATCAACTCGGCCTCGCCTCAACGGTGATCGCGAAACCTTTCGAAGATGTTCCCGCGCCCGACGTCTCATTCGTCACGTGCCGCGCACTGGATCAGTTTATCGAGAAAATACCTGTATTAATGAAATGGACCCCGGCAAATAGCACCTTACTGTTGTACGGCGGAGACACGCTGCGGCAAAAACTCGATAAAGTAAAAGTTGAGGTCTTTAAGATTCCGATGTCCGAACGACGCTACTTATTTGTAGTGAACACGGATTAAGACGGATTCTCGCGGACGACTTCAGTCGGCTTCTTGTCGTCGCGCAAACCCTGGAACGAGGGGTGACGAATGATGCCTTCGTCAGTCCACTCCGTAAACGCGACTTCGCCGACGAGCTTCGGCTCGGCCCAGACGGCGCGCCGCAGGCCCGGGTCGTTCGGTATCTGCTCGAAGGGACGCGTGTTTCGCCCCAGCTTGTCGAGCATTTTCTTCAAGTCAACGCGCATCTGGTTGCTGAAACCAGTGCCCGCTCGGCCCGCGTAGATGAGCTTGCCCTTGTCGTAAACGCCGAGGACGAGCGAGCTGAACGGAATCCCTTTCTCTGACAGCGTATAGCCTGCTATCACAAACTCCTGCCGCTTCAGGCATTTGATCTTCAGCCAGTTGCGGCTGCGCGTCGACTCATACGGCGACTCCGCCCGTTTCGAAACGATTCCCTCGATTCCGTGTTTGCATGCCTCTTTGAAAAACTTCGCCCCGCTGCCTTCGATATGATCGCTGAACCGCAACGGACTTTTTTCGTCCACCTTCTCAAACAACTCCGCCAACACGCGTTTCCGCTCGCGCAGCGGACAGCGCGTTAGATTGAAGCCCTCGAGATAGATCACGTCGAAGATGTGAAAGACGAGGCCCGCGCCCGCGTTCTTGTGAATCGCCTGTTGCAGCCTTTGAAAACTCGCTCGCCCCGACGCATCGAGGGCCACCACCTCGCCGTCGAGAATCGCACTGCCCAACTTCAACGCCTTGACGGCCTTACCCAGCGTCGGAAACTTCGCGGTCCAGTCCTTCTGGTTTCGCGTCCAAAAACGAACCTGGCCGCGGTTCAAATAGCACAGCAGCCGGTAACCATCAAACTTCAATTCATGAAACCACTCATCACCGGATGGAGGCGTTTCGACCAGAGTGGCGAGTTGGGGAGATACAAACTCAGGCATGGGCGCTTTGCGCACGCCGGGGACCTTGCTGATTTGTCTCGAGTTCATGGGCCTGTTGATTCTACTGGTTCGGCACCGTGTTTGCAGCAACTAAGGTGTCAGCCGAATTGGCGTATTAAAAAAAGTCGAAGGCCAGTCGCGCTGACTGAATTGAGGTACTAATGATTACAAGAGACAGCGGCAGTCTACGCGCAACGCCGCAGACTGTTGCACCAATTTTCACCATGTTCGCGATACGCCCTATCAACGACATTTACCATCTTGTCACGCGTGGCGGACAAGATACTCTGTGCGGGTTGAAGGTCAGTCGGATAGCATCGGATCGAACCGGAAACAGATTACAGTTGGTGAATGAATTGCCGCACAAGAGGACCATTTGCAAACACTGCGAACGGATTCAAAACCAGGACGGCGGCGAGTAAGAACAATCGATCAAAATTGAAAAGGCCCACTCGGCGATAGACGGAGTGGGCCTTTTGCTGTGGTTCAACTATCCGGCTACTCTTCAGTTTCCGGCGGCGCGGCAATAACCTCACCGTCACTGCCGTTGCCGGAGCTCACGATCACCGGTTCTCGCGTTGGCAACACGATGTCGTGACCGCCAACGATGTCGGGAAACTCGTCGAGATCGCGATCGCGTGCCTGATCGATGGTCTCATCGCGTTCGATCTCGACGTTGCGGTAATACTCCATGCCCGTGCCGGCGGGAATCAACCGGCCCATGATCACGTTCTCCTTCAAACCGCGCAGGTAATCGACGCGGCCGGAGATCGCGGCTTCGGTAAGCACGCGCGTGGTCTCCTGGAACGACGCCGCCGAGATGAACGAATCGGTCGAGAGCGACGCCTTCGTGATGCCCAGCAGCAGCGGCTCGGCCTGGGCCACTTCGCCGTCCTCCTGCCGTACACGTTCGTTCTCGTCCTGGAAGCGGAACCGATCGACCTGCTCTTCGAGCAGAAACTCGGTGTCGCCCACTTCCTTGATCTTCACCCAGCGCAACATCTGACGGACGATCACTTCGATGTGCTTGTCGTTGATGTTCACGCCCTGGAGACGATAGACCTCCTGAATTTCGTTCACGAGGTATTCCTGCAAACGGCTCATTCCGAGTACGCGCAGGATGTCGTGCGGATTCAGAGGACCGTCCATGAGCGCTTCGCCTGCGCGGACGCGATCGCCGTCCTGCACGTTGATGTGCGTGCCGCGCGGGATGTCGTACTCGCGCTCTTCACCGTCGTCGCCAGTAATGATCAGCTTGCGCTTGCCTTTGGAGATCGCGCCGAGCGTGACGGTGCCGTCGATCTCAGACATGACCGCTGTCTCCGCCGGCCGGCGAGCTTCGAAAAGCTCGACGACGCGCGGCAAACCGCCCGTGATGTCCTTGGTCTTGGTCGTCTCGCGCGGGATCTTCGCGATGATGTCGCCCGGTTCGACTTCCTCGCCGTCTGACACCATCAGGTTCGCGCGCACCGGCATCTGGTAGGTCTTCAGCACCTTGTTGCTGGCGCTGCGGATCTCCAGACGCGGCTGTTTCTTTTCGTCGGGCGAGTCTTTCACGACCATGCGCGACTGGCCGGTCACTTCGTCCACTTCTTCGTCGAACGTCACGCCTTCCTTCAAGTCCTGGAACTTAACGTGGCCGGCGACTTCGGTCAGAATTGCGAACGTGAACGGGTCCCATGTCGCGAGCAGTTGGTCCTGCGTGACGCGGGCGCCGTCTTCGACAAGGATGTGTGCGCCGTAAACGATCTGGTAACGCGCTGCTTCACGGCCGCGGTCGTCGATGATCGTCAGTGAACCGTTGCGGTTCATCGCGATCCGTTCGCCCTTGCGGCTCTTGACGGTTTGCAGATCGATATACTTGATCGTGCCGTCCTGGCGAGCTTCGTGCTTCGACGACTCTTCCAGACGCGCGGTACCGCCGATGTGGAACGTACGCATCGTCAACTGCGTGCCCGGTTCGCCGATCGACTGTGCGGCGATGACGCCGACAGCCTCGCCGATCTCGACCGGACGGCCGGTTGCGAGGTTACGTCCGTAGCACTTGATGCAGCAGCCGCGGCGCGATTCGCAGGTCAGCACCGAACGAATTCGCACGCGCTGCACGCCGGAGCGTTGAATTTCGGCGGCCAGGTCTTCGTCGATCTCCTGGTTCGCCTCGACGATTGCCGATCCTTCAATCGGATCGGTAACGTCTTCGAGCGCCGTGCGGCCGACGATACGATCGCGCAGCGACTCGATCTCCTCGCCGCCTTCCACGATCGCGCTGGCCGAGATGCCGCGCAGCGTGCCGCAGTCCTCTTCGCTGATGATCACGTCCTGCGCGACGTCGACGAGACGGCGGGTCAGGTAACCCGAGTCGGCCGTCTTCAACGCCGTGTCGGCGAGGCCCTTGCGAGCGCCGTGCGTCGAGATGAAGTACTGCAACACGTTCAAGCCTTCGCGGAAGTTGGCCTGAATCGGGGTCTCGATGATTTCGCCCGAGGGACGAGCCATCAGACCGCGCATGCCGGCCAACTGGCGAATCTGCTGTGCCGAGCCTCTCGCGCCGGAGTCGCTCATGACGAGGATCGGATTGAGTTCGCCGCTGGAACGCTCGCGATCGTCCATCGCCTTGAACATTTCTTTGGCGACCTTGTCAGTCACTTCAGACCAGATGGCGATGACTTTGTTGTAGCGTTCACCGTTGGTGATGACGCCGTCGAGGTATTGCTGTTCGACTGCGATCACGTCCTTGTCGGCCTTGTCCACCAGCGGTTTCTTCGCGCTCGGTGTGACGAGGTCGTCGATGCCGATCGAGATACCGGCCTTGGTCGCGTACAGGAAGCCGAGGGTCTTGAGATCGTCAAGCATCTTGACGGTCATCTCGTGGCCCAGGCGGATGTGAGAATAGTTAACGAGCGATTGCAGGCCCTTCTTCTTCAACGTGCCGTTGATGAATGGCAAGCCGGCAGGAATTGAGTCGTTGAAAATGACGCGGCCGACGGTCGTGTTGATGACGCGACGGACGTCGTCCTGAACAGTCGCG
>DASRIM010000543.1:0-8326 GCA_035649995.1 Pyrinomonadaceae bacterium | reverse complement strand
CGACGACGACGATCCGCAAGTCGTCATCGAGCTCGGCGATCTGCGCGAATCGATCAGCGTCAAAAACTATCGCGAGTACTACCACGACGCGCTTGAACATCGCGAAGAGTTGTTCACACTGTTCAACCTGGGACTGATCTCGCTCGAGGACCGCGCGAAAGGCGAAGTGCTTTTCTGGGACGTTTGCGAGCGCGCCGACAAATATGCCCAGCAGGCGAAATACATCTCCGAAGAGTTTGGCGAACTGCGGCGGCTGCTCTGCGCGAAGTACCTGACGAACTTCTCGGTGTTTCGCTCAGTGCCGGACCACTGGGCGCTGGACCAACTGTTTCCTATCGTTCCGATTCACCATCTGAACAAGCCGCCCACGGAATACGCGACGTTGTGCGATATCACGTGCGACTCGGACGGCATTGTCGATAAATTCGTTGACCTGCACGACGTAAAGCCGGTCCTGGAACTTCACGATCTCAACCCCGACGAGCCTTACTACCTGGCATTCATGCTCGTCGGCGCGTACCAGGAAGCGATGGGCAACAATCACAACCTTTTCGGCGCGCCGCACGAGGCCCACATTCATATCGACGAGGAGGGGTTTTTAATAAAGAAAGTAATCAAAGGGACCACCGTGGGCGCCGCTGCCGAACGAGCGCGTTACGAGCGCAGCCTGCTGCACGACGGATTTCGCCGCTTAATCACTCGTCGTGTGAAAGACGGGGAGTTGAGCGAAGCGGATGGCGCTGAGTTGGCCCAGTTCTACGAATCCCGCTATGACGCCTATACGTATCTTGCCGTCAACGGAGTCAAGGCTCGTTCGCGACGCCGAACCGATTATTAAAAATGTAATACGCAAAAACATCGATCCGTAAAACGCTGATAGTTCGAGAGGTTGACAACCTGCATGGTCACTCAACGCAAACCTAAAGCATCGAAGTATTTGACCACTCCCACACGCCCAGTTCAGGTCGATCGCGATCGTTCGGTGGCCGGACTCCTCGAAAAAATGGAAGGAACAGGTTTTGGCGGACGGCAAATCGCGGAAGCCCACCGCATCTGGCTCGACATGCTCGGCGACAACACCACGATCATGGTCGCCGCTTCGGGCGCGCTCATCCCCGCCGGCATGCGTCGCCTGCTGGCCTACGTGATCAAGAACCGCTTCGTCGATGTTTTAGTCGTCTCGGGCGCGATGCTGTTTCACGATCTACACGAAACACTCGGCCGCTATCATTTCCAGGCCCACCCGACAATGACTGACGCCGAACTCGAATCCGCACAGATCAGCCGCATGTGGGACCTGCTCGCCAGCGATGAAGAGTACCGCGAAGCGAAGGAGTGGATCGGCGGCTTCACCAACCAACTGGACCAAACACGAGCTTATTCACCGCGCGAGTTTCTGCACCTGCTCGGACGCGAGCTCGCCGAGATCGCTTCCGAAGACGGCGTCCTGACGTCAGCGTACAAAGCACGCGTTCCCATCTTCTGTCCGGCCATCGCAGACAGTGGTCTCGCCGTCGGCATCGCGGGCGCGCGCTTCGAGAAGAAGAACAACTTCATGTTCGACATCATTCAGGACGTGCTCGACATGATGAACGTAATGGCCCAGGCGCGCGTCTCCGGCATCATCAATCTCGGCGGCGGCACGGCCAAGAGTTTCATTCAACAGGCGACGCTTTCGTCGTTCATGCAGAAGGAACATCATCACGGGCACAAGTACGCGATCCAGATCTCGACAGACTCGGCGCATCCCGGCGGACGGTCCAACGCCGTCTCATTCGATGAAGGCTTGATTTACGGACGGCTTGCACGCGGAGCACACACCGCTTACGTGCCGTGCGATGCAACCATTGCACTCCCGATTCTCATCACTTCACTTTCACAAACTGCCGCGAAGTACATGAAAGGCCGCAAGCGTCCAAACTTTACCTTTGGCCGGGAACTAACCATCGAAGCACCATGAGCCGCTACTTTTCGCGATCCGTCGCCATCTGCGTTGTCCTGTTTCTCTTACACGGATTTTCAACCGCACAGACGGAAGCCGAAGTAAAAGCCGCCTACACAAAACGCGAGCAATTGATCCCGATGCGGGATGGCGTAAAGCTCTTCACGGCGATCTACTCGCCGAAAGACCAGTCGCAGACGTATCCGATCATGCTCACGCGCACGCCGTACACCGTCTTTCCGTATGGTCCTGAGCAGTACAAGCCCGTGCTCGGTCCGTCGCTCTTCCTGCAAAAAGAGAAATACATCTTCGTCTACCAGGACGTGCGCGGGAAGTTTATGTCCGAAGGCGAGTACGTCGACGTCCGTCCGCACAAGCCGAAGAAAAATGGACCAAAGGACATCGACGAAAGCAGCGATGCGTACGACACGATCGCATGGCTGTTGAAGAACGTGCCGAACAACAACGGGCGCGTCGGCATGTGGGGCATCTCGTATCCGGGCTTTTACACGTCGATGGGCGTGATCGACGCGCACCCGGCGCTGAAAGCAGCGTCGCCGCAGGCGCCGATCGTCGATTGGTTCATCGGCGATGATTTTCATCACAACGGCGCGCTGTTCCTGCCTCACGCGTTCAACTTCTTCGCGACGCTCGGCAAGCATCGTCCGAAACCGACGACCGAGTTTCCGCCGCGTTTCCAACACGGCACGCCTGACGGCTATCGCTTCTTCCTCGAAATGGGCCCGCTTGCGAACGCGAATCGCAAGTACCTGAAAGGCGAAGTGCAGTTTTGGAACGACTTGATGGAGCATCCGAACTACGACGCGTTCTGGCAGGCCCGCGACATACGGCCGCACTTGCGCAACATCAAGCCTGCCGTGATGACTGTGGGCGGCTGGTTCGACGCGGAAGATCTTTTCGGCGCGCTAAATACTTACAAGACGATCGAGGAGACGAACCCCGGAATACGCAACACGCTGGTGATGGGACCGTGGTTCCACGGCGGTTGGGCCCGCGGCGAAGGCGAGTCACTCGGCGACATCAACTTCGGCTCAAAAACGTCGCTCGCTTACCAGGAGACGGTCGAGCTCCCGTTCTTCAACTGCCTGTTGAAAGATAAGTGCGACGGTCAGATCCCGGAGGCGATGGTTTTCGAGACCGGCTCGAACACATGGCGGCGCTACGACAGTTGGCCGCCGAAGAACGTCGAGTCACGCGATTTATATCTCACGGCGAATGGTGGACTGGCGTTTGCGCCTGACAAGACGGTGGCTGGTTTTGACGAGTACGTCAGCGATCCGGCGCGGCCTGTTCCGTTCATCAACGGCACCGCTATCGGCATGACGCGCGAGTACATGGTCGAGGACCAGCGCTTCGCTTCGCGGCGTCCGGACGTTCTCGTCTATCAAACTCCGATACTCGACCGTGACGTTACGCTGGCCGGACCAATCAAAGCGACGCTCTTCGTTTCGACGACGGGAACGGATTCAGACTTTGTCGTGAAGTTGATCGACGTGTTTCCCGACAGCATGGCCGATCCGGATCCGAATCCGGCCGGAGTGACGATGGGCGGCTACCAGATGCTCGTGCGCGGCGAGCCGATGCGGGCGAGGTTTCGCAACAGCTACTCAACTCCGGAACCGATGACACCCGGCAAAGTAACGAAGGTTGAGTTTACGCTGCCTGACGTGAACCACGCATTTCTGCGCGGCCACCGGATCATGATTCAGATTCAGAGCTCGTGGTTTCCGCTCGTCGATCGCAATCCGCAGAAGTTTCTCGATATCAATCGCGCCACGGAGTCAGACTTTCAGAAGGCGACTCAGCGCGTTTATCGTTCGGCGCCAAACAACTCACGGATTACCGTAAGCGTTTTGAAGTAGCTCCGGGTTCAATACACGCACTCTGCGCACCTGGTTGCGCTGCGCGTACATCGCTTTGTCCGCTGACTCGATCGCCGCGGCAAGATCGGTGAGCGATTCGAAACCTGCGACGCCGTGTGAAACCGTTACGGTAACCGGCATCGCCGTCCAGCGCGCGCAATTCTCCTTCAGGATCCCATTCAACTTTTCTATGCGCCGGTTCGCTTCCGCCTCGGGCAGCGTGAACATCAGCACGAGAAACTCGTCGCCGCCCCAGCGAAACAGCATGTCGTCGGCACGCACCAGTGAACGCATTGCGCGAGCTACGGCGCGAATGGCTTTGTCGCCGGCCGCGTGGCCATACGTGTCGTTAATGGGTTTCAGGTTGTCGATGTCGATCACGGCGACGCTGCCGGAGGTTTTAGATTGCTCCATGGAACCTTCCGGGTGTCGCAGCAACGAATGAAACGCATGACGATTCAGCGCTTCCGTCAGCGGGTCCATCTTTGCGAGCAGCTCGAGCTGATCGCGCGCTTTTAGCAGCTCCTGGGTCGCGAGCTCGACCTCGCGGCGGCTGCTGGAGATGAACGCGAGGCCGAAAATGTATTGGCCCAGGAAGTAGACCGAGAACAGGACCGTCGTCGTGACGGTGAAGTGAAAAACGACAAACAGGACCAGCAGTGCGAGCGACAGGCTGGACCAGGTTGCGGTCCAGTGTTTCAGCGACGCGCGCTTGATCGTCTTCCGCAGGAATATTGAGACCGAGGTGAGGATAAGAATACCGATACACTGAATAAACAAACCAACATTCGAATCCATAGATGGGTAACCTCGTGCTGGGTACAACGAGTTGATGTGGAAAGCTCAATGACTGGCGAGAGTCGAGAACTTCGGGACGGGCGGGAGACCGTCGCTTTTGATTCTAGCCGACGGGCGGGGACCAGGCCAAGACTTTTCTTAAAGATCCGTGTTTTTGCTGCCTTCGAGCGGTACGCAAACCGTAGCACTCATAGGAACACGGATTTTATGTCAGGTCAGCCATTGCAGGACTTCTTCTTCACTCGAACCGCGCGTGCCGCCAACTACTTGAATGAAATACTCTTCCAGCGACACCGGACCGTGACCGTCGCCTTCCATCCGTATTCCCTTTCGTAGCTCGTCGAGCGAGCCCGACGCGAGCAGCTTGCCCTGCGCGATGATCGCGATGTCGCTGCAAAGCCGTTCCACGATCTCCAGGACGTGAGACGTCAGAAAAACAGTCAATCCTCTCGCGGTGAGCCGCAACAACAGGTCCTTGAGCGTGCGCGACGCGATCGCATCGATACCCTCAAACGGTTCGTCGAGAAAGAGCATTTCCGGCCGGTGAATCAACGCGCACGCCAGCGAGAGCTTCTTCTTCATCCCATGCGAATACTCGACGATCAGCTTCTTCGGCTCGTCCTGCAAATCCATCAGGTCGAGCAGCTCTTTCGATCGTCGTCCGATCTCATCGCGGCCTAACCCGTACATCCGCCCGGTGAACGACAGCATCTCGGCGCCCGTCAATCGCTCAAACAGGTTCAAGTCTTCAGGCACGACGCCAATCCGCCGTTTGACCTCCATCGGCTGCCCGACAACGTCCAATCCGAGCACACGCAACTTCCCGCTCGTCGGCCCAAGCAATCCCGTCAACATCTTGATAGTGGTTGATTTGCCCGCCCCGTTCGGCCCGAGAAACCCGAAGAAACTACCGCGCTTGACCTGAAGGTCGATGTGGTCGACGGCGACAAAGCTGCCAAACTGCTTGACGAGTGAGAACGTTTCGACGGCCAGCGCTTCCGGGACAAATGACATGCTGATCTTGTACGTCGTTGGTGAGGGACGGTCAAGTCTGAGATCTGAGATCTCGGATCTGAGATCTGAGCCCAAAAGCCCAAAGCCCTGCTATCCTCTCAACAACGCCTTCGCATCATCAGCCCTCACACACTCCGGCAGCGTCCGATGCGTGCTCATGAGGAACGCATTCGAGCTTGACTGGAGCGCATTGCCGTGAGTGGCGGCGAGGCGAACGAAGCGGCCGAACGGCGACCAGCCGTAGTAGTAACCGTCGTGCAAGCTGATGAGGATGTCGGCCGTGTGCTTCACGCGCGGCGTGAAAAGCGATTTGTAGAGATTCACCACGACGTCCGGGTAACGATGTGCGTTGGTCCGTTCAAACCACACAGCTTCATCGACAAATCCGTGTTCCTTTATCTCGAGCGGATCGCCCTTCACCGGCGCATAACGATATTCGTTTTCGCGCCGTTCGATGCGCGCGGTCCCGCGTTGACCTTCGACGACGACCTCCTGACCATCGCGATAGACAACGAAGTCCACGCCCGGTATCTCACCAATCGCCGTCGCCGCTTCCGGCACCAACTCTTCGTCGCCGGAATAAACGGCGGCATAACTGCACAACCCAAACGCGGGAATCGAAAGCGCGCGGCGCTTGTTGTCTCCGATCCGCGGCACGACCTGGTATCCGCGCTTCCGCAGACCCGTAGTCAGATCGGCGCGGCGGTTCTCTTCGAGGTTCATTCCGTGATCGGAGAACATCACGATCTCCGTCTCGTTGCCGCAGTACTCGTGGATTTCCGTGAGGATCTTGTCGAGCGATTCGAGCGCGACGTTCAGGCGCGACGGTCCCTGCGCGTGCAGCAGGCCATCCGTCGCCTTGAGAAACGCGAAGTAGTCGCGATCTTGTGGAGCGGCGTGGAAGCGTTCGCGAAAGCGCTGCATGTCAGCGCGCCAGACGCGGTCGGGAGCGACGTAAATCAGAAACTCGAACGGGAGCGGTTCCTGGTAGTCGAGGTCGTCCATGTAAGACGAAGGGATCTTGTCGGGCGTGCGGCGCCCGAGGTACTTCTTGATTCCACCGCGCAACTCGCCGGCGTTTCGATCGAAGTACAAACTCTCGTAACCAGCCGGAGGCGACGCTCCAAACATCGCCGATAGCGCGACGTTGGTCATCGTCGGAAACGGCGAGAGGAGCCTCGTCGGCGGTCCAAAGCGCTCAAACAGTCCGCGCTCCTTGGCCGCCGTGATCAGTTTGTGCGGCACGCCGTCAAGACACAGCAGCAAACGCCGCGGACGGTCTTTTCGTGATCCGTTCGATCCGTGTTTCAGCGATCCGTTCGCTTCGTGGTTCATGACACTTCCGATCGATAAGCGTGGCGCAGTCCGCGCTTGGCGGCTTCGTGCGCGTCGTAAACGTTTGGACGGGCAAGCACGGCTTTATATTGCGCGAGCGCTTCATCACGCTTGCCGCCGGCGTCGTAGGCACGCGCAGCATACAGGTGAGCCATCGTCACCAGTCCTGGCTCCGCGCGCTCCACTTTCGTTGCCGCCAAAAACTCTTTCGCGGCACGCTCGTGATAACCCGCCATCAACAGAACTTCGCCGTACTTGAAATGAATCAGATCGAGAGCGCGCGCCGCCGAGTCGCGCACGTTGCGATCGCGGAGGAGCTCGTCAAACGTGGCGAACGCCTCTTTTTCTGCCTGAACCGCGCCCACGAAGTCCTTTTCTTTCCGCTTCACGCCGGCGAGCGCCACCAGTGCGTCCGCTGATTCGAGCCGCAGCAGGTAATTGCGCGGATACTTGGCGCTCAATTCGCGCGACAGCTCGAGCACGTCCGCGTATCGCTTCTCGCGGGTGTACAGCACAATCAAGACGCTCTTCGCATCGTCCTGCGCCCAGCGGCCTTCTTTCGCGACCTGTTCGAGCATCTGGAGACCGCGCCTCTTCGAACCTCGATAGCCGGTCGCGCCGGCAAGGATCTTCACCGGCAGCGGCAACGAACCGACGACGTACTCGTAAAGCCCGATGGTGATCTGGGCGTCGATATATTTCGGATCGAGTTTCAACACTTCACGATGATGGCTGACGGCGTCGTTGCCGTCGCGCAGCGCCGCGAAGTGACGCCGTTCGACTGCCTCTTCGAAGGCAGCTTTCAGTCCTTCAGTGTTCGCGAGAAAGTCGAGGGCTTCGATGTTTTTCGGTTCCTGCTTGAGTTTCGCTTCGGCGAGGAGTTTCGACTGGCGAGTGAGATTGCGAAACTCGGTGACGATCTTCGGATCGACTCTATCGTCGCCGTTTGAGTAGAAACCTTCCGAGTTGTAGAGCGACGACTGCAAGCGGCGCGATTCGTAAAGCGTCTTGATCCAGAGACGGGCGGCGAGCAACTGGTATCCGCCCGGGTGGTTTGGCAACAGCTTGACGATCTCTTTGAAGTCGCGTTCCGCCTTGTCGTAGTCGATGTTGTAAAGCGCCTCGAGGCCGCTGCGGCGCAGTGCTTCGAAGCGTTCGCGTTCAGCGTCAGTCAACCAGGGCTGTTGCGCTGAAACGCTGCACGCCGTCAACATCAACATCAAAACACAGATCAAATACTTCACTTAATTCCCTCCGAACATCCTCTAATCCGCCGTCCCGAACGACTCCATATACTTGATACCCGAGCCGGTATTGAACAACACGACTCGGTCGCTCGAGCTCACCTGGCCTG
>DASRIM010000542.1:0-2462 GCA_035649995.1 Pyrinomonadaceae bacterium | reverse complement strand
AGCACGCCCGATAACGCCGCGAAACCGTAAAGCATCAGCACCGCGCGTCGTTCCGACATTCCGAGCGCCACCAGTCGGTGCGACGTGTGATCGCGTCCGCCCACGGAAGCAGAGCGGCCGGAAAGTTTGCGCAGCACGGTGACGAACGTCGTGTCGAAGATCGGGATGAACAGGACGAGGATCGGCACCGCCAGCACGGGCAGAAAACTCCGCGATCTGCCGCCGCTGACGTTGATCAGCGCCGAGCTCGCGAGAAAGAAACCGATAAACATCGACCCGCAGTCGCCCATGAAGATCGATGCGGGGTTCGAGTTGTAAACCAGGAACCCGAGTAGCGCGCCGGCGAAGATCAGCATCACGAGCGCTTCGGTGTATTGGCCGGTGTTCACGAAACTGAGTGCGAGGAATCCGCCGGCGATCACGGCGATGCCGGCCGCGAGCCCGTCCATGTTATCGAGCAGGTTGATCGCGTTCGTGATTCCGATCAGCCAGAAGATCGCGAGCGCCATGTTGAGCAGCGCCGATCCGGTCCATGGCAGCGACAGTCCGTAATAGACGACATACGCCGCGCCCATCACCTGTCCGATCAGTTTTTGGTACGGCTTGATGTGCAGGAGGTCGTCGACGAGGCCGACGAGGAACAGGAACGTGCTGGCGAGCAGGATGAACTTTCCGTAGGTCGTTTCGGAGATGAAGACGGCGTAGGTGATCATCACCGACAGCCACACAGCCGCGCCGCCGAGCATGGCGGTCGGTTTTTTGTGCCAGCGGTCGCTCTTCGGCGCGGCGACAAAACCAAAGCGCCGCGCGAAAGCGCGCACAAGCGGCGTCAGTATCAGCGCCACAGCGAATGACGCCGCAACAGCCAGCAGCGTACGCGGGCTAAAAGGCATATCCGTTATATCGGTGCTTTAATATCACTTCCTGCCGGTTTGATAATCGATCACGGATTTAAGAATCCCATCTAAACTCATTTCGGGGCGAAAGCCCACTAACTCACTGATCTTCGAGATGTCCGGCACGCGCCGCGGCATGTCCTCAAAACCTTCTTCGTAAGCTTCGTCGTACGGAACGAAAACGATGTCTGAATCCGACTGCGTCAGTTCCTTCACTCGGTTCGCCAGTTCGAGTATCGTGATCTCCTGGTTGGAACCGATGTTGAAAACCTGGCCCACGGCTTCGGATTGGTCCATCAACTTTATCAACGCGCCCACAACGTCGCCGACATAACCGAAACACCGGCTCTGCGTGCCGTCGCCATAAACCGTGATCGGACGTCCTGCGAGCGCCTGCTTCACAAACGTCGGAATCACCATTCCGTACTGGCCCGTCTGCCGCGGACCGACCGTATTGAACAGCCGCACGACAATCGTGGGAAGCTTTTTCTCGCGCCAGTAAGCCAGCGCCAGAAACTCGTCGATCGCTTTCGAGCAGGCGTAGCTCCAGCGCCCTTTCGTCGTCGCGCCCATCACGAGGTTGCCGTCTTCGCGAAAAGGCACGTCGCCGCTGAGCCCGTAAACTTCAGACGTCGACGCGACGAGCACTTTTTTCTTTTTCTTGTTGGCGATCGCAAGGACGACTTCAGTGCCCCGAACGTTCGTCTCGATCGTCCGCACCGGGCTCTCGACGATCAACTTCACGCCGACGGCAGCAGCGAGATGAAAGATCACGTCGCATTGATCGACGAGCTCGGCGGTGACAGGTTGATTGTGGACCGTGTCGATCGTGTAGTGGAAACGGGACTGGCCCTTGAGATGTTGAATGTTCTCGATCGTTCCCGTTGACAAGTCGTCGATGACGTAGACGTCGTCGCCTTGTTTGAGATAAGCGTCCGCCAGGTGCGATCCGATAAAACCGGCGCCTCCGGTAATCAATACTCGCAAACGTTCTGCTCCTTAATCGAGTGTTCTGAAGTCACTTCCGGGTTCATTAACTCGCCGTACAAACATTTAATGTCATCGACCAACCGTTCTTTTGCATGAGTTCGCTCGACGTATTGCAAACCGCGCGCACCCAGGTCTTTCTGCAACTGTCTGTCGCCGGCCAGCGTTTGCAGCGCCTCGGCAAAAGCTTTTTCGTCCCCGCGCGGTACGCAAATGCCACGTCCGTCCGCGAGTAGATCGACGACGCCGCCGACAGCCGTCGCGACGATCGGACGCGCGTTCGCCATCGCTTCGATGAGCGTCAGCGGCGTGCCTTCGTTTAGTGAAGTCAACGCGACGACGTCGAGTGCCGGATAGAAGTACTCCGGATCTTTTCGTCCGCCGGCGAAGATCACCTTGTCTTTTAAACCCAGCGACTCCGCCTGCTGTTCGAGAGCGTTTTTCAGTGAACCGTCGCCGATGATCACGAACCGCAGCCGTGTGTCTGATTTCAAACGCGCCGCGGCGTTCAGGAACATCCGGTGGTTCTTGATCTGCGTCAACCGGCCGACGATCCCGATCAGGATCGTCTCGTCGTCG
>DASRIM010000541.1:0-5027 GCA_035649995.1 Pyrinomonadaceae bacterium | reverse complement strand
GCAAAAGCCGCCGAAGCACGCGGGGCAGGGGCAAATGCGACGGCCATCACACTGAAGTCGGATCCCGCGATGCCGGCGGAGGTCGCGTTTGGGCGTGACGCTGCTTCACTGTTCGTCAATCCTTATTCAGGACAGGTCCTGGGCGAAGGCTCGCAGAAGGTGCGAAGTTTCTTTCGCGGCGTGACCGACTGGCATCGCTGGCTCGGTGCGAAGGGCGAGAATCGCAACGTCGCGCGCGCGATCACCGGCGCGTGCAATCTCGGTTTTCTGTTTCTCGTTGTCAGCGGTTTTTATCTTTGGTGGCCCAGGAGCTGGAACTGGAAGTCGCTGAGGAGCGTGACGTGGTTTCGCCGCGGGCTTCCTGCGCGCGCGCGAGATTTCAACTGGCATAACACGATCGGGTTCTGGTCTGCCGGACCGTTATTCATCGTCGTCATCTCGGCCGTGGTGATCTCGTATACGTGGGCCGGAAACCTCGTCTATCGACTCGTTGGCGAAACGCCGCCCGCTCCTCGCGCGAATCAACCGTCAAACGGCAAGGTTGACGCTTCACCGACCAATCTCGATTCCGCATGGTCCGCCGCGGAGCAACAAGTAAGTAATTGGAACAGCATAACGTTGCAACTACCAACCGCTGCCGCCGCGCAGCTCACGTTCAACATCGATCGCGGAAACGGTGGGCAACCACAGAAGCGAGCGCAGTTGGTGTTGGACCGCGCCACGGGTCAGGTCGTGCGCTGGGAACCATTCTGGTCCTACACTCGCGGCCGCCAGCTTCGTTCGATACTCCGTTTCGCTCACACCGGCGAAGTCGCGGGCATCGTGGGCCAAACTATCGCGGGGCTTGTCTCGATGGGCGGCGCCGTGTTGGTCATAACGGGCCTCGCGCTCGCGTTTCGCCGCTGCTACGCCTGGATCTCGCGCCGCTCCAGAAGCACGCGCGTCACGCTGGAGACGGCAAAGGATACGCCCTAGACACGTTAGACACCTTGGCCACCTTGGCCACCTTGGCCACCTTGGACACTTTAGACACGTGGTATACTCTCCCGCATCTGTGCCATCAATTTACGACGACCAACCTCTGGATCTCGGCAAAGTAAAAACGTATCCACTCGCCTCACGTAAGAGCAAAGTCACCATCGACGATTTCGCGCAGCCAACGACGAACGATGCGTCACTGAAAGACTTTCTCGCCAGTCTGCCTGACATCCTTGCCGTTCAGTCTCTGCGCCAACTGACTGCGCGCATCCAGCGCGCACATGAGTCGAAGAAGCCGATCATCTGGGGGCTCGGCGGACACGTCGTCAAGACAGGTCTCGCGCCGCTGCTGATTGACTTGATGAACCGCGGCTACGTTTCAGCCATCGCCGCGAACGGCTCAGTGCTGGTCCACGATTCCGAGATCGCGATGATCGGCTCGACGTCCGAAGACGTTGACGCGACTCTCGGCGAGGGCGTTTTCGGCGGCGCCGAAGAGACCGGACAACTTCTCAACACTGCCGCGCGCGACGGCGCGCGAGATCAGATCGGGCTCGGCGAAGCGGCCGGCCGCGCATTGTTGGCGCTCAATCCGAAACATCGCGACCATTCAATTCTCTGCGCCGCGTACGAGTCGAAGGTCCCGTTCACTGTTCACGTGACTATCGGCGGCGACATCGCACACTTTCATCCGCAAGCGGACGGCGCGGCACTCGGCGCGACGACCCACACGGATTTCAAACTGCTGGCGGAGTTAGTGAGACAGATGGACGGCGGCGGCGTTTATCTCAACGTCGGCTCCGCCGTGGTGCTGCCGGAAGTCTTCTTGAAGTGCGTGACGCTGGTGCGCAACCTGGGCCATCCGCTTTCAGACATCACAACGGCCAACTTCGACTTCATCCAATCCTACCGGCCGCTGACGAACGTCGTGCGGCGTCCTAACGAGAAAGGCGCCGGTCACGGTTACTCGATCACCGGTCACCACGAGCTCACGATTCCGCTGCTCGCGGCAATGCTGATTTGCCAATAAAAAAGGAGGCCGCTCGAGCGAACCTCCCAAATCGACAACAATTTTTAGCGGCGTTAAGGTCTCTTTTTGCCGCGGTCCTCTTTTGGCGGCTTCGGCGGCGGTTGGGACGGACGGTTGTCTCTCCCGCCCTTGCCATCGATGACTTTGACGGGTTCTTTCGGCGGCCGTTTGTCCTTGCCCTTGCCCTGGGCGAAGGCGCCGGTCGAAAGCGCGCCCATCATCACCACCACCAACAATTTTCGTATCAACTTAGTCATCTTGTACGCCAATCCTCCTATGCATCGTTCGCGCAAGGAGGGAGAAAGAGATGCGCCTGCTCGGAAGGCTGCAAGATAGGTGCCAAACGTTATCGCGCCGGGGCGAGGCGCATTTTGCGCGAAAAGTTTAGCAGTAGAGACGAAAATCCGCACGGTTTCGAGTTGCCTCGCACCTTATGGTGCAGATCTCAGAGCTCAGATCTGGGATCTCAAAACTACCGCCTGACGGTCACGCTCAGCGTCCCGACGTTGCCGCTGCTGTCGAATGAACGGAGCGAAACAGTGTGTTCGCCGGGCGCCAGCGGGCCGAAATCGACCGAGTAAGTCTCGTGGCCGCTGTCGGCGATCCCGTCATCCGGAAACACCGGCGACCAGGGCGCGCCGTCGACACTGACGTCCGCTTTTCTCACCTTTCCAGTCGTATCGTCGACAGTGAAAACTACCCTCACTGATTCGCGCGTCGTCTGCGGCTGGCCCACGACTTTCACAACCGGCGGCGTGTTGTCGATATCCACCGGCTCGCTGAGCCTTTCGCCGCTCAGCTTCTGTCCGGGCGGATTGTCTGGTCCATCCGAAGCGACGACCTTGATGACGTAACGGCCATCGGCGAGCGTCGCGCCGTCGATCGTGTAAAAGTTGTCGCGCAACTTGTCTTTCAGCAAGCGAAACGTCTGTTCGTTCAGCGCACGATAGTAAATCGCATACTCCAGCGTATCGTTGTTGCGATCCTCAGCCTGCCACTGAAACGAACGCGCGCCGCGTTGATAGAAACGCCGCGGCGGCACCTGGGCCACCGGTCCAAACAACGACGGATCCAACCCTGACGACTCGACGTTCGGATCGACAGCCATCTGGGCAATCTGTTGCAACCCGACACCGATCGGCAGCACGCTGATCGACAACACTTCCGGCGCGACGTTGCGCGGCAGGTACGCCACACTCACGTCTTCGAGCCACGACGGCGTCGCCGAACTTGCCGCCGCGCGCACCGTAGCGCGCCATTGAATGAACCGCGCGCGCGGGCTCGAGATCTGATTTCCCTCGGGATCCTTGTACGCCGTGCTCCAGTCGCTCCACGTCGCATCGGGCCGCTCGCCGTTGCCGGTGCGCGTTTGCACCTCGACAGCGCCGCCGCCGCGCCACCAGATTCGTCCCCACGACGCCGTCAGTTTCGCGTCTCTCACCGGCGATTCGTACGTACCTTCAGCAACGAGATCGTTGCCGAAGCGAAACAGTTTTCCCTGGTTGCTGGACGCCGCGTAGATCTGGTTGTTCTTGACGAGCAACGACGATATCTGTCCTTCCGGCGATTGCAGCAGCAGCGTGTCGCGCCCATCGTTTGTGACTGAGTAGATGCGGCCTTTGTCAGCCGTTCCGATCAGCACGCTTCCGGGCTGCAACGCGGGTGCGATCGAGAAGGCCGTCACGGTTGGCGAGCTCCAAACGACGTCCGTTGCGCCGTCGGGAAGAATGCGAAACACAGCGCTGCGAGCGTTCGACACGTCATTGCGGCTGCGAGTTGTTCCGGGCTGCGCTTGCATTGGCGCGCCGGTCTCGTCGATGGCGGTGATCGTTACGGAGGTGCTGACAGTCGGCGCGTCAGAAGGTTGCGGCGTAGCGGCCGGCGCAGTCGATGGCGTGCGCGCACTCGAGGCTGCATCGCTCAGCGCGAGCGCGTAAATCGAACCGTCGGCGGCTGCCGCAAGCGCGTGGATCTCACGAAGCTGAGTGTCGAAGAGTGCGAACGTTTTTCCCTCGGGCGAAACACGCAGGACGAGCCCGCCTGAGTCAGTACCGGCGATCAGATCGCCCTTCGGCGTCACCGTCAGCGAGATGACGTGTGTTTGGTTCGTGCTGACCAACAACGACGACTCGGGACTCGCGCCCGCCGCGCGCACGCGATAGAGCTTGCCGTTGTCGCCTGTTCCCACCGCGAGCGAACCGTCGCTCATCACTGCGAGTGACCAGATGTACTTGTCGCCGGGATCGAAATAGACGTCCGCTTTTCCATCGGGAGTGATCCGATAGACCTTGCCGTCGGGCGACGTGCCTGCGAAGACAGCGCCGTCGCGCGCGACTGCGAGCGCGGTGACGTCGAGCTCCGCCGCGTCGTACAACAACGAGCCGGCGCCGCTCGGCGTGATGCGAAACGTCTTGCCGTCGTGACCAGTGCCGAGAAAAACGTTGCCCTGGTTATCAACCGCACTGGACCAGATGTACGTCTGTTGGGTGTTGAAGACCTCGGTGAGTTTTGGCGATAGCATCAACACGCCCGTGTCGCTGATCGAAACGCCGCGAGCATCGCCTTTGAGCAGTTCCGTGCGACCGCTGGTTTCCCACACCGCGGGCTGTCCTGCCTGGACGCCCATGAATGAAACGAACAAAAAAACAATTGTGGTGATGGCGAGAAACGGTTTGCTGATCATCGTTTGGTCAGTTTCCTATGTACTTGGCGTAGAGTGAGCGAGCGGTTGCGATCTCGTTTGTGCCGCGAATGATGGAGCGCGCGTCTTTGAAAACGGTGAGCTCAAAATCGCCGGTGCGGAAGCGCAGCAGATACTCGTTGAACTTTACTTCTCCGGCACGGCGCAGGCGTTCGGCGAGCAATGCGAAGTTGACGGCGGTCGGTTGTGACGGCGAGATCTGCACCGCGTCGCGTCCGCACAACACGGCAGCGCTTTCCTGCGAGACGGCGGAAAGCGTTTCGAAGCGGCCCAGCCCGCACGCGGGACAATCCTCGCGCGGTTTGCCGGGATGGATTT
>DASRIM010000540.1:0-6834 GCA_035649995.1 Pyrinomonadaceae bacterium | reverse complement strand
GCTTTAGATTTCCCTTCTATGTGTTGCCCGCTTGCGGCAGATGCGCGTCACTTGGACGCTCTGGCGCATACTTCCCCCCGTGTTTTTGTCAACGGAGGTTTACGCAATTAGAGGGCCGTTTTGGAGGAAGAGGAAACTACGTGTGAATCGCGAGTGAGAAGGTTGCAAACTGAGTCAGGACGAATTTGAATCTGTATGTCCCCGGTACAACTGCATGATCTAACCCTCGCTCTCCGGTAGGGCTTTCGGACGCCAGTCCGGATCGCCGCCGATTCTCTTCACGTAGATCGAAGCGCCTTCGACGCTTTCGACGCAAACGCGTTCGCCTGCTTCGAGGGGCGGTTCACCGGGCGCTGGATACGCGGTCCACGTCGAGCCAAACACTTTCACTGCGCCTTCGTGGAGCGCGCCTTTGCTGGAGGAGACGACGGTTCCGATCTTTCCCGGCAGCGCGTCGACGCCGCTGCGGAGCGACCCGCCGGTCTTCTCGCGTGAAAAGTAGTTGATGAAGATGGTGCGTGAAGCGGCTGTTAATCCGATCGAGACGACGGCGAAGACCATGAACTGAACGAACAGGCTGTCGACGCCCAACAGACCGAGAAACGCCGCCGCCAGCGCGCCGATACCGAACCACAGCAGCACGAAACCGGACGTGAAGATCTCCGCCACGATCAGTGTCGCAGCCAGCACGGCCCACAATATCCACAACCACTCGCTCAATCTATTAACCCTTCAACAGGTTCTTCATCACGAACCAAATGTTGGCCGGACGCTCGGCCAACCGGCGCATGAAGTAAGGATACCAGTGTTTTCCGTACGGAACATAGACCCGCATGTTGTATCCATCGCGCGCTAACTGCCGCTGGAGATCGCGGCGGACGCCGTAGAGCATTTGAAACTCGAACTTCTCTTTCCCGATCCCCTGCCGCGTCGCAAAGTCGATCGTCGCGTCGATCATCTTCGGATCGTGCGTGGCGATCCCGTGATACACACCACTCGACAACAAAAGCTGCATCACCTTCACGTAGTTGTCGTCGACGTCTTTCTTGTCCGGAAACGCAACTTCCGGAGGCTCGTCATACGCGCCCTTGCAAATGCGAATGCGCGCCGGCAACTTCACCAACTCCTGCGCGTCGGCATACGTCCTTCTTAAATACGATTGCAACACGATGCCGACATCGTTCAACTCAAACTCGGATCGCAGCCGCTTGAAGATATCGAGCGTCACCTGCGTAACGTTCGATCCTTCCATATCGACGCGCACAAAATTCCCGCGCCGTTTGGCTTCCTCGACGACGCGGCGCGCGTTCTTGTACGCGAGTTCCGCATCGAGGCCCAACCCGAACTGCGTCAGCTTGATCGAGACGTTGGACTTAACACGCGTCTCCTGAATCCGCTCCAGAATCTTCAGATACTCCTGAACTTCCTTGTTTGCCTCGCCGGCGTTATTCACCGCCTCGTTCAAATGATCGAACGACGCGGTGCAGTTCTCCGCATTGAGCTCCTGAATGAAAGGAATTACTTCCTCGAGCGTCTCACCGGCGACGAAACGGGTAGTCAGTTTCTTAAAGAATTTGAATCGAGCGGCAAAGTCTTTGAGGCCTTCCTGGCCGGACAACCAAATCAGCGCGCTTCTAGTTACCATCAGTCGAATATATGAGAGGAATTGCCGAAATATTCATAAGTCTGTACCGCAGCATACCAAATTTACTTCGTTAACGGGTTATGGTCCGTCATTGTGCTATTCTTGGCGGGTTTTCTCCAGCCCAAGGAGGAATATTTGCACACCACGATCAGAACAAGGAACCGCGCGAGATGCGATTGAAGCTCGTGATAGCTGCTTCGGTGCTCGCGGCTGTGGCCGGCGCCGGATCCTGCATCGCGCTGGTATTGGGTGTCTTCTCCGTTCGGACGTGGTCGAGCCCGGGCTTGCTGGCCGCTTCGACTCT
Organism: Pyrinomonadaceae bacterium; assembly: GCA_035649995.1. Classification (GTDB taxonomy): domain Bacteria; phylum Acidobacteriota; class Blastocatellia; order Pyrinomonadales; family Pyrinomonadaceae; genus PSRF01. The sequence continues at coordinate 4,885 of DASRIM010000540.1, read as the reverse complement.
CCTGCTGCCCATCGCGACGATCATCTTCGCCTCGATCTTCGTCTATCGCCACACGGCGAGACGGCGGAAGCTACAGGCGTTTCTGACCGCCATCCTCGCCACGCTGCTGACACTCTCGATGTTCGTGCTCGCTTCAGTTCTGACTTCTCGCGGCTCGACGGGCGATCCCGTTCAACCCGGGCCGCACGTCGCGTCTTAGCTCTCGACTCGATTCAAACCAATCTGCTGTTGGACCGGCCGCAGGGCATCGATGACGAACCGTATGTGTTCGTCGAGATCGACACCCAACTCTTCGACGCCCTGTTTGATGTCGTCACGATTCACTGAGCGCGCGAAGGCTTTGTCCTTCAGTTTCTTTTTGACGGATGAGACTTCGAGATCGTCGAGACTGCGCGTGGGCCGAACCAGCGCACACGCCACGAGAAACCCGCACAGCTCATCGGTGGCGAAAAGCGCTCGGGCCATGTCTGTATCGCGCGGCACGCCGGTGTACGTCGCGTGACCGAGGATGGCGCGGATGATGCGTTCCGAATAACCGCGGCCGCACAGGATGTTCGCGCCGGTGAAAGGATGCTGGTCCGCCGAGGGAAACATCTCGTAGTCGAAATCGTGAAGCAGTCCGACTATTCCCCACTCGTCTTCGTCAGCAGGACCTTCGTTATAACGTTTCGCGCAAGCGCGCATGGCGGTCTCGACGGCGATGGCGTGCTTGCGCAGGCTGTCGCCCTTCGTGTACTCGCACAACAACTCCCAGGCAGCGGCTCGATCAGGCATTCGTCTTTTTAAAACGGATCACTTGGCGTTGGTGGCAAGATAACCCGGCCGGGCGCGAATCACAACATTCTTGCGCGTCGTGGTCACTTTGATCTTGCGATAACGGTCGTCACGGTCTTTGTTCAGCGGATAGTAGCCCAACATGTATTGCGTGCGAAGCTCGCCGGCGATCTGCGCGAAGGCATCGGGAAGCGAGGCGAGTGTGTCGGCGCGCACCAGACGGCCTCCGGATTTTTCCGCAAGCGCTTCGAGATACCTGTCGGCAGTGGCGTAGGCGAGGTTCAACATGTTCGTGATCGAGTCGTCAGGGTGACGCGAGGTACGTGCGGTCGCTGGCGGATCCGGTTGGCCGGGAATACGTCGATAGTCCGGCAGTCTTCTTTCCGGAGGCATTCGGTCGTCAGGCGGAAGATCGCCTGGCAGTCGGTTCGGATTGGTTGGATCCGGATAGGGTTCGCGTCCGGCCTCACGGCGACGCCGCATGATCTCTCCCGGCAAAGGCAAACCGAGCGGGCCTGACGTGCGTTGACTACCCGACGTCGGGATTTGCTCGTCGCTGGGGAACGTCGGCGCCGTCGTGCCGCTGGGCGGACGGCGAATGACGTCGCTCGTCGGCAGTTGCGGCGATATCTGTTCGGCTTGTTCTCGTGCGAGTGCTTCTGTCGTTGCGCGAGTGTCGTACCGAATCGGGTATACGATCACGCCTTCTTCGTCGAGATTGCGAAGCGTGCCGTCAAACGTAGCGCTGTCGCTGTGCCAGTCCATGCCGTCGGTGAAAATGACGATGGCTTTGCGGCCGTTGATGCGGCGCACGGTGTTCATTGCGAGCTCGAACGCGTCGTAGACCTTCGTTCCCTCGCCTGATTGCGTGCTGTTGATCGCGGTCCGCAGCGTTTCGCGGTTGCTCGTAAATTCGTTGAGGTCGCGAACCTTGTTGTCGAACGAGATCACTTTCACGCGATCGGCAGGTTGTAGTTGTTGGACGAACGTGTAGGCCGCTTGCTGGATCTGGCGCAGCTTGTCCCTGGTGCTGGCGCTGGTGTCGAGCATCAGGACGACGTGGAACGGGGCCGCGACTTTACCGAAGAACGCGATGTCGTGCGTGACGCCGTCCTCGGTGATGGCAAACTCGTCTTTGCGCAGGTCACTGATGTACAGGCCGCCGATGGCCGTCGCGATCACGGGGACCGTGACGAGGTCGGTGTCGGTTTTTAGCGTCTCGATTTCCTGCGATACCGTGAGGGCAACGGCAAACACGAATAACACGGATGACACGGAGAAAATTCGCGATACAGAAGAAACCATTCAGCCCTCCTCACGCAGAAGCATAGCCTTTCCCGACCTGGATTTGCTAATCGCCAATCGGCAATTGGCAATGAGTCGGGATCTCCCCTAGAATGCAGTTTCGTACATGAGATCCTTACTGCTCGCAGTTTTGGCGGCATATCTGATCGCCGCGATCCATTCCATTCTGGCGTTCATCAACAAACGCCTCGCGCTTCAGCGTGTCGCGCAATGGTCGATCGGCGTGGGTTTCGTCCTGCACACTGGCGTGCTGATCGATGAATGGGCAGTGGACGGCCATTACCCTTTGTTTTCGCTGCGCGAGACGCTCTCTTTTCTCGCCTGGGCGCTGGTGGCTGTTTACGGCGTTGTCGTTTACCGTTATCGAGCGCAGGCAGTCGGCGCATTCACGATGCCGCTGATCTCGGTGCTGACGTTCAGCGCGATGGTGATCAACTCCGACCCAAACACGTCGCCCGCAGCCTTCGGCGCCACGTGGCTGTTCCCGATTCACACGACGATCCTGATCTTCGCCTACGCTGCGTTCTCGATCGTGTTCATGGCCAGCGTCATGTACTTACTTCAGGAACGAGAGCTGAAACACAAAACCTTCAGCGGGATCTTTCATCGACTGCCGGCACTGAGCACGATCAACGAGATCGCCACCACCGCTGCCGCGATCGGCTTGACGCTGCTCACACTGGGAATCGTTACGGGCATGATCTGGTCGTGGTCGCGCAATGGCCGACTGTGGCATAACGATCCGAAAGAAATCTTCGCGGTGCTTACCTGGGTGCTCTATTTCATCCTCGCCGTCTATCGTTCGACCGCAAGCTGGCGTGGACGCCGGGCGGCCTGGTTAGGCGTGCTCGGTTTCGTGCTCGTACTCTGCACCTTCTTCGGCGCTCCCTTGCTCGGGGGCTATCACGTGTTTGGGGTGGTCTTGATTTAAGTTGAGTCAGACAACCGCAAGTCAGATGTCGATACTATTGATCGGAGTCAATCACAAGACAGCTCCGGTCGAGATCCGCGAACGTCTTGCGTTCGACGATGCGACGTGCGCGGCGGGGTTGCGCACGCTCGTCGACGGCGAGATCGTGCGTGAAGGACTGATCGTGTCGACCTGCAACCGCGTAGAGGTCCTGAGCGCAACGAGCAGCGATCAGCTCGAGTTCGGCGCCGGACGCGTGACTCAATTCCTCGACACCTCGGGCCAACTCCCATCCGGCTTTCTCAACGACCACCTGTATCGCCACACGAATGAAGAAGCCGTGCGGCATTTGTTCCGCGTCGCGTCGTCACTGGATTCGATGGTCGTCGGCGAACCTCAAGTGCTCGGACAGGTTCGTCACGCCTATTCGCTCGCGGTGGAAGCGGGCACCGCCGGCAGAGTTATCAACAAACTGGTCCATCACACGTTTCGCGTCGCCAAGCGCGTGCGCAGCGAAACAGGAATCGCCGCCAGCGCTGTTTCTATCAGTTACATGGCCGTCGAGCTCGGAAAGAAGATCTTCAGTTCGCTCCAGGGCTCCACGGTCATGCTCATCGGAGCAGGCGAGATGGCCGAACTCTCCGCCAAACACCTCGTCAACGCCGGCGCGTCGCGCGTGCTCATCGCTAACCGCACGGAGTCTGCGGCGCAGGCAATTGCGGATCAAATCGGCGCAGACGCCAGCACGGTTCCATTCGACCGCCTGCAAGAGTCGCTGCACGAAGCGGACCTGGTGATCTGTTCGACCGGCGCGCCAAACTACGTCGTCACCGAGGAGCAAACGCGTAAAGCGCGCGAACGGCGGCGCAACCGGCCCACTTGCCTGATCGACATCAGTGTGCCGAGAAACATCGATCCGGCCGCGGGTAAAGTGCCCAACGTGTTTCTGTTCGACATCGACGATCTCGAAAACGTGATCTCGTCGAACATTCGCGAGCGCGAGCGCGAAGCGGAACGCGCTGAGTTGATCGTGCAGTCCGAAGTGATGCAGTTTCAGCAGAAGCTGCGGCTGATGGATGCCGGTCCAACGATCGGCGCAATGCGCGAGAAGATGCAGGAGGTCGCGCGCGCCGAGTTGGCGCGGCAACGAAAGCGGCTCGGACTGTTGACCCCGGAACAGGAAGCCGCAATCGAGTCGCTGCTTATATCAACTGTTAATAAAATCTCCCACCCAATCATGAACCAGATGCGACGCCTCTACGAGTCTGACGCTGTGTCGCCCCAGGGCGTCGAAGGCGACGATCTCGAGGATTAAACCGGTATGTCGCGCCAACTGGTCATCGGCTCCCGCGGATCCAAGCTCGCACTGTGGCAAGCAGAACAGGCAAAGGCCCGTCTACTCGAGCTGCATCCCGAAATCGATGTGCGCATCGAGATCATCAAGACGACCGGCGACGTCAAAACCGATCCACTGTCCGTTATCGGCGGCAAGGGCGTATTCACGAAGGAGCTCGAAGATGCGCTGCTCGACGGACGCATCGATCTTGCGGTTCACTCGCTGAAAGACTTGCCGACGATTTTGCCCGACCGTCTCGCGATTAGCGCGATCTGCAAACGCGAGGATCCGCGAGACGCGTTGGTGGTTCGCGACGAACTGAAAGCACGCGCCGGTTCGATTCTTAACTTGCCGGAACAAGCGGTGGTCGGCACGTCGAGCCAACGTCGGGTGGCCCAACTCAAGTCGCTGCGCGGTGACGTCGTAGTCAAAGACGTGCGCGGCAATGTCGACACCAGGATTCGCAAACTCGACGAAGGACAGTACGACGTGCTGATACTCGCGTCCGCCGGTTTGCGGCGGCTGGAGTTGGAAGACAGGATCAACGCGGCGATCTCGAC
>DASRIM010000539.1:0-7909 GCA_035649995.1 Pyrinomonadaceae bacterium | reverse complement strand
TGCCTTCTGACCCGCCCTTTCTATTCCATTTCCGTTCAACGTGTAATTGAGCTGTTCATCGGCAACAGCGGTGCCGCCGACGGCCGTCATGCGGCCGATCAGGGTTGCATAGATGCCTCGTGCATTCCCTAGTTGAGTCGTACTCGCGCCAGGGAAGTTCGTGGAGTTGAAGATCGCGTTTGCCGGATCTCCGCCCTGGCTGTTCTGGTCGATTCCGAGCGTAATGCCTCTAACGATGCCGCCGTTCGGAAACAGGCTGAACAGGTTTGTTCTGGTGTAGTTTCCACCAAAGCTCCACGTGTGATTGCCCTTGACCCAGTTCAGCGTGTCGCTGAAGGTTTGCACCGGACCGTTGCGTCGCTGCGGTGCGGTCACGGCTGTAGCACTCGTGATACCGCCGGCGTTGATGCCGATGTTGAAGCCACGCTGGTTCTCAAACTGCGCCAGACTCGTTTGCGGGAAGAAGACGACTGTTCCTCCCACGAGAGCGAAACGCGCCTCGTTACTGATCGAGGTGCCAATCTTCGAGATCAGCGCCGTGGAATTCGAGAATCGGTTCGAAGCCTGGCTGCCGAAGTTCGGAAAGCCCGGGAACCGCGGATCGGCGTTATTGAGGAAGTCGATAGTTGAGTTGAACTGTTGATAGTTCCAGACGTTGCTCAACTGATGGTTGTTCGTGATGTTCCACGTCAGGTTCACTGTCGGGAAGCGGCGCGTTTGTCCGCCCGAGTTGATGAAGCTGAACTGCATCAGGTTTGGATCGCTGGTAGTAGCAACGCCACCCGTGCCGCTGGTTGACGCCTGGATATCCGCCAGCAGAGCACCGATCGTTGGATCGACTGTCGACGGGCATGGCTGCAACCCGGGTGTGGTCGGCGCGCAGTCGGTTGCCGCCGCCAGTGCGAACAGATTCCTGGTAACCGTGGTTGTCGGCGTCGGATTGTAAGTGAAGTTACCGCTGAGGACTGACGGATGGAAAATCGTCCGCTGTCTGGCGGTCGATTCGGGCAGCCGGTATTCCTCGTAGTTCACGAAGAAGAAAGCTCGTTCGCGGTTCGTCAGAAGCTTCGGGATCAAGATAGGACCACCGAACCTGATGCCGGGTTGCGTTAACAACACGCGAGCGCGCGGCGCCTTCTTGTCAACCGGATCCTCGCGCAGGTCCCTATTGTTGAACCAGTAGTTCGAGTTGAACCACGAGTTGCGGTGATAGATGTAAGCGCTGCCGTGATACTCAGAAGTACCCTGGCGAGTCGCAAACTTGATCTGGACCGCGCCCGCACCTGCGCTCTCAGCGCCTGGAGTTGCGGTCGAAAGCGTTACCTCTTCGATAGCGTCCGTTTTGGGTTGGATGTAAGTAAAGAAGCCGTCACTGTTTTTCAACAGTGGATCCTGAACCTGGACGCCATCCAGCGTGATGTTCAGGGCGCCTTTCGGTAAGCCGTTTACCGACGATTGCCGCGGACGTCCGACAGTTGCGGTGCCTGGCAGAAACAGCACGACGTCGAGAGCATTTCTCGATGCGTACGGCAGGTCCGTGATTTGGCGGCCCGTGATGGTGCTGGCTACGTTCGCGCTTTGCGTTTGCAGCAACTCACCCGAACCGACAATGGTAACGATTTCAGTCGGCGCGCCGATCTCGAGCTGCGCGTTGACGGTAGACGCTTTCGCAACGTCGACCTTAACGTCGGTTACCACCATCTGCTTGAAGCCAGATGCCTTAATCGTCACGGTGTAAACACCGGTAGCCAGACTCGGGACATTGAAGGTGCCGTTATCAGTGGTGGTGATAGTGCTTTCCGCCAAGGTGCCATTGTTCTTAATGACAACCTCAGCTCCGGCTACAACTGCTCCGGTTTGATCTGTTACAGCTCCAGCGATTGAACCTGTGGTACTAGTCTGAGCAAAACCCGGTACCACAAGTAAGGCGACAAACGCTGTCAAAGCTGTAATCCTTGAAAAAAGCTTTGCCATTCTCGTGTTCCTCCCTCACAAAGGTTACGTTCTTACTCCGACACGTCTCGGGTAAAGGGGTCGACCCAGAGTGCCGGCGGGCGTGTGCGATACATTTCGGCTTGGCAGAATGGTGGAAACCGGAGCGATTGCCCTGCCAGGATCGCTTCCGATTCGAGTTCATCAAAAAAAGTCGGCGGTGCGGGAAGTCTGAGCCTGAACCAGGACAGGCCGAGGTCCTCGACGACTAGCTGCATTGATTGTTTTGACTCTTTAACGTTCGAGGGAACGCCTTGTTAAAGTGTTGGCCTCTTCAGTTGCAGCAATGCGTATTCCTGATTTTACCGGCGCCGGAAGACGTACTGGTTGAGTGTAGGTGAAAACACTCATTGGCCTGGACGGCGACAAGCTTCTGACTCGTTTTTAACGCCGAATTAGCGAGGAAATCTGCCGATCTGAACCGCGGCAGGCATGAGTGGAAATGCCTACGAAAAACTTCGGAGATCCGAGGCGTTAGGCCACTATTTTCGGGAAACAATGGCTGCCGAAATTATCTGTTTTTGGATTGTTGTTCATAATTTTGGATAGTACGGCGAGGTTCGTTCTCGAACGTGTGACAGGCAGCGTTCGACGACTATAGGTATATGCACTCATTACGAATGAGTGGATTCCCTGATGCGCTGCCTTCCCGCTGTCTCTAAACTCACACCGTTAGCGCAAGGTAACTCTACTCTAAATTGCATCACGTGCGGCGAGTGAGTGAGCGACACTCGCCGCCCTCCATTTTTAACGACAGTCCACTCAGTAATGCCCGACCTCGACCAACCCCTGTCCGGCGCGGACATTGTTCGACTGCAAAATGCCATTCGACGGCTAAACGGTTGCGAGTCCGGCTACGTGGAAACCGTTACCGTCTCCGAATCATTTCAGGGCTTCAACACCAACCAGGTTTGGCAAGCGGAAGTGGCGGTATTTGAAATCTCCGGCCATCCGGACGCCAAGCGCGCCTATGCATGGTCGGTTGTCGAGGATGGACAAGTTCGTCACGTCGTCGTTTTAGAGGTTCCTCCCGTCACGTCACCGCAAACAGCAGTACAAGCCGCAATCGCAGCACAAATCGCCAACGGGACCTGCCGTTGATTTAGCGTTGCCGCGCCAGAACGTAGCGTGCAATCTCGACGCGGTTGTCGAAGTGTTTTTTGGCGAGAATGTGACTGATGTGATTTTCGACTGTGCGAACGCTGACGCCAAGTTCCGCCGCGATCTCTTTGTTGCTCAACCCGGACGCAACAGCAGAAGCAATGCGTTGTTCAGCTTCCGTCAACTCCTCGTCCGTAAACGCGATCTGCTCGCGCACGTTTGATCCGATGAGTCGAGCGATCTCAGCATGCGTGCGTTCCACGCGCGTGAGGATATTGGCGATAACCGCAAGGAGCTCGTCTGGTTCAAACGGCTTCGTCAGGTATGCGTCTACGCCGGAGCGAATGCCGGCGATGCGGTCGGCGCTTTCGTCCTTGGCGGTCAGAAAGACGATCGGTATCAGATGCGTGCGCGCATTGTTGCGGAGTTGGCGCGCCAGAGCGTAACCATCCATTCTCGGCATGCGAATGTCGCTTACGATCAGGTCCGGCAGACGTTGCGCGATCTGAACCAGGGCTTCGTCGCCGCTTCGCGCCGTATCGACTTCGTAACCCTCGCCGCGCAAGCAAGCCGCTACAGCGCGCAGCAGGTTCGGTTCGTCGTCAACAATGAGTAGATACTTCGACAAGTTCAGCTTCCTTCGTCTGTTCGCTTTGCACGAACATTGGCAGACGGATCGCCATCGTCGTTCCGCGATTGTTGCTGGCTTCTATGCATATCCGCCCGCCAAGCTCTTCGATCGTAGCCCGGGCAAGATATAGTCCGAGACCGATGCCGGATGCCTCTGCACCACATGAGCTGACGTCATTTGAGCTTTTGCCCGGTGTTGCAGGCCGTCCTCGATAAAACTTGTCGAAGACGTGAGGGATATCCGAAGCTTCGATACCGCATCCGCTGTCGCCGATTCTGATTATGACCTCGTCACCGTCCTGTTCCGCGGAGAGAGTGATACGGCCGCCGTCAGGTGTGTACTTTATGGAGTTCTCGACGAGGCTACAGAGGACGCGTCGCAGCGCGTTTGCGTCGGCGACGGCAAACAACTTCTCGCTCGGCAGATCGACACACAGATCGTGTGAGCGTATGCTCGCGGCCTGACGCTCTATTACGGCGCAGTTGCTGAGAATCTCGGCGACGTCCACCTTCGCGCGAGTAACCGTGAACGCGCCCGCCTCGATACGCGAGAGATCAAGTAGATTCAGGACCAGATCGATCTGGCGATCGCACTCCGCGGCGATCGTCTCGAGGTACTCGCGGCGTTCTTCCTGGCTTTCACCGCCGCGCAGAAGAACACGGGTGAGCGTCTTGATGGTTGTGAGCGGCGTTCTAAGCTCGTGCGAAACGCTGCCAACGAACTCGGACTTCAGCCGATCGAGCTCAGCGAAACGCTGCGTGCGAGTTTCGATGCTCTGGGCCATTTCGTCGAACGCGGCGCCCAGTTGTTCGAGCTCGCCGCCGTGCTTCAGATTTGCACGCGCCGTAAGCTCTCCCCTCCCAAATTGCTTTGCAGCGTTACTAAGCTTCAGGATCGGACGGGCGATGTTCTGCGCAATGAGAATGGCCGCGGCGATGGCAAACAGCAGCGCCATCAGGCTAAAAATCAGGTAGTGACTGATCTGCCTTCGCGCCAGGCTGTACAAGATCGAACTCGGAATACCTGTCGCCACGACATAGTCGGTGGAGCGCACCACAACCAAACCGTAGATACGCTTGACGCCATCGTATGGGCTGGTTGTTTCGACGACCGCTTTTGATTTTGTGCTTAGCGGGGTGAAGAGTGGTGAGTCGCTTCTGTCTGTGCCTAAGTACGTATTCTCACTCGAGCTACGATAGAGCACACGCCGCTGGGAATCGAAAACCGCGATTACTGCGCCCGCCGGAAGTTCGATATCACGGAAGAGCTCGCCGATCGCGGCGCCGTCTATGCGCGCGACGATCATGCCGCCGTTCGCCACGGGAACTCCGAGAGCTAAAATCGGATAACCCTCGCCGCGGCTCCAGTCAGTGACTACGGCCCACGAATTTCGGCGTCGCATTTCAGCTTGCAACGTCTTGAACACCTGTGCGGGAACCGCCGCGAAGTTGGAAGACTGAAGCAGAAGCGGCCTACCGGCGTCGTCGAGTATCCTGAGATCGAGCCAGTGCGGCCGAGTCTGGACCATGTAAGACAATCTTCCCTCGAAAGGAAATGGTCCTTGTGGATGTTCTCCCGCGATGGCTGCGAGCGTCGATAAGGGTTGGCGCTGGCCGTCGATCCATTTTTCAAAAGCGACGGCAGCCAACTGCGACTGTTCTTCCATTGAGTGGTTGAGCTCTTGGCGGCTCTCCTGCCACAGCGCCCATAACATAATGAGTCCCACCACGATGAGCGGGATAGCTATTCCGATTGAGAGCGCCAGGAGTCGTTTGCGGATTCCCATGTGCCGGAGAAGTATAACGCCTCCGAAGAATTAGTTGCCATCCGTGTTCTCCTATAGGGAACACGGATATGGCGAATAATTCTGCTCGGGTTGACTGATTCGCCCGTCGATGCTCAACTGTATTTGTTAGTTTCTCCCGCCCAGTAAAACTAAAACTTTTATCAACTAGTCATGAAGCTAGTCGCACTACTCGTGCGGTCGTCGCTCGGTACGGTCATTTTGGCCGTTTTGTGCGGCATCGTCGCGGGCGTTAGCAACACAGGTCTCCTGATCATCATCAACTCCGCGCTCAGCAAGCCTGACGCAGCTCGCGAGGCGCTGATTTGGAGTTTCGCGTTGCTCTGCCTGGCGATGCTCGTCAGCCGCGCCGCATCGTGGATCTTCATGGTTCAACTCGCGCATGGAGTCACCTTCAAACTGCGTCGTGAGCTCTCCGCGCGGATTCTCACCGCTCCACTTCAGCACCTCGAAAAACTCGGAGCGCCGCGTCTGCTCGCAACGCTCACCGACGATGTTTCCGTGATCGCAGGCGCGCTCGCCACCGCGCCGATGCTCGGCGTTCACGTCGTCGTGGTGGTGACTTGCCTTGCTTACCTTGGCTGGTTGTCGTTGACGGCGTTGCTGGCAGTATTCGCTTTTCTGCTCGTGGGAGTGCTTTGTTATCAACTCCCGCTCAGACGCGCGTTGAATTATCTCGGCGCAAGCCGGCGTGAGCTGGACGCGTTGTTCAAAAACTTCCGCTCGCTGATCGAGGGCAACAAGGAGCTCAAGCTGCATCGTGCCCGGCGCGAAGCTTTCTTTCGCGACGAGCTCGAAGATGCGGCGATGTCTTTCCGTCGCAAGGCGTCGGCGGGCGACGCTGTGTATGCGCTGACTGCCAGTTTCGGCCACTTGCTGATCTTCATTCTGATCGGACTACTCCTCTTTGCGCTGCCGCATTGGCAGCCCACGGAAGCTACTACGACGATCGGGTTCACGCTCGTCATTCTTTACCTGATGCCGCCGTTGGAAGTGATCATGAATGCGCTACCGACGCTGGGCCGCGCCAACGTGGCTTTGCAAAAGATCGAAGCGATGGGACTCTCGCTGACGGCCGAAAGCGCGCAGCCTCACGTAACTGCGGACACACACGCTTACGCGAGTTTGAAACTCGACGGCGTCACGCATTCTTATGACGACGAAGACGGAGACGGGTTCAAGCTTGGTCCTGTTGATCTGAGCTTTCGGCCGGCTGAGGTCGTATTTCTCGTCGGCGGCAACGGCAGCGGTAAAACAACGCTCGCGAAACTTCTTACCGGCTTGTATGCGCCCGACGACGGATCGATCTATCTGGACGGAAAGAAGATCACGAACGAGACGCGCGATCAGTACCGGCAGCTGTTCGCCGCAGTCTTCTCTGATTTTCACCTGTTCGAAAGTCTACTCGGCTTGAACAGCGAGTCTTTGAATGACCAGGCGCTTCATTACTTGCGCCGTCTTCAGCTCGATCGCAAGGTTGAGATCGTAAACGGAGTTCTTTCGACGACGGATTTATCGCACGGTCAGCGGAAGCGGCTGGCGCTGCTCACCGCGTATCTCGAGGATCGCCCTTTCTACGTTTTCGACGAATGGGCCGCTGATCAGGATCCGCTTTTCAAAGAGATTTTCTACCTGCGTCTTCTGCCGGAGCTGAAGCTACGGGGAAAGACGGTGCTGGTCATCAGTCACGACGATCGCTACTTTCACGTCGCCGACAGAGTTCTCAAATTGAACTACGGTAAGATGGAATCGGAAACTCTTACCTCGCTCAAATCGTCTGTAGTTGCGAGCAGTTAAACAAATGGTCTCGGAGAATCAATCACCCGCGGCGCCTCCTCTATTCGTTCTGTCATGCGAACGCTCAGGTTCGACGCTGCTGCGTTACATCGTCGACACGCATCCGCAGGTTTGCAGCCCGGCGCATCTTCACCTGGGCCAGCTTTGTCGCAGCCTTTACACGTCGCTCTTTTACTCCGTCGGGCAAACACTGGACGCAACTGATGACGTTTCACGCGAGCAGTGGGTCGCCGGCGAGACGCGGCGCATCGTAGACGAGTTCATGGGCCAATACGTCACGGCAAAAGGCAAGCAGATGTGGTGCGAGAAGACCACTGACAACTTGCAGTACCTGAGATTTCTGCGCGAGGTCTTTCCCGATGCGCGATACATCTGTCTCTATCGCAATTGCATGGACGTAGTGCATTCGAGCATCGAGTGCAGCCGGTTGGGCGTTATGCCGGAGCTCGCGCCTTACGTTCAGAAGAGGCCGGACAACGTCGTCGCCGCAATGGTGGAAGCGTGGATTGAAAAGACGACGACGTTGCTCGAGTTTGAACTGGCGCACTCGTCGCAGTGTTTTCGCATCAAGTATGAAACATTGG
>DASRIM010000538.1:0-4272 GCA_035649995.1 Pyrinomonadaceae bacterium | reverse complement strand
GCATTCAGATCGCGCACAGTGCGGACCATCGTTTCCTCGTCGGAATGTCGACGATGGTGGGGCAGCTTGTGACGCTCTCTTACGGCGTGCGCACGCTCTTCGTCGAAGCCGGATGGCCGCGAGTGCCGCGCGACGGTTTTGTTCGCGGCGGCGGACTGGCGTGCGCCAACATTCGTCATCTCGGTATTCGCGCGGCCAGCGAGGAGTTGGTGCTGGCGAAAACAAATAACGGTACTCCCAACTGGAAGTCGCTGACCAAACAGCGCCCCAGCCTTCAACAGTCGGATATCCACCACCACATCTCCATCCTGCTGGACCGGCCCCGGTAACCTTTTCCGTCGAGCCGTGCACCTTTTGGCGCTCGGCTTCGGGACCGTGTCATTTTTCTCCGATAAAAACGCGATCTTTGTGACAGGCACGGCAGTTGCCAAACCCGTCACTGGCCGAAGTGGCTAGCGAGGAGAAAGACAGAACATGACAAACCGACACACACTGAAATTTTCAATACTGGCTCTGGGAATCCTGGCTTTTTGTTTGCCGGTCACAGCAGCCGCCCAATGGGGCAATCAAGGCCGTGGTCGTGGCGGGTACGAACGCTACGATGAACGTGCCCTGCGCGACTCCGTACATCGATTGGACCGTCTGGCGAAAGACTTCGAGCGCAACATGGACCGCGCGCTCGATCGCAGCCGCGCCAATGGTTCACAACGTGAAGATCGAATCAATGATCAAGTCCACCAGTTTCGTGATGCCGCAGGCGATCTGAAGTCGCGCGTAGGCAATGGCCGCGATCTGAATCGCAGCGCCGACGAAGCTCGACGCGTGTTGCAGGAAGGACAAGAGCTGGACCGCGCCGTGTCGCGAAGGCGTTGGTTTGACAACCGTGTAGCGTCAGACTGGTCGCAGATCCAACGCGAGCTGCGTTTCATCAGCGACGTCTACGGGTTCAGATACAACGGCGGTTACAGCCGTGACGATGACTGGCGTCGTCGCGATGACCGCAACAATCGCAACAACAACGACGATTGGTGGAGACGAATCCCATTCCCGCAGTAAATCCGCCCGTAGCCCAGCTTCCTGGACATCCGCCGGTTTTACCCTTCCGAAAGGCCTCGGTCCTCCGAGGCCTTTGTCATTCGCGTGTAGAATATCCGTGGCATGCCCGGCACACTCTATTTGGTAGCAACGCCGATCGGAAATCTCGCAGACGTCACGCATCGTGCGCTCGACATCTTGCGGAAGGTATCGCTGATCGCGTGCGAGGATACGCGGCACACGCGCAAGCTGCTGCAACACTACGGCATCGAGACAAAGACGATCAGTTATCACGAACACAACGAACAGCAGCGCGCGCGCGAGCTCGTCCAAACACTTCACGACGGCAACGACGTCGCCGTAGTCTCAGACGCAGGAACGCCGTCGATCAGCGACCCCGGCTACCGGCTCGTACGCGCGGCGATCGAGAACGACATACCAGTCGTCCCAGTGCCTGGACCAAGCGCGTTGATCTCAGCGCTCGTCGCCGCCGGCCTGCCGACGGACGAATTCTTCTTCGGCGGCTTCCTGCCGGCGAAATCAAACGCCCGCCGCACGCGATTGAACGAACTGCGATCCGTTCCCGGCACACTCGTCTTCTACGAAGCGCCACACCGTCTAGCGGAAACACTCAACGACGCACTCGAGATTCTCGGCGAACGCGAAGCAGCCGTCGCTCGTGAACTAACGAAGCTGCACGAAGAGATAAAGCGCGGCCGGTTGAGTGAACTAGCGAACCATTACGCCACCGAAGAACCGCGCGGCGAGATAGTTCTCTTGATCGATCGCACCGTTCTCGCGGAAACGCCAACCACGCAGAGCGTCTCCCATCTGGTCGATCAGTTCGAACGCGACGGCCTGGACCATCGCGCCGCTCTAAAGAAAGCGGCGCGCGAGTTAAAACTCTCACGCGCCGAAGCCTATCGTCGATTACAAAACGAACGAGGACGAATCAATTCACACTGATAGTGACCTGCGCCGGAAGCGGCTTGTCTACTTTCAACCGCGCCGGACGGTTCGCGATCTCCCACGCCGTCATATAAACCGTGCGCGCGATCTTCTGCATCTTTTCGTAATCGATCTTGTCCGCCGTATCTCCGACGCCGTGATAGTCCTCGTGCTCGCCGTCGAAGAAGAAGATGATGGGAATGCCTTTCCTAGCGTAGCTGTAGTGATCGCTGCGATAGAAGAACCGGTTCGGATCCTTCGGATCGTCGTACTTCGTATCGAACGTCAGGTTCAAATACGACTTGTTGACGGAGTTGACCAACTCTCCTAACTCCGTGCTCATCATCGTCGATCCGATTAGATAAACGGCGTCCGGTCCGGTGAGCGAGTTATTGCGCGCGTTCGTGTCGCCTGGTTTTTTGCTGCGTCCGATCATGTCCATGTTGAGCTGCGCGACGATCGCGTTCAGCGGAACGGTCGGATACTCAGTGAAATAACGCGAGCCCCAAAGTCCCTTCTCCTCGCCGCAATGCCACACAAACAGGATCGAGCGCTTCGGCCGCACCGGCGCTTTCGCCAATGCTTCAGCCATACTCAGCATCGCCGTCGTTCCCGAACCATCGTCGTCCGCGCCGTTGCAGATCCGGTCTTCAGGCGTGGGCCGGCAACCCGTGCCGACGTGATCGTAGTGCGCGCCGAGCGCAACGTACTCCGCTTTCAAAACAGGATCGCTACCTTCCCAAACCGCGACGACGTTCTGCGTCGGAACCGTCTCGGTGGTGGCGGCAACGTTCAGCGTTACCTTTTTCTCATCCCGCATGAGAAACGAAGGCGGCAGCGCGCCGCCGTCATTCAGGGTATTGAAGATCTGGCTGCCGGTTTGTTTCTCGCCAACCATCAGCGAGTTCGCGGTCTCGGGTGAGATTATGATCGACGGAAGCGTCGCAGGCGCCTGCCGCTGAAACTTCGCGACCACTGTCGCCGGGCGCTCGGTGATCCGCTGCCGGTTGTTCTGCCAATTTGCGAGATACTGATAATCGGCGACGAAGATCAGGCCGACGACGCCTTTGCTGCGCGCGTATTCGACCGGGTTCATCGCGTCCTGACCTGCGGCGCGAAGGTCCGCGCGCGTCACGCCGCGTGGCGGCATGTTCGGTGATCCGAAGATCACGGCGATTCGTCCCTTGGGATCGACGTCTTTGTACGCGTCGATCTCTTTCGACTTAACCAGCCAGCCGCTGCCTGCGTAGACAAGTTGCCCGCTCACGTTTCCCTGGCCGCCGGGAAGATAATCAGTTCCCAAAGTCAATGTTCGGCTGTTGTATTCGACCTTTGTTTGGCCGCCGTCAGGGCGTTGCCGGTTCAGGTCGATACGCTGAAAGAAAGTGCCGTTATCGCCGGCGGGCTTGAACCCCCAGCGCGACAGGTTCAGCGCCAGGAATTTCGCGGTGGTGTCGAGTCCTCGTGAAGGTGTGTCGCGTCCTTCCATTTCGTCAGACGCGATGAACGTCAAGTAGTCTTTCATCTGACTGGCGGAAATCGTGTCGACACCGCGTTGAGCCGCTACCGATGCCGCGGCTTTCTTTGACTTCTCGGCGCTGCGTTGCGCGTAGGCAGCGGGAAATGATGTAAAGGCACTGCCGAGCACGCTCGCCAGCACCAGAGCGGAAAGAAATCTTCGCATGCGTTCTCCAGAAAACAATTGAAACGGGTTTTTATGCGTGCTGCACAGCTTGCACGAGCCGAGTCAGCGTGTCTTTTGCGTCGCCGTAGAGCATGCCTGTTACGGGCTTAAAAAACAAAGGGTTCTCGAGTCCCGAGAAGCCTCTTCCCTGGCCACGCTTCAACACGACCACCGACTTCGATCGATCGACTTCGAGGATCGGCATTCCGGCAATCGGGCTTGCAGGATTGTCGCGCGCATCGGGGTTGACGACGTCGTTGGCGCCGATCACGACCGACACGTCAGTTGTGGGAAACTCAGGATTGATCTGCTCCAGTTCGTAGAGCGATGAGTAGGGAACGTTTGCTTCCGCGAGCAGGACGTTCATGTGTCCGGGCATGCGTCCGGCGACGGGGTGAATGCCGTACTTCACTGTAACGCCGCGCTTCTCGAGCACGTCGGCGAGCTCGCGCACGGCGTGTTGCGCCTGCGCCGTCGCCAAACCGTAACCGGGTACGAAGACGACTTTGTTTGCGTAGGCGAGTTGCGTCGCGATGTCTTCAAGACCGACTTCGCGCATCGAGCCTTGTTGCTCGCTGCCGGCGGCGGCGGTTGCCGCGCTGCCA
>DASRIM010000537.1:0-4734 GCA_035649995.1 Pyrinomonadaceae bacterium | reverse complement strand
ACGGTTGATGATGTAGCGCGGCGAGATCCCGTCCATGCCTTCGCGGACGGTCTCCTCTTTCAACTCGCGCACGTCCTTCGACTTGTAACCTTCGACGTCTTCGCCGTCGTACAGCTTCATCTTCTTTACGATATCGACGTTCTGGCGCTTCGGTTCTTCGAGGCGCGTCATCACGGCTAACATCGCCGCGACTCTCAACGTGTTTGGCGCCAGGTGGACGTTGCGCAGCGCTTCCGACTGGTGCAACAGCTTGTCGTAAATTCTCTCCTCCTGCGAAACGCGCAGGTTGTAAGGAACTTTTACCAGGATGATTCGATCCTGGAGCGCTTCCGATTTGCGATTGCCGGCGAACGCGATGTACTCGTTCTCGTTCGAGTGCGACAGGATGACTTCGTCCGCGTAGATCATTGCGAAGCGGCCGGTCTTGATGCTCTGTTCCTGCGAAAGCGTCAGCAGGCTGTAGAGAAACTTTTCGTCGACCTTCAACATTTCGACGAACTCCATCAGCCCGCGATTGGCGATGTTCAACTCGCCGTCGAAACGATACGCGCGCGGATCGGATTCGACGCCGACTTCGCCAATGGTCGAAAGATCGATCGAGCCGGTGAGCTCGGTGATGTCCTGCGATTTCGGATCGCTCGGCGAAAACGTGCCGATGCCGACGCGTTCTTTTTCGGAGAACGCGACGCGATGGACTTTCACGTCTTCGTGGCGGCCGCCGTAAGTTCGATCGAGCGCGTAACGGCACTGCGGACAGAGATCGCCTTCGATGTAAATGCCGTACAGTTTTTCGACTTCGGCGCGAAGCTGGTGCGGGATCAGGTGCAACGGCTCTTCGTGCATGGGACAGTCTTTGATGGCATAGACTGCTCCGCCTTCAGTGCGCGTCCACTCTTCGAGGCCGCGTTTGAGCATGTTGACGATGGTTGATTTGCCGCCGCCGACTGGTCCCATCAACAGCAGAATGCGTTTGCGGACTTCGAGGCGCTGCGCGGCTGACTTGAAGTACTCCACAATCCTCGCGATCGGTTCTTCAATGCCGAACAGCTCACTGGAGAAGAAATTGTAGGAGAGGACTTCATGTTGGGTGCCCTCGTTGAGTCGTTCGACACCCGCCGCATGAACCATGTCGTTTATCCGCGCATGGGAAAGTTGGGCAATACGGGGGTTTTGGGCGACCAGCTCGAAGTAGTCTCGAAAGGTTCCTTCCCAGCGCAACGCTTCGTGCTCGCGGCGCAGATCTTCCAAACGTTCGCTGATATTGAATTTCTTGTTGCCATCCTGCTCTTGCATAGCCTTGAAACCTCTTCGGCTTTCGCGCATTGGACAGCGTGTGGGGAGAGGCCACGCTATTAGTAAGTAACCGCATATACGCCGTGGAACCGCGGTTTGTTTGCCTTTAATGCCTCGCGATACGTCTCAATGCGCGCGTAAGCATGAGCTACGTCCTCGAAGCACCGTTTCTCAATGATCGTTTCAACAGGAAGTCGCGGTGGGGAACACTAGTTCGGAAGCGAATTGCACGCGTGCTTCCTAGGTCCGCAAGTATATCACAGGGGTAAAGGGCGCTTGGGAAACTTTAGCGTTGCCTCGTTTTACACCAGTCGTAGCTTGAGGTTTGTTCGTTGGAGCACAGATTACGCTAGCACCACGCTGGGGTGCAAGTGTCTTGCCTTCGCATCGTAATCGCCGATCGCGATCAGGTGATCGTTAACGTCGCACATCTTCACCTTTTCACCATCGGGCCAGTCATATTCCGCGACTTTCACCTCCATTCCGTGGCGAGCACGTCGCACGTCTTCAGCGTTTAGATGCACAAAAGGCAGACGTGAGAGCGCTGCGTTGGGGCGCAGCATGATGGTCCCTAGCGCCTCTTCGCCGAAGCCGGTCTTGAGCTGGTCAAGAGTAACAGCCTTTGTCACAGTAAAATCACCAACACGTGTACGGCGTAACTCGGCCAGGTGTGCGCCAACGGACAGACGCTTTCCGAAGTCTTCCGCGAGCGTGCGAACGTACGTGCCGGCTGAACAAGAGACGTGTACCTGGAGGTCGAACGTGCCGTCGAGGTTGTCTTTTACCAGTTGGCCGTCGGGCCTGATAGCTTCGAACTCATGAATGCAGACTCGGATCGGCTCACGTTCGACTTCTTCACCACGGCGCGCAAGCTCGTACAATTTTTTGCCGCCAATCTTCTTTGCTGAGTACATCGGCGGGACCTGGTCGATGTAACCGCGCAGGCTTGCGAGTGCTGCTTCGATCTCTTCATCGCTCCATTTGAGCTTGCCTGTTGGTCCAGGAACGGGTGTGCCCACTCGATCGCCGGTGTCGGTGGCGAAGCCGAGGCGGACGATCGCGTCGTACTCCTTGTCTGCTCCGGTCAGGAACTGCGCGAGCCGCGTCGCTTTGCCGACCAGGATCAGCAAGACGCCCGTGGCGAATGGATCGAGTGTGCCGGTGTGTCCGATGCGGCGTTCTTTGAGAATGCGCCGCGTGGCGGCGACGACGTCGTGCGACGTCATGCCGGCGGGCTTGTCGATAACCAGCAGTCCATCCATGATGGTCATTCTAGATCACCTTGTTTCGTTTTTCTCGCTATGCGTTTAAGCCGGCAGGCGTTTAAGCTGGCAGGCGTTCTGAAATCCTTTTTCTACTTATGACTGACGAACTCAGGCGTAAAACTTTCGAGCGTGCCGTTAAACTCCTGGCGGCGAAGCCGAGGTCTGTCGCCGAGTTGCGTGAACGATTACTCCAACGCCGCGGAACGACCGAGGCCGTTGTTGAAACAGTGATCGCACGACTGCGTGAGTACGGCTATCTCGACGACGAACGGTATGCATTTACTTACGCCTCGTCGAAAGTTAAACAGCGCCCAATCGGACGCCGCCGCCTCGAACGCGACCTGAAGTTCAAACAGATCGAGAACAACGTCGCCGCCGAAGCGCTCGAGCTCGTCTACACCGAAACCCCCGAAGAGCAACTCATCGATCGCGCAATCGAAAAACGCATTCGCCTGCGCGGCCGCCCAAAAGACCGCGCCGAAGCGAAAAAACTGTTCGATCACCTGCTGCGGCAGGGATTTGCGTTCGAATTGGTGAGCGAGAAAGTGCGATCGGCCGCGCAGTACACGGATGATCCTGAGGGATGCTAAACTCGAAGCGATGATGACTGGTAACGAAATTCGCGAAGCTTTTCTGAAATATTTCGAAGAACACGGGCACATGCGCGTGCGTTCGTCGCCGCTCCTGCCGGCCGACGATCCGACGTTGTTATTTACCAACGCCGGAATGAATCAGTTCAAAGACACGTTTCTCGGCCGCGAGAAACGCGACTACCTGCGCGCCGCATCCTCGCAGAAGTGCGTCCGCGCGGGCGGCAAACACAACGACCTCGACGAGGTCGGAAAAACCGCCCGCCACCACACGTTCTTCGAGATGCTCGGCAATTTCTCCTTCGGCGACTACTTCAAGGAAGGCGCGATCGAGTTTGCCTGGGAGTTGCTCGTAGACGTCCTGAAACTCGACCCGAAAAGACTCTGGTTCACCGTTTACGAAGGCGACGCCGAAGTGCCGCCCGACGAAGACGCGGAGCGCTTGTGGGAAAAAGCCGGCGCGCCGCGCGACCGGATCCTGCGCTTCGGACGCACGGACAATTTCTGGCAGATGGGCGAGACCGGCCCGTGCGGTCCCTGTAGCGAGATTCATTACTACATGGGCCCAAGCCCCGACGATCCGGAAAACTCCGCCGCGAACGTCAATGGCCCAGGCGACACGATCATGGAGATCTGGAACCTGGTCTTCATGCAGTTCGATCGCAGCGAGATCGAGCCGGGCAAGTACAAACTCGATCCGCTGCCGGCGCCCTCCGTCGACACAGGCGCCGGTCTTGAACGTCTCGCCGTTGTACTGCAAGGCGTTAAGTCAAACTACGACACGGATCTGATTCGTCCGATCATCGACTTCACCGCGCGCCTGGCGGACCGCCACTACGAACCCGAGTCGCCGGAGGGCTTCGCGATGCGCGTGATCGCCGATCACGCTCGCGCCGCGGCGTTCTCGATTGCCGACGGAATTCTGCCGGGCAACGAAGGCCGCAACTACGTCCTGCGCAAGATCATGCGCCGCGCGATTTACCAGGGCCATCACACGCTCCAGTTCGAAGGTTCGTTCTTTAACGAAGTGACAAACTTTGTCGTCGACCTGATGAAGGACAACTTTCCGGAGTTGGAAGCCCATCGCGACTTCATCCAGAAGATGGTCCGCCTCGAGGAAGACCGTTTCCGATCGACGCTGACCGTCGGCCTGAACAAACTCGACGAGCTGTTCACATCCACCAAAGGCGCCATGCCTGAGTACAAGGCGTTGGCGCGGCTCTACGACACGTTCGGCACGCCGCGCGACCTGATCCGCGTCGGCTTGGAAGAACGGGGCTTCGCGATTGAGGAAGACGAGTTCAACCGTTCTTTTGACGAGGCTTTGCACGAGCTCCAGCAGACGGCGGCAACCGTCAAACACGAAACCAAACCACGGATTAATGCGGTATATGAAGGATTACCTAAATCTGTGTTCAAAGGTTACGAAACGACGAAGATCACGGATGCAAAAGTGGTTGCAGTTATTGAAGACCAGGAAGTTGTTCTCGATCGAACGCCGTTTTACGCGGAGAGCGGCGGGCAGGTCGGAGACGTGGGAATACTGATTGGACAGGGAAACACGCTGGCGACTGTCGAGGACACGT
>DASRIM010000536.1:0-4164 GCA_035649995.1 Pyrinomonadaceae bacterium | reverse complement strand
ACTTCGCTCCGTCTACCACGTCGACAAGATCGATCGCGAAACGATGGTGTGCGGCCTCGTCGGACGGCCTGTGATGCACTCCGTCTCGCCGCACATGCACAACGCCGCCTTCGTCTCAGCAGCAATCAACGGCGTCTATCTGCCGTTGGAAGTCCGCGACGTGAAGACGTTCTTCAGGCGCATGGTCCATCCGCGCACGCGCGAGATCGACTTAAACCTGAGGGGCTTGAGCATCACTGCGCCGCACAAGTCAGCCGTGCTCGAGTGTCTCGACTGGATCGAACCGGAGGCAGCAGATATCGGCGCCGTCAACACCGTCGTCGTCGACGACGATAAGCTGCGAGGCTTCAACACCGACGCGGCAGGATTTATCGAGCCGCTTCTCGCATTGACCGGTTCGCTTGCCGGATCGCGTGTCGCAGTCATCGGCGCCGGCGGTGCTGCGCGCGCCGCGCTCTGGGCACTACGACGGCAGCAGGCAAACGTCACGCTCTTCGCGCGCGACGCTGCGAAAGCTCGCGCGGTCGGACAACTGTTCGACGTTTCGTACAAACCGCTGCCATCCGCTTCGTTCGCCGAGTACGACGTCGTCGTCAACGCGACGCCTGTTGGATCCGGTGAGTTGATCGATCAAACTCCAGCGACTGCGCAACAACTCGCCGGCGCTCGTTACGTCTACGATCTCGTTTACAACCCGATCGAGACGCGCTTGTTGAAAGAAGCTGGCGAGGTAGAGTGCAAGACCCTGCGAGGGCTCGAAATGTTGGTTGCGCAAGCGAAAATTCAGTTTCAATTGTGGACCGGTCAAGCGCCTTCAGCGTCGCTCATGTATGACTCAGCGGCGGCCGCGTTGGGCCAATAGTTTTTTAGTATCCCGATCGAGCCGCCCTATCACCTTTTCTCTCCTGTCCATCACAAACTTACGCCGCACACGATCGCCTCGACGTAGATTCACGGCCACGTTGCTCACGAGAAACAAGTTGAGGTGCAATCGTGAAGAGAACGTCCCTGATCCTCGTCGTCTTCTTGTTTGCGGAGATCGCTCGCGCCGGGTCGCCTCCAATCACCGGCGCAGTAACGCCCCGCGTCGCGATGATCATCATCTCGAAAGAGCTGCACAAACTGAACGACCTCGACAAGGCATACGTTGACGCGTTCACGATCCTGCGTGAGGACAACGCGTGCAGTCGACTCTATGGCGGTCCGGGAGCGATCGATGCGTTGAACGAGTTGGTTCGCAATTTTCGTCCCGTTTATCTCGACAAGCATATTGCCGTCCGAATGAGAGGGAACACCACGATGTATCGCAACGGCGTGACCGGGTTCTCGTATCGGATGTTCGAGAAGGCAGAGATCAACATAGCGGGATCGTTCTATCGCGCCAACGCGCCCAGCGGCGGGCATGTTCCCTCGATCGCGCATTATCAACCCAACACTCGCCAGAGTCGCGTTGCGCTGCTGCTGCACGAGCTGGGGCATCTCGTGCGTGGAGCTGATAAGAAGTGGGTGCTCTCGGATGATGGACACGACCTCAATCTGAGCATCAAAAACACCGAGCACGTCGTCGAGGCCTGTCGCGACGAGATCGAATCCGTCACCCGCATGACCATTGCCGATCAACTGGAAGAGCCACTTTCTACCATCGCGCAACTCGCCATCCAGCCCTAACCCACACAAAAGGCACAAACGTCTTTCCATTCAGGCCGGTTGACGGCCTGCGCAGTCCCTTTGGTCACAAAACCTTCCTCCCCGGTGTTAATAAGACGTTATACGCTCGGGATTGCTTAGTACCTCCCGTGCCCACGTTCATCAAGACAGCGAAAGTAGTATGACTTTGTCGACCGCAACCTCTAACGGCAACGCTGCAATCTCTCGGGCCGCCGGGACGCCTGACGAAACCTTCCAGGCCGCCTCCGAAGACACACCGCGCCTGCAACGGGTTTGGGTCAAACGCCTGGTGCGGCTCGGAATCATCTGGGGACTTTGGACGATCGCCGCCCTCTTCTTCAGCACCCAGGTCTTTATGATGTACTACTCCGAGCGGCAGCCTATTCCGTACGCGCGGGCGTTCCTCGTGCAGGGCTCAGCCTGTTACGTGTGGGCACTCGTAACGCCGCTCATCCTCTGGCTCGCACGGCGCTTTCGCATCGATCGCGACCGGTGGCTGCGCAAAGTGCTCCTCCATATGCTCTTCAGTGTCGCCCTCGTCAGCACGTTAATCGCCCTTCACTTCGTCGTCTACATGTTCCTCGCCGGCCGCGCGAGCTCCATCACGCCGCTGCGACTGTTTGGCTACGTCTATCCGAACCTCGACCGCTGGATCCTCGTCTACTGGCTCATCTTCGGCGTGAGTCACGCGTTCAACTACTACACCAGCTACCGGAAAGGTGAATTGAAAGCGTCGCAACTGCGTACGCAGTTGGTTCAATCGCAGCTCGAAGCATTGAAGATGCAAGTGCAGCCGCATTTCCTCTTCAACACGCTGCACTCGATCTCTGCGTTGTTGAGTAAAGACACTGAAGGCGCGCGCAAGATGATCACGCGGCTCGGCGACTTCCTTCGTCTCACTCTCGAGAACTCCGGCTCGATGGAAGTAACCTTGCAACAGGAGATCGAATTTCTGAACGGCTATTTGGAAATCGAGCGCATTCGTTTCCAGGATCGTCTCACCACCGACATCAAGATCGATCCCACCGTGCTTGACGTCCGCGTTCCGAACCTGATCCTGCAACCCATAGTCGAGAATGCAATGCGTCATGCAGTCGGAAACAGCCGTTCCGGACACGTCGAGATCACGGCGGCGCCGATAAACGGCGCGCTGCACATCGAAGTGAAAGACAACGGTCCGGGCCTTCAAGTGGACCGTGCATTCGAAGCGCGGCGCGGCAAAGGCGTCGGTCTTGCCAACACGCAAGCACGACTTGTGGGGCTTTACGGGACAGCCGCGAGGTTCGAAATGCTCAATCGTCCGTCAGGTGGTTTAACTGTGACGATCGAAATTCCGCGACATCATTCATGAACTTGCACCGGTCTTCATTTTCTCGTTCACTGCTCAAACTCATCTCTGAAATTTGAACCTTGCTTGCATCTTCAACGTAACCACTCTGAATCCAAGTTGTTGCTCGATTTGCGCCATAAGCGATTCCACTGCGGTGTTTACCTGCTAGCGTGAATCTCACCGCGCACGGGCACTATTAATTCACAGGATCAGTTGGGGGAAGGATGACGGACGCACTACGTATTCGAGCGTTGGTCGTCGACGACGAACCACTGGCGCGCGAAATGATTCGCGAGATGCTGGCGACCGATCCGGAAGTCGAAGTCGTCGGCGAGTGCGGGAACGGACGCGAGGCGATCGAAGCGATCAAGACTTCGACGCCGGATCTCGTCTTTCTCGACGTTCAGATGCCGGAGCTTGGCGGCTTCGAAGTACTCGAGTCGCTCGATCCAAATACCACGCCGTACGTGATCTTCGTCACGGCCTACGATCAGTATGCCGTGCGCGCCTTCGAAGTCCACGCTCTCGACTATCTGCTCAAGCCGTTCGATCGCGAACGTTTCGAAGTCGCGTGGCAACGGGCGAAAGCGCAGATCAAACTCGATCGCACGAGCCGTCGCGACCAGGACATCATTGCTTTACTCGAAGAGCTGAAGGCCGGCCCGCGCTATCTCGAGCGACTGGTCATTAAGAACGGCGGCCGCGTCTTCTTCATGCACGTCCAGGACATCTACTGCATCGAGGCGGAGGGCAATTACGTCCGCGTCTACGATAACCAGAAAGGGTATCTCCTGCGCGAGACGATCAGCAGCCTTGAGGAACAACTCGACCCGAAGCAGTTTCTCCGCATCCACCGTTCCGCCATCGTGAAGATCGATCGGATCAAGGAGATGCAACCGTGGTTTCACGGCGAGTACCGCATCATCATGGAGAATGGCAAGCAGCTCGCCCTGAGTCGAAACTACCGCGCAAACTTACAGGAGGCGGTCGGCAATACGCTTTAGAATCATGGTTTTATCCTTCCTGCTGGCCGATCCGTCACAAGATTTAGCCGTTCTGTCACAGACTGATCCTCTTGTTAGTTCATCTTTGGGAATATTTGCTCAGCTCCCCCGGTCTTTGTACGAAGAGGTGGGTTATGAACAGTGAGTCAACATTACTAACCG
>DASRIM010000535.1:0-12197 GCA_035649995.1 Pyrinomonadaceae bacterium | reverse complement strand
TTCTTCAGCGTCTTCATCGACGAGATGTTGCACTTGCAACTCGCGTCGAACATCGCGAAGGTGCTCGGAGTGATGCCGACCTACACCAGTCCACTGCTGCAAAGCGACGACTTCGGCTGGATCTGCTATGGACCTGAACAGACCGTCATCCCCCACATCATCGACTTCCAGGACACCATCGAGCCATACAACAAGATCAAGGTCAAACTCGACGCGTTGACTCTGGATCAAAACAATCTCTTCCTCGCGATCGAGGAGAACGAAGACGACGCGGACAAGATCATCGATCCGGAGAAACGAGACAACTACTTCCCCACTGTTCCTTTCAAGGATTGGAAGCTCGGCAATACAGAAGAGAACCTGCCGATGTTCGGCACGATTGGCTGGCTCTACAAGTGTCTCTGGGAGTACATCGACATCAGGTACACGGACGGCACCACGTTGTTTGATTACGTCTTCAACCGCGGCAGCCTCGAAAGAGATCTCTTCAACTCCAACAACTCCCATCACAAACCGGAGTATCCGAAGATGCAGTCGATGGCCACGGGCGACATCAAGTCCGGCTGGGCCAAGGCCAACATCCTCGACATGATCAACGCGATCACGGACCAGGGCGAAGGTTCAGGCATCGCGGAGGAGATTCGAAAGGCCATTAAAGCGCGCGGAATGCTCGAGTACGCGCCAGTCAAGGACCAGTTCCAGCCGGACGAAGAGGCGCTTAATTTCGACTATCCCAACTACACGGACACAGGGAACTTAAACAATCCCTCCGGCAACACTGTTTCTCGAAGCAAGAATGCGGCGCTCGATCACCACGATCGCTTCAAGGCGATCAAAACGCTGTTGGAGACCGGCAATGTCGTCACGTGGGACCAGTGGCACGCCGGCGGCAAGAAGTGGTCTCCGGACATGCTCAAGACGACGGGTTACGATCTGAACAAGTGGCCGCTGCCGACTGCCGAAGATATTTCCGGCGCGCTCAACACGCTCAAGGACGACCCGAACAGCTACAACACGTTCAGCAAGGCTGCCGTCGGATCGATCGCGGGAATCACGCGGCTGCTGTCGGGCTTCTGGACCAACGAGAAGAGTTCGTTCCCGTTTCCTTCGATGTACGGCTCGGGCGATCGCGTGTCGATCTGCTGGGCAGTGACGGGCAAGTTCCCGGACATCACTCAAGGCGTCGCGCAGAAGAACCCGAACACGCTCTACCACGCTTGCCAGGGACTGAAACTCACACCGGCAGTGGTCTGTGGCGCTCCGAGCTCGAATCTCCCTGACGTGGCCGTCTTCCATTCCTGCCGCGGCTCGAACACGTGCAAGGCTGAAGGCGGTTGCGGCTTCGTGCAGCAGGTCGGCAGTCAGAGCATCATCTGCGGTTTCAAGGTGATGGCTGAGGATCTGAAAGACCCGTTACGGAAAGAGATAATCATTTACAGCGCACCGTCGGATAACGTCTGCGCAGCTTTCGGTGGCTGTGCGGTGCCGATTTCGGAGTCGCAGTTGTATCCGCCGCCGGACAGCGCGAAACCGACTGCGCAAGGAGAGATGGAGCTCAACGACTTCCCGCCGCCGGATTTCAAGCCGACGAAGTTGGCCCAAAAGCTCATGTACTCGAAGGGCGACAAGGTTTACGACATCGCCTGGAATGCTTACATCGAGGTGTTGAAGAGTCGCGGCGTCACGGATCTGCCGGCAAAACCGGCGCCCGATCCGCTGCGTCTCGCGTTTCCACCGTCCACTTAAACGAGGACCAATTCTCACGTGCAGAACCTTCACCGCCAACGCCTGGACCTACCGAATCTCGGCCTGGGCGTTGGCCTCCGCAATCAGCATTTCGCTTACCTGATGCGAAACGATCCGCAAGTGGATTGGTTCGAGATCATCAGCGAAAACTTCATGGACAATTTCGGGTTCGCGCGCCACGTGCTCGAGCGGCTGGCGGCGATCCGGCCGATCGTGATGCACGGCGTTTCTTTGTCAATCGGCAGCACGGATCCGTTGAACTGGAAGTATCTGAAGGATCTGAAGACTCTGGCGGAATTCGTGCAGCCGAAGTGGGTTTCGGATCATTTGTGTTGGACCGGCGTCGCGAACGTGAACACGCACGATCTTCTGCCGCTGCCGTTGACTGAAGAAAGCTTGTCGCATGTGGTCGAGCGTGTTGGGCAGGTTCAGGACTTTCTCGAGCGTCCGTTGATTCTGGAAAATCCGTCCACCTACCTTGAATTTAAAGAATCGACGATGACGGAGTGGGAGTTTCTATCGGAGCTGGTAAAGGAAACCGGCTGCGGTCTGTTACTCGACGTGAACAACGTTTACGTCTCCAGCTACAACCATGGATTCGATCCGGAGCATTACATCAGAAGCCTGCCGCATGACAACATCGTGCAGCTTCATATCGCCGGGCCGACGGATTGTGGCCGCTACCTCGTCGACACGCACGATCAACCTGTGCCGGCGACTGTGTGGCGCCTGTACAAACTGGCGCAGGAGCTGACAGGCGGCGTCTCGACTCTCCTCGAGTGGGACGCCAACATTCCCGACTTTCCCGATCTGGTTGTAGAACTGAAGAAAGCAGAAGCAGTGGTCCAGGGCATGATTCCCGACGCTCCGCTTTGCCACACAAGCGCAGCGCAGATCGTTTCCAATCCGGTTGACTTTCAATTGATCTCAGGACAATGACTGAACAGTCTCTCGCGCTGATACAACAGTGGATGAAAAGCGTGATCACGGAGCGCGGTGACTTGGTGGAGAAGCTGGACAGCGCGGCGCAGCAGCATGGGTTGGCGACTGAAGAAGTCGTTGCGGAAAAGCGTGGTCTGTCGGCGCGCGAACGATTGAGCATTTACACGAGCGGCTACGTGGCGCGATTGCTTGAATGTATGCGGGCCGATTTTCCCGTGCTGCGCCGGTTTACGGGCGACGCTGTGTTTGATGCATTTGCGAGGGCGTACATCGTCACTGAACCGCCTCACTCGCCGAGTCTGTTCGATCTGGGCGCGCGGTTCGCGCAGTTCCTTGACGAAACGAAGCCGGCTGCCGGCGCCGGCGAAAACGAGATGAACACCGGGGACGAGATGAACGTGCTGCTCGATCTGCCCGCGGAGATGGCGCGTTTTGAGCGAGCGCGGACCGAAGTCATGCGCGCGCACGGAACTGAAAACGATCCACACGCAAGCTTCTCACCGCTCGACGTCCTGAGCAGCGATCTAAAATTGCAAACGACACCCTGTTTGCGACTGCTCGCACTCAAATTTTCGCTGATCGATTTTTTTCAGGAGGATCGAGACGAATCTGCGCAGCCGGATGTCCGTTATTCATTCGTAGCGATTAGCCGCTCTGACTATCGAATCAACGCCACGGAGATCGAACCCTGGCAATTTGCGTTTTTAAGAGCGTGCGAACGTGCTGTCTCTGCTCACATCGCTGCCCGCCGTGCGGCTGAAGAAAGCGGAACCGAGGCGTCATCCGTGCTTGCCAACCTCGTACTCTGGCTGCCCGTCGCGATCCAGTCAGCCTTCCTGCGGATCGATAATCAAACTCACTGACTGTCTCACGTTGACCTGGACCGATATTGTTACGGCGCGGGAGCGGGATCGGGGTTGGTTGCGACCCAGTGCATGAAGAGCTCGTATCCGAGTGCCAGGGCCGTCGCGCCTACGAACATCCCGAGGATTCCACCACTCGCCATTCCGCCGAGTGCACCGAAGAGTATCACAGGCATCGGCACGTCAACGCCGCGGCCGAGCATCAGCGGCTTCAAGACGTTGTCTGCCATGCCCGTGATCAGAAGGATGATCGTGTGTGCGACCGCGGCGCCGGTGCTGTAACCCCCACTGGACCAGATGTAAATGATGACCGGAAGCGTAATGACCAGTGCAGGCACCTGTGCGATGCCCAATACGAGGGCAACTATCGCTAACACACCCGCCACCGGTATGCCGGCGGCCAACATCGCCAGTCCCACCAGCAGCGCCTGAATGGCGGCAATGCCGATCACACCCAGCGCGACTGCCCGGATCGTCGCAAGTGCGAGTCTCTCGAGCGCCTGGCCTCTGGATGGACCAGCCAGACGAGAAAAGATCGAGCTCGTGCTGCGCGCGGCGGATTTGCCGTAGGCCATGACGATGTTGGCGACGATGAATGAAGCCAGAAACACCAACATCGTAACGCCGATGCTTGCGACCATTGCAACCGCATGGCGAGCCAGTTCGCCAATCTTCGGCTGCATCGTATGTATCAGCCCGGGAAGATCCCCACGAGCCTGTGACCACGTGTCGTACAGATTGCGGCCGACGATGGGCCAGTTCTTCACTCCCTCTCGCGGCGGAGGTATTTGCAATGTGTTTTGTTGCACTGCGCCAACAAAAATACGAACAGAGTCAGCGAACGAATTCATCAGTAACCAGGTCGGGACGACAAACAAACCGATCCCGACGAGCGTGAGAATGATCGACGCCAGTCCCTGCCTGCCGCCAATCCTGCGGGCCAATGACTGATGCAACGGATACATCGTCACCGCCAGGATCAACGACCACGCCATTAGCTTCAGGAACGGTGAGAACACCTCGAAACACAGCACCGCCAATCCGGCGATCAACCCGACGCGAATCAACGTGTCCCACAAAGTCGGGGACGGCCGGCGTTCAACTGCGGGTTCGTGCTGCGTAGCTGGTTTCATACGACTACGCCTGGAACTCTATTTCAGACACGAAGGAGTAACTACTGTTAATTTTGCCAGTCTATTGCCGCCTTCGGGTGACAAAATACGACAGTATCAGTCGCCAAAAAATTATTGATTTTCCCTGCTCGGCGCGCCTATTATCTTTAGGCTTCCTTGTAACCTCAGTGGTTTCTCAACTCTGATTCCTAACCGTCTCGCTTACGAGATCAATCGGGTGAAATGACAATGAAAAAAACAATTCTCTCCCTCCTCCTACTGATCTGTGCTGTCTTCGCGACCACGGCTCGCGCCCAGGCTCCCGACCAGGCACGCAACTACCAGATAAACGAAACCCACACCGGCGCCATCACGACCAACAACTTGACCCCGCCGCTCAGACAAAGGTGGGTCGTCAATTTCGGGCAGCCTATCTCTTATCCATTGATTGCGGACGGCCGCGTCTTTGTCACGGTAAAGAACCCACCCATAACTCAAGGAACGACGCTGTATGCCATCAACGCGACCAACGGCGCGATCCTCTGGTCGTTCAATCTTGGCGGAAGCTTCTTCTGGTCCGGATCGTGTTACGAGAATGGACGCGTGTTTGCACTGAACGGCAGCGGCTTATTGCGTGCATTTGACGCCGCGACAGGCACCGTGGTCTGGAGCCGGCAGCTTCCGGGTCAGTTTTCGTTCGATTCGGCGCCGACGGTTCATCAAGGCGTGATCTATACCGCCGGGGCCGGATCAGGCGGCACCGCTTACGCCGTCGACGCGAATACCGGCGCCGTGTTATGGACGTCGTCAGTTTCGAACGGCAGTAACAGTTCTCCTGCCGTTACCAGCGACGGCGTATACGTTTCGTATTCGTGTCCGAACGTTTACAAACTGGATCCCGCGACGGGCGCGAAGATCTGGCACTTCGCGCCAGGTTGTTCAGGAGGCGGCGGCAAAACGCCGGCGTTGTACGACGGGCGTCTTTATGTACGCGACTCGATCGACACTGTTTTTGACAGCGCAACGGGAACGCCGCTCTTCAACTTCAACGCCAAGAACACTCCCGCCTTTTCAGGCAACATGGGATTCTTTCTCGCTGGCCCACACACTCTGGGACAATTCGGAACACTTCAAGGCCGCGAGGTAACGACCAACACTCACATCTGGAGCTTCTTCGGAGACAATACCTTGCAGTCTGGTGTGCTGGTCGTGAATAACTACGTCTACGTCGGTTCGGCGCAAGGAAAGCTGTACGCCGTCGATCCCGCAACGGGACAGCAAGTGTGGGTCACGCAAGCCGGAACCAGCATCCCGTACGTCGATGAGCACAACGTCTCGCAACCACTGACGGGCTTCGCGGCAGGCGAAGGCTTGTTGGTAATTCCGACGAGCACAACTCTCGTGGCCTATGAAGGCGACACTGCGGCGCCGACGGTGACGTTCGGCGACGTCACGCCCGCCTCGAATGGCGCCGGCTGGAACAACTCACCCGTCGATCTTCCATTCACGACTGCCGATGATTTGTCAGGTGTTCAGTCGTCGAATCCCGCAAGTCCGTTGCACTTCGGATCGGAAGGAGCAAATCAGACGCAAGACGTGACTGTCACCGACAACGCGGGCAACAGCGCGACCTATACCTCGCCCGTGGTGAACATCGACTTGACCGTGCCGTCAACGCAAGCCGTGCTTCCGGGAATCAGTCAGAACCAGGAGTTCTTTTCGGGTCCGGTGACGGTGACGCTAAACGCTTCCGACAATCTGTCCGGAGTCGGCAGCACTTTCTACAAGATCAACGGCGGCGCGTTGCAGACTTACTCGGGCACGTTCTCGATCTCGGCCGATGGTGTTTACAACCTCGAATACTGGAGCGTGGACGTCGCGGGTAACGCCGAGTCGATCAAAACGCGCCTCGTGAAGATCGACTCGACCGCGCCCGTCACTCAGGCTTCTGTTTCCGGCACCGCTGGAATAAACGACTGGTATCGCAGCGCCGTGCAAGTCTCGCTCAGCGCTTTCGACAACGTGTCAGGCGTGCAAAGCACGTTCTACAGCATCGACGGCGGCGCGACAGTCACTTATGCCGGTCCATTCGTCTTATCGACTCCGGGCCCGCATACGGTTGCGTACTGGAGCGTCGACAATCTCGGCAACACTGAAGCGGCGCATTCGCTGGCGATCAAGATCGACACCGTCGCTCCCGTCGTTACGGCGTCGGCGAACCCATCGACGGCGCCAAAGCGGCCGCAGCCTGTAAGCGTCACGATCTCCGGCAACGCGACGGACGCGCTGAGCGGAGTCAGCAGCGCCAGTTTCAACGTGATTGACGAATATGGCGTGACACAACCGAGTGGTTCCGTTACGGTGCAGCCAAACGGAAGCTACTCGTTTACGCTCAGCTTACCGGCGACGAAGAACGGTTCAGACAAGAACGGTCACCTGTACACGATCGTCGTGGCCGCTTCCGATCAAGCCGGAAACTCGACGTCGGCAACAACCACGCTAACGATCAACTAAAACTCGGAAAACAAAACGAGGGTGGAAAGCTCAACAGAGCCTTTCCACCCTCGATTCACATGGCTTTCCACCCTCGATTCACATGGTAAGCAGATTTAAAATCCTTTCCCTACTGACCTCCCGCAAGCGGGAAGCAGATGGTAAGGAGATCTTAAAATCCGTTGTCTACTGACCTCCCGCAAGCGGGAAGCACATTTCATTACTAACTAACGCTTGCTCGACTCACTCGCCTTCTCGACTCTTCCGCCGAGATGCTTGCCGAGAAACTCCTCCATCGCCCGGTAAAACTCGAAGCGGTTCTCTTCGTTCGAGAAACCGTGTCCTTCGTTGCTCTTGACGATGTACGGCACCTCGATTCCACGCGCCTTGAGCGCGGCCACCATTTGATCCGACTCCGCCTTTTTGACGCGAGGATCGTTTGCGCCCTGCGCGATCAGCAGCGGCACCTTGATGTTCTTGCTGTGAAACACCGGCGACGCGGCCGTCAACAGGTCTTTATCTTTTTCCGGATGTCCAACCATTTCGTAAACCATTTCGAGGTATGGCTTCCAGTACGGCGGGAACGACTCGATGAACGTAAAGATGTTTGACACGCCTACGTAGTCCACGGCCGCAGCGTAAAGATCCGGCGTGAACGTAACTCCCGCCAGCGTCGCGTAGCCGCCGTAGCTGCCGCCGTAAATGCCGATGCGCTTGGGATCGGCGATGCCCTGCTTGATGAGCCACTGGACGCCGTCAGTGATGTCGTCCTGCATGGCTTTGCCCCATTGTTTGAAGCTGGCCTCCCAAAACTTGCGGCCGTATCCGGTCGAGCCGCGGAAGTTCATCTGCAACACTGCGTAACCGCGGTTTGCCAGGAACTGCACCTCAGGGTTGTAGCCCCACACGTCGCGAGCCCAAGGACCTCCGTGTGGATTCACAACGACGGGTAAATTGCGGGCCGGCACGCCTTTCGGAAGCGTCAGGTAGCCGTGAATCGTCAAGCCGTCGCGGCTCTGGTACGTGATCGGCTTCATCGGCACGAGATCCTGATCGTTCAGCCACGGGCTCACGTCCGCGAGCTTGCGGAGGTCTTTCGCCTTGCGATCGTAAAAGTAGTAAGTGCCAAGCGATCGATCGGTGAACGTTCGCACCAGGCACTTGTCCTCGTCGAGATTGCAGCCTGCCAGGCGCACTTCGTATCCCGGCAAACGACGCTCGAGATCTTTTTGCAGATCGGCGCGGTCTTTATCGAAGAACTGATAGTTCTGTTTGTCCGTGACGTAAGCGACTCCCGTGATCACGCGGCGTTTGCGGGAGGTGAGGAGATTGGTGACGTCGACCTCAGGATGCTCGTATATCTTTTCGATCTCTTTCTTGGTTTCGACGTCGTATTTGACGATCGCGGTCTTGTCGCGACCGATGTTCGTTGCGACGTAGAGTTGCTTGTTATCGGGAGTGAACACCAACGGCGAGATCGTCTCTCTGAAAGTGGTGGTGATGACCGGCGCAAACTTCTCGGTTTCGTTGTTACGGAACATCAGCGTGTTGTTGACGCCGTCCGTGGTCAAGGCGATGCGGAGTTTTCCGTCCCAGTCAGTCGACCAGCCGGTGTAGTTGCCGGGGTTCTCCGCGACCATCTGCATCTCGCCAGTGTTGACGTTGATGCGATAGACGTCGAAGACACGTGGTAGACGTTTGTTGAGCCCGACCAGGATTTCATTCTCGTTGCGTTCCAGCCGGTCGATGATTTGCGCGCGGACTTTCTCGAACGGAGTCAGGTCTTTTGGGTTCGAGCCGTCAACGCCGACGGCGTACAGCCGGTAGTTTTCATCGCCGCCGGTGTCCTGGATATATACGATGCGGTTGTCGCCCTTCCATGCGTAGCCGGAGATGTCGCGTTCCTTTGCGCTGGTAACGCGAACGGCCTTACCGGATCCGATTTTCTCGACAAATACGTTGAGCCGAGTCTCCCACGGTTGCAGATACGCCAGATACTCTCCGTTTGGCGAGAGAGCGTAGGCAGTCTTCGTGGGATTTCTAAAGAAATCCTTCAAAGGGATGATGGGCGCCATTGTTTCCTTCGATTGAGCTTTTTTCTGCGCCAAAGCGGCGATTGGAAACACGAGCAGGAGCTGTAGCACCAGCGCTAAAGCTTTAAATTTCATTTTTACTTCCTCCACGATGTTGAGAAATGACGGCGGTTTTGGGTGTAGTACGACAACCACGGCGAATGGGTTGCGAATCCTTCTAGTAATGACGCTGTGCTTCAGGAATACGTTAACAGCAAGACGGGCGCGATCTGTAGTCTACTCGCGCGGTTTTAGCGTGAACGACTGCGTGACCGGCGTGCTGTATCTGTCGCCGCCGGAGTTCTCGATCGTTAGCTTGATTTCGCCGCCACTTGGGCCGCCGGTTATATACCCGGGCAGTCTGACGATCAGCCCGTCTCCCGTGTACGAAGAGAAATCGTTGCGTGAGAGCGTGAATTTTTCACCCTTGTGCTCCAGTGTAATCCGAACGAATGTCGGATTCGGATCGACGCCACGCGCACGAATCGTGAGATATCTGCTGCCAGGATCATAAGTAGGAAAGTCCTTCCCGGCCTGCTTCTGTGCTTCATACAGTTGCTTCAATTGCTGTAGATCAGCGTCCGTCGATTCGCTGACGCTGATCAGTTCCGGCGGCAGCACCTGGTCGACAATCTCCACAGCCACCGGCGCGCTCATTCCAGTTTGCTCGCCGCGCAAAGGATTCAGCACGCGCACTTGAACAGGGCCGATGAGCTGCCGCGTCGTGCGCACGAAGAGTCCCACGGGTGCATCCGGCGCTTTGCTTGGTCCAAACACTGTCGAGTTTTGTTCGATCGACGCGAGGTATCGACTGCTGTCCTGCTCGATTATCACTCGTGTCTCGTTCGGCGATGGCTCGAGTGTGCGTCGCTGATCCACTGAGATCAGGAGCAACTGCCCCGCGCCGACCTTTTTGGGAGTCAGTGACAGCACGCGTGGCGCGCTCACGTTCGGCGCCTCTGCTGTGCGCGTAACGTCGGTGATCGTAGCGGTGAGCACAACCGGATCGCTGACCTGATCATTCGCCTTCACACGTATTTCGACTTCCGCTTTGCCCAGCGTGAGTGCGGCGGGTACGTCTACTTCCAGCTCTTCACGTGCCGCCATGAAACCCACGCCGCCGTTTCGGTTGAAGAATTTCGAAGGAGTGCTGACGACGCGTGTAACTGCGTCGTAACTGTTATCGCCTTGCTTGAAACGAATCAGAACTGCTGCGTTCGGATCGTCCGGGTCGACCAACGGATTGACGTGGACGTGTGAAGTTGCGCCGCGTTCGAGTCTCCACCCCAGATCGTTTCCTTCGGGTTTGATTCCTGCTGGTCCATCGGGCGGCATGCCCGCGATTGCGAGCACTGACGTGGTTCCGACTATCGGCCTCAACGGCTTGTCGACTATTTGCATGTTGACTGAGTTTCCGCGTTTGCCTTTGTACTTGACGATGAGTTCCGCCGCGCCGGGATGGAGTCCCTTGGGAACGACAAAGGTCACTGACTGATAGACGCTCATCTTCATTCCGGCAAAGTCAACGGCGTTTTTGTTTGAGGCGTTAGGGTCAAGTTCCCTCGTCATTGTGAACTTCGTGATCCCCACCTTCGCTTTTTGAGAAACGCCGTCCTGGCGCACCTCGAGCTTGAAATCCGACTCCGGAAGTACGATTGGATCCGGCCCGGGAGTTAAGCCTTCAATCAATGCTTCCATGATCTGTCCGGGCACGGCCTTTTCATAGGGCTTGATACTCACGACCGTAAACGACGATGGTTGCTGAGATTGCACGGCGACCGGGATAGTCACCATCAATAGCACCAGCAAAAGAAAAGTGAGTGAGTTGGGCTTCAAGGCTTGCACCTCCGGGCGGATGGGGTCGATCGGCGGACCCACAATGGGCCAAATCGGCCTAATGTTCAAGCGAAAAACGTACGGCTGTCGTCGTTGTAATAATGACAGGCGGGGCGGGTTAATTTTCCGGCAGGTTCAGTTGATCGTCGACGATGGCTTCCATCGGAATGCCGGCGAGTCGAGAGTAGCGGAGGACGACGATCAAATCCGGTTCGCGTGTTCCTAATTCAAAGTTGGAGACAGCGGAGTAATGGACCTTCAGTTCCAACGCTCTGGCCATCTCGGTTTGACTCATACTCAGACGCTGCCTGATCGCCAGCAGTTTCTCACTCAACCTCTTCGGCTTGTTTCGGCGTGAGCGACCCATCAGGACACGACTCCTGACGAAGATGCGCTCTTGTATTTATGTGTATTTTCACTTAAACTGCGCGGCGATCTAGAGGATGCCCGAAACGCCCGAACTAAGCGGGCGTAACTCACTAGCGGGTTGGCCCTCGCGCCTTAATCAAACGCCTGCTCCCTTAAATGATTTATTAGTTTTGGAGCGCGCGCAGCCCAGAGGCAAATGTGGGGGGTTGCCTGTGCGTTCCGTCGAGAGCGGTAGTTCGGCCTGAGAATCGTGCTACCGCTCTAATTCTGAGTAATGCTCTTTATTGCCCCACGTATTTTACTGGTTGACTTTTCCCGGGGATGAACCGGGAACTTTTCCTCGCTCATCTTCGCAGGGTTGGGAGGTTAACGCACGAATTTTCGGTTAGCAACTGTAACGCCCACTCAAAAACAGTCCTCAAAACTACGATTCCGAGCAGTACGCGCAAGGAGGCCTCAATGCGCAAACGAGAGTTCAGCGAAGAAGAGATCATCTCTATCCTCAAACTGGTCCAGGCAGGGCGGACTGTCGAAGACGTCTGTTGCGAACATGAGATCAGCGAAGCGACTTACTACCAGTGGAAGGCGAAGTACGGCGGCATAGAAGCCGCTGACATTCCACGGCTGCGTGAACTGGAAGATGAAAACCGTCGCTTGAAGCAGAAGTACGCCGACCTGTTACTGAAGATCGCGCGCTGAACGCTCGTCACAAACCTTATATAACACCACGATTCCATTTGGCACTCATCTTGCCGAGGCCTTCT
>DASRIM010000534.1:0-17244 GCA_035649995.1 Pyrinomonadaceae bacterium | reverse complement strand
CCCCACACCGCAAGCTTCGCGATCATCGGATCGTAGTAGATCGAAACTTCCGACCCGTTCGCGACGCCGCTGTCGACCCTGATGCCTGGACCAGCCGGCTCGCGCAAGTGCGTGATCGTGCCCGGAGAAGGGAAGAAGTTGTTCGCCGGATCTTCCGCGTAGACGCGGCACTCGATCGCGTGCCCCGTCCAACGCACGCCGTCCTGCGTGAACGACAACGGCTCGCCTGACGCAACCAGAAATTGCTCCCGCACCAGATCGAAGCCGGTCACGAGCTCAGTCACGGGATGCTCGACCTGAAGACGCGTGTTCATCTCGAGAAAGTAAAACTCTCGCGTCGCGTCTGCGAGTAGAAACTCGACCGTTCCCGCGCCGGTGTAGTCGACCGTCTTTCCGATCTTCACCGCCGCTTCACCCATGCGCCGGCGCAAGTCCGGATCGTTGATCGGCGAAGGGCACTCTTCGATCACTTTTTGATGCCGTCGCTGAATGGAACACTCGCGTTCGCCGAGGTGGACCACGTTGCCGTGCGTGTCGGCGAAGATCTGTATCTCGATGTGCCGCGGACGTTCGACGGCTTTTTCGAGATACAGCGACGAGTCACCAAAAGCAGCGGCCGCTTCCGTCTGTGCAGTCTCAAACGCCGAGCGAAGCTCTTCGCTGCTGGTTACGAGACGCATGCCCTTGCCGCCGCCACCGGCAGCAGCTTTCAACATCACCGGATAACCAAACTCCTCCGCCGTCGCCAGCGCTTCTGCAAACGACGTCAACGCGTCCACGGTCCCGGGCACGATCGGAACACCTGATTCGACAGCCGCGCGCCTCGCGCTCGTCTTCGATCCCATCGTCTCCATCGCATCCGCGGGTGGGCCAATGAATGTCAGTCCGGCGGCCGTGACGGCGCGAGCGAAGCCCGCGTTCTCCGCGAGAAAGCCATAGCCGGGATGAATCGCGTCGGCGTTCACTGCTTTAGCCGCGGCGATGATCGCATCGATGTTCAGATAACTCTGACTCGACGGCGCCGGCCCGACACACACCGCCTCGTCGGCGACGCGCACGTGCAGGCTCTCGACGTCGGCTTCGGAATAGATCGCCACCGGCTTGATGCCCAACTCGCGGCAGGCGCGAATGATGCGGACAGCAATCTCCCCGCGATTCGCTATCAGGACTTTGCGAAACATACCATTAGAGCTTTGTGCTTTGTTTCAATCTTCGAGTAACTAAGCCCGTTCAGAGTCTAAGCATTTCAAAGCACAAAGTACAAAGCACTAAGTTCTAAACAACGATTGAGTTCGCTGGTTGGCGTGGATCGTAGCGCACGATGATCTGTTTGCCGGGGGCGTAGTCGAGGGAACGCTGCCGTTGCTGCGCGTCGAGTGCTTGTGAAGATTCGTAGAGCACGCCCGCAAGCATGTACGTGTAAGTGACCTGGGTGATTTGACCGGAATTGTCGGAGACCGCGTCGATGATGTTTCCGTCAGTCATCCGCCCTGTTTTCGATAGACGTGCGATTCGTGAGGCTTCGTCTTCGGTTCTTTTGCGGAAACGATCGAGAAACGACATGCGTCGCTATGGTTGCAGGACCCCCGCCGAGACGGAGCGCCCGACACCGCCTTTGGCCGCGTCGCTGTACTTCCTGAGAATGCCGTTGCTGCCAATCCAGTCGTCGTCGGTGCCGAGGATCTTGTCCTCGCCGGGGAGTCGCAGTTCGTATGTGGTAAACGCTAAGCTTCCCGGCGGCATGTCGTCGGTCGCGGGAGGGATGGAAGCGTTGCGAATAACTGCGCCGCGGAGTCGTTGCGATTTTTCGGAGGCGACGGCGGCAACGTCAGCGGTCGGGTGATAACCGGTCGGATCGAGCGTCGCAAGTGCGGCTGCGAGCGAGCCGTCAGGATCGGGAATGCGTTCGCGGAGATCTTTGAGGTCGGCCGGGTAAGTTTTGTAAAGCGAGCGATACTCGAGTAGCGCGCGTTCGAACGTGTACCAGTTTGCGCGAATGCCGGCTTCTCTCGCGAGTCGCCTGTTTTCCAAACGAGCGGGAACAGTGACGCCGATGAGGAAAGCGATCAGCATGACCACGGTGACCATGGCGACTATACCGCGCCGAGCATATTTGACACCGCAGAACTTCTCCGGTTGAAACTTGATTGAGCGATAGAGCTTTCGTGCGACCCACACGGTCAGAATAAACACCGGAATCGCGATCCACTTCAAACGCCAGGCAGCAGTTTGACCTGCGGCCACCCACGTCCAGAATCCGAACGACAACGCCTTCCGCTGAAACATCGCGATGATGAGCTGGACCAGGAAGACGAGGACCGTCAGCGAACCGGCGATAGCCAGGACCAACGCGCGTCCATAAGACGGAAGTTCGTGAGCCGGTCTTGGGAGGGGCTCACCGACGGCACGCGCGCCACACTGTCGACAACCATTACTCAGGGCCCCAACAAACTTGAAGCCACAACACGGACAGATAGTCACTCGGTTACCTCAAAAGCAATTGCTCACAAATACCAAAGTCCTACGGACCAAATTCGGGTTAACTGGGCTTCGTTACCAGCCGGCGCTCAGGTCTCCGTTCGCTGGTCCCACCGGACTGTGCATACGAAGTTTCAGCGTCGACGTTCTCTGTTTTTGCTGCCTCAACCTTCGCCAGTTCGCGCCACGTGTGGTACATGCGATGCGCGAAGGTCCAATAGGAGCCGACTGCAAGCACCCACAACACGGCCGGCATCCGATTGGTAAAATAATTCTGAGAACCTGGATGAGTACTGAGCGCGCCTATGATAAAGAGTACAACGCGTTCTGGGCGGCGCAGGAACCCAACGTCACATTTGGGAATCAGGCTCTCTGCCCGCGCGCTCGCGTAGCTTACCATAACCGAGCCCATTAATCCGGCGCCCGCAAGAAAAACGTTAAGAGTCGAGTGAGACGGCAAATCGCGCGCGTAAAAGACCATAAGGCCCACGAACACAACCATATCGGAGAGCCGGTCCAACGACGAATCGAGAAAACCGCCAAACCGCGTGACCCGGCCCGAAAGACGGGCCACCTGCCCATCGAGCATGTCGAACAGGTTCGCGACGATCAGCGCGATTCCGGCCCAGAAGAACAGGCCCAGCCCAAAAAGAAGACCGCAGCCGACGTTTAAAGAGACGCCGATGACGGTCAAGATATTAGGACTGATATGCCCCTTCGCGAGCCACCGCACAATCGCGTCAATGATGCGCTGAGCGGCGCGTCCGATGCTTGCCCCAAACATCTGCTAGGTTCGTTTCTCCTCGCTTAAATCGGTGTGATTTTTAACCAGTAACACCGCTGCGGACTGTACGTCGGCAGACACTACACTTCATCGTGCAATGTGCGCAATTGCCGGATCTCGAAATTGCGGGCGCCCGCCGGCGTCCGCACGGCGACTTCGTCGCCTTCCTGTTTGCCCATCAGGCTTCTGCCGACGGGTGAAGTGGTTGAAATGAGCCCCTGCGCCGGGTCGCTTTCCTCGGGCGTTACCAGACGGAAGGTGACCTCTTCGTCCTTTTCCGCGTCGAAAAGGACCAGCGTCGAGCCGTACGAGGCTTTGTCGCGCGGCACTTTGTTGGGATCGATCGAGGCTATCTCGCTGATGCGCTGGCGCAGCTCGACGATGCGTGCCTTGACTACGTTCTGTCGGTCGAGCGCGGCGCGGTATTCGGAGTTTTCACGGAGATCGCCAAACTCGAGTGCCCGTTTGATCTCCTTCGGCAAGTGAATACGGAGCTCGCTCTCGAGTTCGTCGAGTTCGCCCTGGAGCTTTGCTTTAATTCCCTCAGACATGGTCCGGTCGATTTCCATCAATCCGTGTTCCACTCGAACACGGATGATAATTTAAACTTTTTGATGATAACTGGCTTCGTCCGGCGCTCCAAAAGAAACGCCCGTATCGCGCGCGGTCCGCACGAGCTGGCCGTCCGGCGGCACGGTCTTGATGCCCTTTATCGCCTCAGTGAGCGGCACCGTGATGACGTCACCTGCCTGCAACGCCACCATTACGCCGCTTTTTCCATTGGCCACCGCGCGTACGGCGGCCGAACCGAAGTTCGTCGCCAGCATGCGGTCGAAAGCGTTCGGACGCCCGCCACGCTGGAGGTGGCCAAGAACGACGCAACGCGTCTCTCGGCCGGTCACCTCCTGGATGTCGCGCTGGAGGTGCTGTCCGATTCCACCGAGACGGGGTGCACGAGAACCATCACCCTTGTCTTGATAAACCAGCTCGTGGCCAATCTCCATCGCGCCTTCGGCGACGACGATAATACTAAAGTTTGCACCCGTGGCGTCGCGGGAACGCACTTTCTTAACAACTGTGTCCAGTAAAAACGGGATCTCCGGAATCAGGATCACGTCCGCGCCGCCCGCGATGCCGGAGTGTAGCGCGATCCAACCGGCGTGACGGCCCATCACTTCGAGAATCATCACGCGATCGTGCGATTCCGCCGTCGTGTGCAGCCGGTCAAGCGCTTCCGTGGCGATGTCCAGGGCGGTGACGAAGCCGAAAGTCAGCTCAGTACAGGCCAGGTCGTTATCGATCGTCTTCGGGACGCCGCAAATGGGAACGCCGCGTTTGTCGAACTCGGCTGCGATCGTCAGCGTACCTTCACCGCCGAGGACCACCAGCGCGTCGATCCCGAGGATCTTCATGTTGGAGATCGCTTCCTGGTAAACGCTCTCTACGCTCATCGGCACTCCGTCTTTCTCGCGTACGACGAAGTGTCCCTGGTTGCGAGTGCCGAGAATGGTTCCGCCCCGCGGAAGAAGTCCGCGCACGTCGGAAGCCGTGAGCGAGCGCGTCTGGGTGGCGCCGAGCAGACCGTCAAAACCGTCTTCGATGCCGATGACGCGCATGCCGTACTCACACGTGGCAGTCTTCACCACTGCGCGAATGACCGCGTTCAGACCCGGAGCATCTCCGCCGCCTGTTAGAATTCCTATGGTTCCAAACATAAATGGACTCGCGACAGTCTATAAGCTGCGATTGGCAGTTGGCAATATTCTGCTACTGGCGTAGCATACCAACAAAATGGAAATTGATGATGACGCAAAAGAGATAGTTCGCGAGATTGGCAGCGCGATCAACGAGTCTGTCGAGAACTCGACCAAGGTTGCGGAAGCGATCGAACGCTTGCGAGAAGCGGGTTACGAGATGGAATTGACGCTGCGTCTAGAGATCGGTTTGAGGCCTCACGCGGAAGAAGAAAGTGAAAACGATCCCGCCGCCCTCGACCTCACCGATGAAGACCTACAAGTTTTGCAACGGATGAAAATCCGCATCGACCCCGAACGTTAAAATTCGAAGTTCGAAATTTTTATTCTGGTACCTCTTCGCTGCCCGTCAGTGATTGTTGACGAAGCGCTGCTGCGCCAAGCAGTCCTCCCATTCCCATCGACTCAACCGCGCTACTCGGCACCAGCATCAACGCGCCTTTCTCCTTCAATCCTTCATACAACATGTTCATCGCACGCAGGTGCAGCGCTGTCGGATTGTCGCGGTACGATTTCGCGGCTGTTTCGAACGAGTGTGCGATCTCGACTTCCGCCTGGCCCAGGATGATTCGCGCCTGCTTCTCGCGCGCTGCCTGCGCCTCGCGCGACATCGCGTCCTG
The DNA here is from genome assembly GCA_035649995.1 of Pyrinomonadaceae bacterium. Taxonomy (GTDB): domain Bacteria; phylum Acidobacteriota; class Blastocatellia; order Pyrinomonadales; family Pyrinomonadaceae; genus PSRF01. Next base: position 11,608 of record DASRIM010000534.1, on the reverse strand, counting down.
TAGCGCTGGTGGAATGATCACGTCGCGCATCTCGACTGACTGTACAGTCACGCCCCACGGGTTCGAACGCTCGTCAATCAATTGCTGCAACTCTTCCTCGATTCGTTCGCGCCCGCGCAGGAGATCCGTCAGCGACGTTCGTCCGATGATGTCGCGCAGCGCCGTCTGCGCGGCCCAACTCACCGCTTGTGGATAGTTCTGAACTTCCAGCGCGGCTTTCTCCGGATCGTAAACCATCCAGAACAGCACCGCGTCGACGTTGACCGGAACCGTGTCTGACGTGAGCGTCTCTTCAGCGGCGAAGCTTGTCGTGATCACGCGTTGGTCCACCCATGCGGGAACGGTGTCCACGAAGGGAATGATCCAGAACAGTCCCGGACCACGTAAACCGACGTACCGCCCGAGCCGCAGCACGATTGCGCGTTCCCACTGTCGTGCGATCTTCGGCGCCTGGGCCAGCAGCAGTCCGAGCAACAGCCCTACGATCACGCCGACCGGACTGAACGTCATCCAGGTTGCGAGTGCGCCGAGTAGCAATGGAACAAGAAAGACTACGGCCGACACGACGTTGAGTCGCGGCGTGTCTATAGCCGGAAGGTTACTCCTGGTTTGAATCAGGCTCGTCATTGAGCTAGACATTTTTCACAGTCTCCTTAGTGCGCCGGCTTTGAAGTTGATCAAGCAAGTCGTCGGGCGAAAAGCCCATGGCCGCGGCTTCTTCGAGAAAACGATCGACGAGCTCGGCCAGGTGCTTCTCATGTTCCTGGCGATGACTTGCGGCGAAATGGCGGGCGCTGACGAAAGTTCCCACGCCTCTTCGTGTCTCGAGCACCCCGGAGCGCTCCAACTCGGCGTAGACCTTGGCGACGGTGTTGGCGTTGACGCGCAACTCGACCGCCAACTGGCGCACAGTTGGCAATTGCTCTCCGACGCGCAGCTTTCCGGTGGCGATCGCGAACCGAATCGCCCGCGTCAGTTGCGCGTAAAGCGGCATGGGGTGCGAAGGGCTTAATGAGAAGATTCCGTCCATCTCGAAGTTGTACTACGACATTAGTACAATCAGGGTTTCAAATATCTTTTGAACACGGATTTGGAGCAATTTGAGTGGTGTGGTATCTTGTTTCGCTTTTAAACCTGCCCATTTTGTTCGCCTTTATAGGTCGAAAGAGGAGTTCAGAGACAGTATGTCTACGCCTAATGGAAACGTGAGCGCCGACGGACATCACGTCGGCAAAGTCGTGCAGATTATCGGTCCCGTCCTCGACGTCGAGTTTCATGGAGGTTACCTGCCTCCGATTTACCAGGCGCTGCGAGTCGTTTCAGAGGGATTCGATGTGCCGACTCCGATCGACGTTATCGCGGAAGTACAGCAGCACCTCGGCGAAGGCCGCGTGCGAACCGTGTCCATGACTCCGACTGACGGCATGGTCCGCGGCATGAAAGCCATTGATACCGGCGGCCCGATCACGATGCCCGTCGGCGAGGGAACTCTCGGCCGCGTGCTCAACGTCATCGGCCAACCCGTCGACACGCTCGGCCCGGTCAAACACGACAAGCGCTATCCGATTCACCGCCACGCGCCCACGTTCGAGGAGCAGTCAACCGAGCTGCAAATGTTTGAAACGGGCATCAAGGTTATCGACCTGATTCAGCCCTTCCTGCGCGGCGGCAAGATCGGATTGTTCGGCGGCGCGGGCGTCGGCAAGACCGTTATCGTGATGGAGTTGATTAACAACATCGCGAAGGCGCGCGCGGGCTTCTCTGTGTTCGCGGGCGTCGGCGAGCGAACGCGCGAAGGAAACGACCTCCTGCGCGAAATGGTCGAATCGCAGGTCATCCAGTTTGGCGAGGCGTTCAACAAGCATTTCCACGACACGGGCGCGTTCGATCTGACGAAGGTCGACATGAACACCATCGGCCAGTCGAAAGTGGCTTTGATCTACGGCCAGATGACGGAGCCGCCGGGCGCGCGTCTGCGCGTCGCGCTTTCGGGCCTGACGGTCGCCGAGTACTTCCGCGATCAGGGTCTCGACGTGCTGCTCTTCATCGACAACATCTTCCGCTTCACGCAAGCGGGCTCTGAAGTGTCGGCGCTGCTCGGACGCATGCCTTCCGCGGTGGGTTATCAACCGAACCTCGCAACCGAGATGGGCGAAATGCAGGAACGCATTACGTCCACCAAGACGGGTTCAGTCACGTCGATTCAAGCGGTTTACGTTCCCGCTGACGACTACACGGATCCGGCGCCGGCGACGACGTTCGCGCACCTCGACGCGGTCACCGCGCTTTCGCGACAGATCGTGGAGCTCGGCATTTATCCGGCGGTCGATCCGCTCGCTTCGTCCTCGCGCATTCTCGATCCGCGCATCATCGGTAGGGAGCACTACGACACGGCACAGGACGTGAAGCGCGTGTTGCAGCGTTACAAGGACCTTCAGGACATCATCGCGATCCTCGGTCTCGACGAACTGTCTGACGAAGACAAGTTGATCGTGTCGCGCGCCCGCAAGATTCAGAAGTTCTTCTCGCAGCCGTTCTTCGTGGCGGCGCAGTTCACGGGTCTTGAAGGGAAGTACGTCAAACTCGAAGACACGGTGCGCGGCTTCCGCGAGCTCGTCGACGGCAAACACGATGATCTGCCGGAACAGGCGTTCTACATGGTCGGCACGATTGAAGAAGCAATTCAAAAGGCGAGATCGATCGCGCAGTAAACAGTCGCGTTATGGCAGACAAGATTCAACTCGAAGTTGTCACTCCTGAACGGCGTGTGCTGGCTGAGTCCGTGGACATGGTTACTGTTCCCGGGCTCGGCGGTGAGTTAGGAATACTTCCAGGCCACACGCCGTTGATCTCACAACTGCAAACCGGTGTGTTGACTTACGCGCAGGATGGGAAGAGCTCTCAGTTGCACGTGTCGGGCGGGTTTGTCGAAGTGCGTGACGATCACGTTGCGGTGCTTGCCGACGTTGCCGAGCGTCCCGAAGAGATCGACGCCGCGCGCGCGAAGCAATCGCGCGAACGTCTCGAGAAGCAACTGCATTCGTGGAGCGGAACTGAAGAGGATTTCGAACTCGCGCGCGTCAAGCTGGAGCGCTCCGTGGTCCGGCTCCAACTAGCTTCCGGGCGCTAACTGTAACCACAGAAGGCACAAAAGACACAAAAGGCACAAAAGACGGTAGAAAGAAGGAGTGAACTGAATTCCTTATCTTCTTTGTGCCTTTTGTGTCTTATGTGCCTTTTGTGGTTATCGTTTTGCGGCCTTGATCGCTTCCCGCATTTCCTTGACAGCCGTTTCCAATCCGACGAACACAGCACGCGCGATGATGTTGTGTCCGATATTGAACTCGATAATCTGATCGATCCCCGCTACGGCTCCGACGTTTCTGTACGTCAAACCGTGACCGGCCGCGACCAGCAATCCATACTGCGCCGCCAGTTCTGCTCCTTCTCTCAACCTGCGCAACTCCTGGTTCGCGCGCACTGCGCCTTCACCGTGGATCCCGCGCGCTCCTAACATCGCTTCAGCATAAGCCGCCGTGCAAAGCTCCACCTGCTGTGCGCCCACTTCGTGCGCGGCTGCAATCTGCTCGGGATCAGGATCGATAAACAGACTTGCGAGTATGCCGCTCTCTCGCAGCGTGTCGACGGCACTCCGAACCGTCGCTGCGTTCGACCTAACGTCGAGACCGCCTTCAGTCGTGATCTCCTCGGCCCTCTCCGCCACGAGCGTGACTGCATCGGGTTCCGCCTGCCGGGCGATGTCGAGCATCTCCTCGGTCGCCGCCATTTCGAGATTCAGATACGTCGTGACCGTCTCGCGCAGCAGCCGGATGTCGTGGTCCTGAATGTGACGACGATCGCCGCGCAGATGGACCGTGATTCCATCGGCGCCTGCTTGTTCGCAGATCATCGCCGCCGCTATCACGCTCGGCTCCGGCGCCCTTCGCGCCTGACGCACTGTAGCGACGTGATCGATGTTGACGTTGAGACGCGTTGTCATTTGTGCTTTGAGCTTTGTACTCTGAACTTTGTTTTAGTTCCTATGCGCACGGCCTCGGAAACCATCCGAGTCAAAATACCAAGTACAAAGCACAAAGTACAAAGCTCACGTATGAGCCCGCTCATGCACGGCTCGGATGGCTGTGTCGTACACGCCGCGCCGCGCTTGCTGGCGTATCAGCCCGACCTCGCCCAGCATCTTGAAACTGTCGCTGAACAAGCTGATCTTGCTGCCCTCGTTGTGGTCCCAACGCACCGGGACCTCGCGTAGCCGCAGCCCCGCGCGGTGAGCGAGATACAGCAGTTCGACGTCGAACCCAAACCGGTCGACAGTCGCAGCTTCCACCAACGGCCGGCATGCAGACATCTTGAACGCCTTGAAACCGCACTGCGTGTCCCAGAACGGCATTCCCGTCGCTAACCTCACGAACAGATTGAAGATCCGGCCACCCTGCTCGCGCCGCCACGATTGGTGGACGCCGATCAGAGAGCGGTCCAATGCGCGCGAGCCGAACGCCACATCGCACTCGTTCTTCAGTATCGGTTCGATCAGTTTCGGCGTCTCGGAAATAGGCGTGGACAGATCGGCGTCGGAGAACAACACAACGTCACCACGCGCCGCGAGTAGACCGAGCCGCACGGCCCTTCCTTTTCCCAGATTCGATTTGTAACTGATAACAGACGTGCGCAACGGGCGGGCTCTCGCCAGCGCCGCACGCGCAAGGTCCGCAGTCTCGTCGCTGGAACCGTCGTCGACGACGATTACCTCGCCCTGCGGATAGTTCTGGCGCATGTAGTCGGCGACCGCGTCGAGGGTGCTACCCAGGCGGGCCGCTTCGTTATATGCAGGAATTACGATCGACAGAAATTCGGACATTTGGGGCGCTCAACCGCAATATAACACACCACTAATCGCACGCGATTTTCACACTTCGAAACTCCCGCTCGCCCTGTGTTATATTCTGGCAATGGAAGTCGCCCGCCAATTGGAGCAACCCTCGCCAGACTACAAAGGTGGATGGATTACAAAGAAATTCACCGTGACGGCGCTTGCTGTGATCGTGGTTGCGGCGATAATCGGCGGGACGATCGGCACGGCTGAAAGACTCAGCGGGCTCACTTCCGGCACGGCGAAGAATTCCTATCGCGTCGCTGACGACATCGAAAAGGATTACAACGAAGCCATAGCCACCATCACGGCCAACTACTCCGGCGACATCGACCACGAAAAAGCAACGCAGGCCGCGATTCAGGGCATGCTTTCGACGCTCGACCCGCACTCCGCTTACTTCCCGTACAGTGAATTCAAAAAGCTGAAAGAGGATCAGGATTCGCGCTTCTTCGGCATCGGCGTCACCATCGTGCAGCATCGCGACGGCGTCTACATTCAGTCGGCCGTCGAAGGCGCGCCGGCGGCGAAGCTCGGTTTGCGTTACGGCGACAAGATCGTCGAAGTGGATGGCAAAGATTCACGCGACTGGACGAGCGAACAGGTTTCGAAGAACGTGCGCGGCGGTTTGGGTGAACCGGTCACGATCAAGATCGAGCGCGCAGGTTCCCCGGCGCCTCTCTATTTCACGATCGTTCGCGACGCCGTGCCGCTGCCGACGATTCGCAACGCTTACATGATTCGTGCGGGCACTGGTTACATCGGTCTGACCGGAGGCTTTCAGCGATCGAGTGACGACGAGTTGTCGAAGGCGATGAAGCGTCTTCAGGAGCAGGGAATGCGGCAGCTTATCCTCGATTTGCGCGGCAATCCCGGCGGGCTTCTCGAACAAGCCGTCGACGTCGCGAGTGAGTTTCTGCCGCGCGGGCAGATAGTCGTTTCCGTTAAAGGACGCACCGAATACAGCGACGCGATCGTTTACAAGTCAACCGGCTCCGATCCCGCGACGCTGCCTCTCGTCGTGCTCATCAATCGCAATAGTGCGTCAGCTTCCGAGATTGTCGCCGGCGCGATTCAGGATCACGGCCGCGGACTGATTGTCGGCGAAACGAGTTTCGGAAAAGGTTTGGTCCAACGCATCTACCAGTTGCCGTTCAATACCGGCTTGACGTTGACGACGGCGCGTTACTACACACCCTACGGGCGCTCGTTGCAGCGCGATTATTCGAGCGGCTCGATTTACGATTACTACATGCGTCACGATAGCGAGGAGACGCCTCAGCCCGCGCCGGGTGGTAATGGACCACGCAATATCGAGACCCCGTTGGCGCTCGCTTCGCCGACGCCGCATCCACACAACGGGCCAGGCGTGCAAACCGCTGTCGGCCGCGTGTTCTACGGCGGTGGCGGCATCACGCCGGACATCGAAGTCAAAGAGCCGGCGTCTACGCCGGTGCGCGCGCGCATCGCCGAAGCGGCGTTTCACTTTACCAGGCAGTTGGCGGCAGGAGTTCTTCCGGGCCTCGACTCGTACAAAGTCGAAAAGGTGCAGTACGGGAAGAATGCGAAACCCGCCGATTATCCGATCACGGACCGCGTGGTCGAAGCGTTTCGCAACTTCGTCACCGCGCAGCCTGACCTCCACGTTCTGCCTGCGCAGATCGACGAAGAGCTCGAGTTCACTAAACTGCGTCTGCGCCAGGAGATCATCACTGCCGCATTCTCCAACGACGCCGGCGCGCGCATCCTGCTCGACAGCGACGTCCAGGTCCTGCGCGCCCTCGAAGCCCTTCCCGACGCCAAGCGCCTCGCCGACGCAGCGCTCAAAGGCGTGTGGCAAGGCTGATCCGTAATCTGCGGTATACCCATCTTTCATTCTTTCAAGTAACCTTCGGCGTCACTTTCTCAAAACCCCCGAAGGAGTAAACACCATGTTGCGATCACTCACGCTCGTCACTCTACTCTTGACTATCGTTGTTGCTACCACCGTCTATTCACAGGGCGCGGACCCGAAAACAATCACCATTGCCGAAGCGCGAGCGCTACCGCTGGGAACAGTCGTCACCGTCGACGGTTCGGTAACCGTGCCTTCAGGCGCGTTCTCTTCGAGCACGTTTGATCAAGGCTTCGCGATTCAGGACCGCACCGGCGGCATCTATGTCAGTGTTCCCGACAATCTCGGCCTGGCGCTGCGGCAACAGGTTCGCGTGACCGGCAAGCTCGCCGATACTGTGTTGCCGGGACTACTCGTGCTGGTCGATGTGACTGAAGTCAAGGCGCATGGGAGCGGTCCGAAAGTACGGCCACTTCCGGTCGAGACTGGTGACGTCAACGAAACAACTGAAGGCAAGCTCGTCACGATAACCGGGACTATCACGCAACCTGTCGTAAATGATCTGCCGTTCGGCTTCATCATTTTCATTAACGACGGCTCCGGCGAGGTTCATTCCTTCGTCTGCGCCTCGACTGGCATCGACGTCAGCGGCCTGAGTCCCGGTCAGACCGTAGAGATAACCGGCTTCAGTGGCCAGTTCGCCGACGACTTCGAAGTGGACCCGCGCACGCAAGCCGACATCCGCGTGTTGCCCGATTGAACACGATGATCGATCGATTGATACGTTGGGCCGATTCACAGCAGTTGATTCGTGCCATGATCCTCACCAGCTCGCGCGCTATCCCTCACGCTCCAGTGGATCTATTGTCCGACTATGATGTGATCCTGGTCGCGCGATCGATCGAGCCATACTACGTAGATCGAACCTGGCTGGAAGTCTTTGGTCCAGTGCTCGCCGTTTACCGCGATCCCCTCATCGACGTAAACGGATTAACACGATCGGCGTACGTCGTTCAGTACGAGAATGGTTTAAAAATCGACTTCAATCTTTGGCCTGTTGAACTCTTGCAACGCGTCAGTCCCGGCGAGCAATTACCTGTTGAGTTCGACGCTGGATACCAGGTCCTTCTCGACAAAGACGATTTGACGACGCGCCTCGGTCCACCCACGTATTCGGGATATATTCCCACACCACCGACGGAACAAGAGTACTCGGAGTTGTTGGAAGGTTTCTTCCTTGACACCACGTATGTAGCGAAGTTCCTTTGGCGCGACGACCTGATGGCCGCGAAACACATCCTGGATTACTCGTTGAAGCAGGGACATCTGCGACCCATGCTCGAATGGCACGCGGAAATAGAACACCAATGGTCGCTCAAACCCGGACCGTACGGCCGCAGATTGAAGCAGTATTCGCGACCCGATCTATGGGCCGATTTGGAAGGCACGTACACCGGCGCCGAGTTAGACCAAAACTGGGAAGCGTTGTTTCTGACGATCGAATTAATGCGACGCGTCGCTACCGAAGTCGGTAAGCATTTGGGATACAGCTACCCTCACGAGCTCGAGCAGCGAGTCGTAAAGTATCTGCGGAAGGTGAAACAACTTGATCGAGACGCCGAGACGTTTGAGTAACTCCGTTACCATTGACAACCAATATATTCGCGAGCGTTTCGCTAGTCGCCGATCTCACGTATCGCTTCGACGAGCTTGATACGGTCCAATTTTTCGAATGGAAGTGACGTGAATCGTTGCAGGCGATGTTGAATCTCGAATGCAACGTCGCGGAACGCGCGATACTTCTCTTCATCACTGCCTTCGACTGCGGCCGGATCGGGGCTGGACCAGTGCGCCACGATCGGTTGACCCGGCCACACCGGACAGCTTTCGCGAGCGTTGTCGCAGACGGTTATGACGAAATCAAACTCGACGCCTCTGAACTCTTCCCATGACTTACTGCGAGCTTCAGAGGCGTCGATGTTGTAAACGTCCTTCAAGACCTGAACGGCAAACGGATTGACTCTCCCCGTCGGAGACGCGCCGGCGCTAAACACTTCGAAGCGCGACCCGCCCATCTGTCTCAATAGATACTCGCCGATGATGCTGCGCGCGGAATTGCCGGTACACAAGAATAGAAACTTGTACGGCTTAGTTTCCATGCGTGCATTCTACGCTTGCGTGATTCCGATCGGCGCCGGCGCGCAGCAAGTTGCCGCCGACGTGGCGCAAGCCGCGGTTTCGGGAAGGTTGTCCTCGAGAACGACGAACACTTCCCACTCGTTGCCGTCCGGATCGCTAACCCACGCCTTGTCCTGCAACGCGTAGCAACAATTCGTTTGCATCTCGTCGCGCGTGAGCAGTCCGACTTCAGTCCATCGTTCGCGGACCGCGAGGACGTCGTCGGTGGAGGCCACCTGAATTCCCAGGTGCGAAAGCGCGCCGCGTTCGTTGAAGGCGTGCTGGTTGAGGGTCAGATTGAGGGGCGGGTTTTGCACGTCGAATTTGGCGTAACCCGTTCGCACCTTGCTCGGTTCGATCCCCAGAAGTTTTCGATAAAACGCGAGGCTCGCTTCCACGTCTTTCACGTTCAACGCGAGGTGCGCCTTCAGCGCCTGGACTGGCTTGTTTTCGTTCTGCATTTCAAACTACTCCTCATAATTTCTACATATACGCGCACGCGAATATGCGAGGCCCGCAGTATCCTCCAGAATCAGATATATGTCAAGCCATATGTGTTGTGTTATTATTCGGGGCGTTATGGCAAAGAAAGAGAAGGCGTTCGATCGGGAGTTGTTCTTCAAGGCATTGGCCGATCCGACGCGGCTGCGGATCATCAACCTGTTAGCGGATCAGGAAGTTTGCGTCTGTTTCTTCGTCGAGATACTGAAGACGAACCAGCCGAAGATCAGCCGCCACCTGGCTTACTTACGGCGCGCAGGCATCGTCGCCGCGCGGCGCGAAGGAATCTGGATGCACTATCGGATATCGACGCCGCAGGACGTGAACGCCGCGAAGGTGTTGGCGGACGTACGCGAATGGCTCGCCAAAGACGCTCTCATGCAGCAGGACCGCAATCGACTCAACAAGATCTGTTGCGCTCCGGAATTGCCGGTCCAACTTCAAGGCAGTCCGAAGCCCATTCCTATACAAACCTTATAAAGCTGATCGGTGAGAGATTGAGGAGCTTCTGGGCCAGGGCGTCGCCGGGCCCGCCCAGCTCGTTGGCGACGCCCTGTTGACCCCACACTCTGGGCTGCTAGGAGTTTGTGTGGGGTTAATCTGCGCGGCTTTATAACTGCCGTCAACAGGCGTCGCAACATGTTTTCGGGAAACCGTCTACATCAAATTCATGCAAATGTTTTTACATCTATGTTTTTACACATAGCGGCCGGTGGGCACACTTATCCCCTCAATCTTGCCTCACGAAAGCAACGCAGAGACTCAGATCAGACTATGGCCAGGTGATGATTTCCAGAACGACCGTCGCCAGCAGTTCCGCGATTTCTCTTGACTCAGTCGAGGTATCCGTCGCACCCAACTGGGTCGTTGTGCCCACCACCGGAGGCGGCGGAAGGGAAACCAGGCAGGTCGGCGACTCTCCGGCAAGGACTGAGACGGAGAGACCAACGGTCAAGGCGACGGTTAACATGAACCGTTTCATGGAGTTAGCTCCTTATGTGACGTAAAGTCATGTAAACCTTTTTACATCAAGAAAGATTAGAACAAGCAGCAACAGTTCTTGCAAGGTTCGACGAAGAGATTTAATATCGCTCCCGCAGTCGCCCTACTTCGCACCTGAAAGCTCAATCCTGAATGCGGACGACCTCGCCGAAGCTCGAAGTCTCTCGTCTCACCACGAATGAAGAATCCGTGTTCCGATGTCGAACTGCGCTCGAACTGCGCGATCGCGGTGATTACGACGGCGCGTGCGAAATAATGGCCCCGCTCTGGCGCGGCATCGGCAGTCGTCCCCAAACTGAAGGTCTTCATTCTTCCATTGTGCCCGAAGTGTTGTTGTGTGCGGGAATTCTCACGGGCTGGCTTGGAGACCGAAACGGAACCGCCGAGGCAGACGACCACGCCCGCGATTTGATCAGCGAGAGCATCACGCTGTACGAACAAGCCGGCGACTCAAAGAAGGTTGCGGAAGGTCGCACTGAGCTCGCGTACTGCTACTGGCGAACAGGCGCAAACGACGAAGCCCGCATACTGTTTTCAACCGCGCTGGAGCGATTGACGACGGAAGGTAACACGCGCGCGAACGCTCTCCTCGGCCTGTCCGTCGTGGAATGGTCCGCCGCTCGTTACGACGAGTCGTGGAAAATACTCACGGCTAACGCTCCGCTCTTCAGGAAGATCACAAGCCACACGCTGAAGGGCTTCTATCACAACCAATCAGCAATGACTCTGCGTGCGCTTGCCACGGACAAAGATGTAAGCGGCCAATTTCAACGTGTGATCAAACACTACGAGGAAGCTGATTATCACTTCACGCTCGCTCGCCACACATCTTATCGCGCTCGAGTCAAGAACAACGTAGGTTACCTGCTTTTCAAGCTCTCACGATATCGTAGGGCCCATGAGTATCTTGATGATGCGCGACGGCTTTTCGTCAGCGTTCGCGACAAGGTAAGAGTCGCGGAGGTCGACGACACTCGTGCTCAGGTCTTTCTCGCCGAACGTAGATACGTCGAAGCCGAACTCGCGGCGCGGAGCGCCGTCAACAGTTTTCGCAAGGCTGGACGTCACCGCTTTTTAGCGGCGACACTTGTTACGTACGGCATCGCCCTGGCTCGCTTGACCAGGACGGTGCGCGCGCAAGCTGCTTTGCAGGAAGCTGTCGAAGTCGCGCATCGGTTCGAAGCATTCAATCAGGCGGGACTGGC
>DASRIM010000533.1:0-4259 GCA_035649995.1 Pyrinomonadaceae bacterium | reverse complement strand
ATTCGCGTCCCGCCGGGAATCCATGTAAGACGAGAATTTAATTGACATTCGTTATTCGTCATTTCTAAGATTCGACCACCGACTATGGTAGCTACAGACGTCACGGCAACCGCGCCCGTCCCCAAGCGAATCACGAACGCGCAGACGGTTTGCAACGAGAAGAACGAAAAGGGAAAGCTCTGTAACGGGCACCTGAAACAGTTGCGCACCGCGGGCGAGCCGGCGGAGATCCACCTGCGCGGCGACGACGTGCTTTTCAAATGCCAGACGTGCGGGACGTTTTACATGGGACCGCCGCTGGGGCACGTGCGCGATCCGAACAAGCAGAGCAGGTTTGTGGAAGCGGAGTTGACTGCGCTGTTGCAGGCGGCCGGCGGAACTCTGCCCGTGATCAAGAAGAATGAGCGCGGCGTTTATGTGATGGTCGAGACGGAAGCGGGCGGACACGGTCATGCGCCTGCGCCGGCGAAACCCGCTGCTCCCGCACCGAAAGCCGCCGCGCCGAAAGCTACCGCGCCGGCTCCAGCAGTCGCACCCACGCCGGCGAAGCCCGCTGCGCCCGCGGCCGCTGCGCCTGCCGCACCCGCAGGACCAGCGAAGGCTGTTGAACACAAGACGCTAGGACAGAACCCGAACCGTCAATTGTTCAAGCGTTCAACATACGCGGGCGTGGCTGACACTGGGCCAATTGCTGGTGAGACTTTCGAACAGAAGGTCGCGCGGCTTAAAGCGGTCGCCGCGGCCGCGAAACAACGCGCGGAAGAAGGTGGTGGACCAGAACCGGCTGCCGCCGCGCCCGCGCCCGCTCCAGTTGCAGCGCCGCCTGTCGCCGAAACAGCGGAACCTGAAGCCGCGCCGGTCGCGACGCCCGCCCCGTCAGCTCCTGCTGCACCCGCCGCAAGCGCAGGACACAAACCGACCGGCAACGCGGATCGGACGTTGTTCAAGCGCTCAACTTATTGTGGAGTAGTTGATACCGGCCCAGTCCCTGGTGAGACTTTCGAACAGAAAGTCGCGCGTCTCGCCGCACTCTCCGCTGCGGCAAAGCAGCGAGCCGAAGGCGGGTAACACGGATTTGAATTAATCATTTTGATCCGTGGTTACTGTCAGCCCTTCGCGAGCGACTTTCCAATCCAATACTTCAGCGCCTTCTTCACTCGCTAACGCAGCCTCGACGTCCGCTCGTCTTCCAGGCGCGCAGAGAAACGCGATACATCCGCCGCCGCCGGCGCCGCAGACTTTCGCCGCTTCCGCCCCATTCTCCAACGCCTTCGCCACGAGCATGTCCATCTGCGGCGTCGTGATCGTCGGCGCCAACCGTTTCCGGTTCGGATACGCGTTCTTCATAATGCTCGCTACGCGATCCCAATCGTCAGCGAGCAGCGCCTCACGCATGTTGCGCGCGGAGTCGCGTATACCATCAAATAGTTCAAACAACTCCGCGTCGCCGTCGATGTGACGTTTGTAGATCTCCCAGTTATTGATTCCGGAGAGTCGCGGCTCGCCCGTGTAGCAAATCGCGATGCGCCGCTCGAGCTCCTCGATGTTCACGTCCAACGATTCCCGCTCCATTCCGTCGGGACGAAAATGGATGCACGACACCGATCCGTACATCGGCGGATAATAGTCCTGAAAACCTGCGGGCACTTTGATCACCGTCGATTCGACGTTCGCCGCGATCGTGATGAACTTTCGCTCGTCGTAACGGTTCCCGACTAACTGGTTCAACGCGCCGATGCACGCGATCGCCAGCGCTGACGATCCGCCAAGGCCCGCGCCCGCGGGAACGTTGCTGTCGGCGACGAGGTGGAATCCCGTCGTTGGTTTGAAAAAGTGGACGAGTTTGGAGATCAGCTCCAGCCGTTCGTCGAGCAGCAGATCCTCGATGGCGGAGAGGTGCGTTTCAAACGATACTTTGCGGTCACGTGATTCGAGGATGATGCGCCCGTCGTCGCGGGTCTCGATGCGGCAGCGCGCGTGCAGTGAAAGCGCGAAATTGACGGTCGTTGCGCCGGGATGAAACAGGTAAAGAGGCCAAATATCGATCGTGCCGCCTGCCAGGTCGACGCGCGGGGGTGCAGTTGATTCAATTATCATCTGATGATGTCCTAGTCTGTATGTAGTTCGTCAAAATACGAATATCACAGATATTTCAATCGCCGTCCGACTTGCGTTCTTTATGTTCGCCGCGTTTGAAAGGCATGTGTTCCTGTATTTCCTCGCGGAGGTCCTGGAGCTTCTCGCTCGCGGCGTGTTCGAGCTCCTGAAACCGCTCAGGATCGGCTTCCTCAACCTTACGGGAGATCCAGAACCGTTCCGCCAGATAAAATCCGACGATGCCGAGAACCACGATCACCAGCAATACTTTCCCGAGCCGCTGGAAGTCGCCGATCAGTCCCATCACCGCCCCGCTGAAAAAGTATCCGGCGCCGGCCAGCACGAACACCCACAGAAAACAGCTCGCAAACGAAAGCAGCAAAAAACGCAGGTACGGCATGCGTCCCACGCCATAAAAAACGCACGACGCCCATCGCAGACCGTAGATGTACTTCGAAAGAAAAATGGAAAGCGGGCCAAACTTGTTCGTCAGCCGCTCGAGTCGAGGCTTCGCAGCGCGATAAAACCGGACTTCCCTGACGCCTTCGCAGAACGCGCGGCCGGCGAAGTAAGCGAGATTGTCGCTGGCGCAGCCGCCCAAAGTCCCCCAAACCAGAACGCGGGCAAAACTGTACTCGCCGAAGAAGCCGCTGTGCGCCAATACGCCGGCGATCAGCAGCGTGATGTCACCCTCGATCATCACCAGGATCAGCACGGCATACAGTCCATACTGGCCTATCAGTTCGTAGAGAAAGTCGAGGTGCATCCGTTCATCCGTGCATTAGATCGGCCGGCGGCTGACAAGAATAAACTGGAGGGCTGGTTTTGACTACTACTCTGTTGCCACCTCTTGCGGAGGTTTCACAACGAGCACGGGACACGAGGCATGCCGCACGACAGACTCGGCAGTGGAACCGAAAAGAATACGTCCCAAACCCGTCCTGCCATGCGACGCAATTACTATCAGGTCAACTTCACGTTCCTTCGCAACGCGCACAATCTCCGAAGCCGCTTCGCCATGAACGACTAATTCCTCCACGTCGAGCCCGGAGCATTCCTCGCACTCTGCTAACTTTGGCAACTCGCGTTCCGCTGAGTCTTCGAGTTGTTCGGCGATGTCGGCAATCGGCAACGGCTCCGTCATTCCTGAGTAGCCGACGGTCGGCACGATCGGCTCGATGACGTTGATGCAGATGATCGTTGCGTTAAAGGTGCGCGCCAGCGAGGCCGCGTACGAAAGGGCATAGTTACCACATTCACTAAAATCCGTGGGTAACAGTATGGTTCGAATCTGCATAGTCAGAGGTCTAAAGACCGCGTTTCGCTTAATTCTATCCCGAGAACCACCTGTTTGACAGCCCTGAAACCCTCGTCTATGCTTCGTTCAACGCGATTGCTACCGTCCCAGACCAGCGAAACGACATGACTACTTCAGGGCCTAACTTCATCGGGATCAACGTTTCAGGCAACCACGTGCGCGCCGCGTTGGTGGACAACGACGGCCACGTACTCCAGCGCCGCGCCACCGAGATCTCGCCCGAGACGATAGTCACGCAGCTTGCGGAGCTTGCGGCCCAACTCCGTTCGGCAGGCGATCCTGTCGCTGCACTGGGCGTCGCGATCCCCGGCCTGGTAAATCGTCAGACCGATCGCGTTGTTTCAGCGCGCGATCTTCCGCCGCCGCTGTTCGAAGATCTTCACGCCGAACTGACGCGTGCGACTGGTTTGCGGGTCGAGATCGAAAACGACGCGAACGCCGAAGCTTATGGCGAATACAAAGCAGGTGCGGGCGTCGGCAGCCGCAATCTCTTTTACATGATGATCGGCAACGGAATCGGCGGCGCAATCATTCTCGACGGCAAGCTGTGGACAGGCGCTTCCGGTTTCGCCGGCGAAGTCGGGCATATAACGATCGACACCGAAGGCCTCGAATGCGTTTGCGGCAACACGGGCTGTCTGGAAACGGTCGCGTCCGCGCCGAGCATCGTGCGCCGCGCGCGTGAACGTCTGCACCGCGATTCGACCTCGTCGTTATCGCGTCTCGGACTGAACAAAAATTTCACCGCCGACGACGTTGCGCACGCCGCGAATGAAGGCGACGATTTCGCGTTGATGATGATCGAGCGCACTGGAAAGTACATCGGCACCGGCGTTGCGACAGT
>DASRIM010000532.1:0-2779 GCA_035649995.1 Pyrinomonadaceae bacterium | reverse complement strand
TGTCGTAGACGGAAAGGTCAAAGCTCAACGACGAGAGCGCGAGCACGCGATCGCCGGGACGAACGTCGAAGCGTTGGTTGATGTCGACGATGGTGTTGAGTGCGGCAGCGTGCGTGATCATCACGCCTTTCGGGATGCCGGTCGAGCCGGAGGTATAGATCACGTAGGCGAGATCGTCAGGTTGTTGCTTAACATCCGTTTGATCCGTGTTCTGGCTGTCGTCAACCAATAACACTTTAACTGCCTCGGGCCAGTTTAATTGTTCGGCGAGCCAGGGCTGCGTCAGCACCAACTCAACCTTCGCGTCGCGCAGCAGTTGCCAGGCACGCTCCTGCGGCAGTTCGGGGCTCAATGGGAGATACGCGCCGCCGGCCTGGAGTATGCCGAGCACGGCGGCGACTTGTTCCCAGCCCTTCTGCATCTGCACGGCGACCAGTTGACCTTCATTTACACGGATCTGGTGCGCGATGTGCAGCGAGCGTTCGTAGAGTTGTCTGTAGGTTAGCTCCTGGTGTGGGCCAACGATAGCGATTGCATCTGGTTGTTCACGAACGCGTTCGAGGAAACCGGCGTGGAGCAGTCCGCGCGGCACGTCATCGATCGGTGGATGGCGCCTGAGTCGAGCCTCGACCTGCACGGCGCCATCGAGCTCGAGCCGCGATTCGTGCCACGCCGCATCGTCTTCGATCAAACGCTCCACCAACGCGCAGTAACCGGCGAACATCTCTTCCATCATCCCCGCCGGGAACAGCCCGTCGACTTCGTCCCACAAACAGATCAATTCGCCGCTGAGCGATTCGAGCACCTGAAGGTCCAACCAGACCTGCGGCGTCTGACCGATGCTGTACGCACTGACGTCGCCGAGCCCATTGCGTCCTGCATCCGGCTGCGGCGACGGCTTCTTTCGATCCTCCTGCTTCACCGGCCGCTGAAGACCGAGCACGCTCGTGAAAACCACCGGCATCGACGTCCGCGACGTTCCCTGTAAACGCGCCATCTCGCGCATCACCGTCACCGCGCTCACGTAACGATGGTCCAGGTCTTCCCACAACCGCTGTTGGAGCTTCCGCGCGCGCTGCATGAAACTCTCGACCGCCTGGTTGTTCACCGCCAGCAGCGTCAGCGACGTGAAATCGCCCACGACCTCGTCGATCTGCGGATGAAACGGCAGCCGGTTGAAGAGCGTGAGGTTGATGGTGAAGTCCTGCCGCTTGCTCCAGTGGGCCAACACTTCCGCGTACACCGCCAACAACAAACCCGAAGGCGTCAAGCCGGCGCGCGTGCCCATGTCCTTCAACGCTTGCCAGCGCTCCGCGTCGACAAGCCACCGCCGCCGCACGAAAAGCGGCTTGGCGATCGACGCCGGGCTCTGCGCCAGCGGCAACTCGGGCGCGGGCGGAATCGATTCCAGCCGCGAACGCCAGTATGCTTCCGCTCGCTTGTAACGCTCACCTTCGCGAAACGCGCGTTCGGTCACGATGTAATCACGGAACGTAATCTCGAGCGCAGGCAGTTCGACGTCCGGCTGCACGTAACAACGGATCAATTCCTGCGCGAGCAGACGCAGGCTCCACGCATCGCCGATCAGCAGGTCGTAGCTGATGTGGAGCCGCACCGTGTCGGCGTCGAGCCGGCTGGCGCGAATCTCGAACAACGGCCAGCGATCGGTTGGCATAACCTGGTGCGACATTCGCTGTCGCACCGCGCGCAACTCGCGCTTCACCTCTTCCTCGGGCCGACCAGTCAGATCGTTCACTTCAAACTTGTAAGGTTCGACCTTTTCGAGCACCTGCTGCTCGCCAGTCGGCAGGACGATCGCGCGCAGCATGTCGTGGCGATCGATCAAACGCTGCCATGCGCGATTCAATCGTTCGAGGTCCAGCCCGGTGAGATCCGCTTCCGTGTAGTTGTGCGTCGCGATGTTGCCCAACTCGAGCGACGCGCTGCGGCCGACCCAGTAGGCTTCCTGCACGTCGGTCATGGGAAACGGCTGATAGCGCCGCTCGCGATCGGGAACGATGTGCGGGAAGCGAAGTTGTGAGTAATCGTCGTCGTTTTGTGAGCTCTTGAGCCGCGCGACTTCAACCGCCAACTCCGCCACTGTCGGCGCGTTGAAGAGTGCACTCAACGGCAGATCGATCTCGAACGCGTTCTGCATCATCGAGGTGAGCTGCGTCGCGAGCAACGAGTGGCCGCCGAGTTCGAAGAAGTTGTCGTGAATGCTGACTTCGAGCAGGTGGAGCGTCTGCGCCCAGATTCCCGCGATGATCTCCTCGATCGGCGTTTGCGGAGCGACGAATTCCGTCTCGAGCTTGCGCTGCTCGGGTGCTTGCAGCGGCCGAATTCGCGGCACTTCGCTGATTGAAATCTGTTGCCGTATCGCCTCCAATTGCGTATCGGGATCTTCAGCGAAACGCGTCAACAGATGCGCCATGTGCGCCAGCATGTGACGGCTGCTGTCAGCGTCGACTCGCCTGCTGTCGGAAATGAGTTGCAGGTTCAGTTCCCTTCCGAGCGTCGCCAGGATCGTGACACCAAACTTCGTCTGCGCCCCCTTGGTCCTGAAGTCGGCGATCTCCATCGTGAGGTCGCGATCCTCAATCGTTTCGACCGGGAAATTCTGAAAGACCAACAGGCTTTCGTAGAGCGGCGCGCCGGGAACCTCGCTCCATTGATGAACCTGCCCGATCGGACTGTGTTCGTACTGGCGCAGCGCAAAGTTCTGCGCCTGGACCTGCTCCAGCCACGGCCACACGGGATGCTCCGGAGCTATCTTGAC
>DASRIM010000531.1:0-3065 GCA_035649995.1 Pyrinomonadaceae bacterium | reverse complement strand
GTCTCTTCGAAGACTTCGAGTTTTGCCTCGGGCGGTTCGCCGATCCATTCAACGGAATGTACTAACCACGGGTTTGGCGGATTTTCTATGTACTGCATGAACCGTTATTTCCAGGTCACGAAAAAGAACCGGTACTTGTCCGGGTCTTCGAGCGTAATGAAACGCCCGCCCCAACCTTCGTCCACCGGCACGTCTATGTCAGCTCCTCGTTGAACAAGCTCGTCGTAATACTGATCGACGTCGTCGACGCCGATAAAGAAGTGAACGCCGCGCCCGCGCCGAAGCATCGTTTCCAAATGCTGGGCCAACGTGATTTTCAAAGCTCCCGCTCGAAGCTTAGCCATCGGAGGTTCCGCTTCGACGTTGACCGACTCGACCTCCATCCCCAACACGCCGCTGTAGAACGCGAGCGACTCCTCGAGACTGTTGACTTCCAAAAACAGCAGGTCCAGTCCCTTGATCATCTCGTCCCTTCAGTTTGACATCAACAAATACAGGCCGTAGCCGCCGGTGATGATCACGGCCCAGAACGCGACTTCCTGAAGCTTCGTGTGCCGCTTGAAAGGATTCGTCACAGGCAGCGACTCGTTCACCTTCACCATCGCGCTACGCGCGAGAAGCACACCGAAACCGACCACGAACACCGCCAGTATCGCGAGCGGCCAGAGAATGAAGATCCACTGAAACCGGACCAACAACAGCAGGAACACTCCCGCGATCAAACACAGTCCCGCGCTGAGACAATGACCGAAGACGCCGGTGTCGCGAGCCGTCGGAGCCGCGACAGGAGCAAACGACGACGACGCAGTTACTCGCGGACGCCGTGCAACGTCGTAAGCGCGGCGTGCGCTCTGGTCTTTGAGCACGCCATAAGCCTCGTTCACCGACTTCATTCGCTCTTCGCTGCCGCCGCGATCCGGATGGTGCTTCGACGCCATCCGTTTGTAGTGGCGATCGATGTCCGTCTGTGAGGCGTCCTTGTCGACACCCAAAACAGCGTAGTAGTCTTTGTTCGAATCGAACTGGCTCATCGCGAATTGGTTGATTCTAGGAGTGTCGTTTTCATTTGGCAAATCACATTTTTAACACTGGCGACGACCTGGTTTTTCAGCTCGAGAGCGGCTTCGGAGTGCTTCGTGTGCTCGCCATTGAAGGCGAAGGACCAAACACGATCTGGCACCTTCTGGCGTACGACGAGTTCTTTCCCGACGTCGAAAACGTAGAACAGGCGTTGGCGCGCGCGACGCCGCTCCCGGTCCGCAAAGCGCACATGGCGTTGACCAATCGCGCATTCGAACGCACGCCGGCCGCGCGTCTCGGCAACCGTCCGGTCACGGACGACGAGCTCGTCGAGTACCGCAAATGGCTCGACTCTGATAGACATGTCTCCGACCGTTCTGCTTTGTTGATGCTCGGGATTCGATAAGTGCATGACAAAACGTTTCGCGACTTCCCTGCTACTACTTCTCATAGTTTGTTCCATCGCTTCAGCCGTTCGCGTCGAACGACTGATCGATACCTGGCAACCGAAACACTACGTCGTCAGCCTTACTCTCAACGATCAACTCTCGGAGATCGTCTCGGGCAGCGCGCGCATCGACGTGCTCGTGCTGAAGAAGACGTCGCTGATCGATCTCGACTTCGGCGAGCTCAGGACGTCGAGAGTAACAGTCGACTCGAAACCGGCATCGTTCACGCACAAGAATGGAAAACTCGCGATCACGCTCGCGGAACCTGCGAATCCAGGCACGAAGCTGGTCGTCGAGGTTACGTACAGCGGCAAACCAAAAGACGGTTTGATCATGAGCGCGGACAAAGATGGAAAACCGTCCGCAGTCGGCGATAACTGGCCCAATCGAGTTCATCACTGGATTCCCACCTTCGATCATCCTTCGGCGAAAGCGACGGTCACGTTCAACATCACGGCGCCGGCACGCGAGGAGGTGGTCGCGAACGGAAAGCTGGACCGGGTCGAAACCACTGGGAACGGCACGCGCACGTGGACGTATTCCGAAGGCGCTCCGATTCCGCCTTATTGCATGATCATCGCCGTGGGCCAGTTTGCGCGCATAGAGCCGAGCCAGCGAGCGCCTGTGCCGATTTCGTATTACGTGCCGAAATCCGAGAGTCACCTGGCGCTGAAAGGGTTTGCGCCAACGATTCCGTCGCTGGAGTATTTCAACGAGCTCATCGCTCCTTATCCTTACGAGAAATTGGCGATGATCGTGGGCGCAACGCGTTACGGCGGCATGGAAAACTCGAGCGCCATCGTCTTCACCGCGCAGTTCTTCAACGTTAGACCGCAGGCGAAGCTCAGCGCTCCGTACGGCATACCGAGAGGCACAGTGAACCTCATCTCTCATGAGATCGCGCACCAGTGGTTTGGCGATTCGGTGACCGAGTCGACGTGGGCCGACCTTTGGTTAAGCGAGGGCTTCGCCACTTACTTCGCGGGCTTGTTCTTACAGCGATCCGAAGGCGAAGCGGCGTTTCAGGACTACATGAGCCGCGCGGCTGAAGAGATCTTTGAATACGAAAAGAAGAAACCGTCGCCGATTTTCGATCGCGACACCGAAGACCTGCTCGCGCTGCTCAACGCCAACAACTACCAGAAGGGCGCGTGGGTGCTTCACATGCTGCGCTCGTCGTTAGGCGACCAGGTTTTCTTCCGCGGCATCAGGGATTACTACCACAAGCACAAGGAAGCGACTGCCACCACGGAAGACCTGCGCGCGGCGCTCGAAAACGCGTCAGGCAAGGATCTGAGCGGCTTCTTTAAGCGCTGGATCTACGAGAGCGGACATCCGAAGTATCAACTCTCCTGGGAATGGCGACAGAAAAGCGAGGTCAGGTTGGTGTTGCGGCAGCTCCAGTCAGGTAACGCGTTTCTCGATCACGTGCCGGTAGCAATCACGACGACGAGCGGCAAACGCGAAGTGATCCTGAAACCCGCGGGCAAAGAGATTGTCGAAACGGTTCGGCTGAATGAGATGCCGGCGTCGATCGCCATCGATCCCGGCAACACGTTGCTGAAGGAAGCGACCGTCGTTAAGCCATGAACCCGA
>DASRIM010000530.1:0-29934 GCA_035649995.1 Pyrinomonadaceae bacterium | reverse complement strand
CTTTCAGATGATCGAAGATGAGTTTGGCCATGGCGCGTTTGTCAGGATCATCTTCCGGATACGCTTCAGCCACTTCCTTCTTCAACGCGTCGACGGCCGCGTAACTCGTGCGCTTGTCCTGCATGCTCGTGTCGAGCGACTCACGCAACGCTTCTGAGTACTTCTCGGTGATCTCTCTCGTCATGTCCTCGTCCAGTTGCGGCGCAACTACGTCGCGCTTCTGGATTTCGAGGGCTTTGTAGAGTTCCTTCTGCCAGCGGCAGAGGCGATTGATCTCCTTGTGGGCCAACATCAGCGCTTCGACCATGATCTCTTCCGAGACCTCGTTCGCACCGGCTTCGACCATCACGATTGCTTCTTCAGTTCCGGCGACGATCAGGTTCAAACGCGACTCACGCACTTCGTCGTACGTCGGGTTGACGATGTAGCGGCCTTCGATCAGCCCGATGCGCACGCCGGCGATCGGGTTCAGGAAGGGAATGTCTGAAAGGTACAGGGCGCAGGAGGCGCCGGTGATTGCGATGACGTCCGGGTTGTTGTCGGGATCGGCTGAGATGACGCTGGCGATAACCTGGGTTTCGTTTCGGAAACCTTCTGCGAAGAGTGGGCGGCAGGGGCGGTCGATCAAGCGGCTGGTCAGGACTTCTTTTTCGTTCGGCCTGCCTTCTCTGCGGAAGTAGTTGCCGGGAATCCTGCCGGCTGCGTAATTTGCTTCACGGTATTCGACCGTGAGGGGAAAGAAATCAACTCCCTCGCGCGGGGTGGTGGCGCTAACGGCGGCGACGAGTAACATCGTATCGCCGTAACGGATCACGACGGAGCCGTCGGCCTGTTTGGCGACGCGGCCGGTCTCGACAGTTAATTCTTTGTCGCCGAGTTTGATTGATTCTTTGAGGTATTTTCTTTCTGGCATGTTCTTGTTCTCCTTAGGACATTAGCGCCTGAACTATGTACAGGCCGCGCGGCGTCTCATCCGCCAACGCTGTTGAGCAAAATTCTGCTGTTTTTTAGAGCACGCCACGTGAAGCGGGCAGGTAAAACCTTAATAGAAAAGGCGGCACGAGCCTCTGAACCGTGAAGCTCATGCCGCCTTGATGGTCAAAGCCAGGGCCGTACACGTCTGCTTGTTTCCAGTCAATCGCCGTCACGTTCGGCACTGCCACAAGCTCTTCGATAGACGCGGGCTTTAGTAAAAACAGAGACTCGAAGATCTTCTCGGTACTATTCGTTTTCGGAAGCACTACCGGCGCAGGCCAAGACGATTGACGACCTCGTGGTAACGCTCGATATCAGTTCGCTTCAAGTAGTCCAACAAACTGCGTCGCTGCGAGACCATTTTCAGCAGGCCGCGCCGCGAGTGGTTGTCCTTTTTGTGGGTCTTGAAATGCTCGGTCAGGTCGTTAATACGCTTGCTGAGAAGGGCGACCTGTACCTGGGGTGAACCGGTGTCTGACTCATGCGTGCGAAAATCGGTAACAATCTGTTCCTTGGTTTCTTTTGCTAACGCCACTTGCTTAAATGGTCCTCCTCGACCGCAGTAAATTCCGCTAAAGAGCGGTAACCGCTAAACTTAAAAAGCGTGCCCAATTTAACATGAGGGCTGGGGAGTGTCCAGTTGAACCCCTTCCTTACCATGTGTCTCCCGCTTGCGGGAGGTCAGTGGAAACACGGATTTTGGACACTGGTG
Organism: Pyrinomonadaceae bacterium; assembly: GCA_035649995.1. Classification (GTDB taxonomy): domain Bacteria; phylum Acidobacteriota; class Blastocatellia; order Pyrinomonadales; family Pyrinomonadaceae; genus PSRF01. The sequence goes on along the minus strand of DASRIM010000530.1, from coordinate 28,247 downwards.
CTATAACGGTCTGTTAATATTCAGGCAAATAACAGAAAGGTGAATAAACACGAATGGCTCGACGCAGGGTTGTGATTCTGGGCGGTGGGTTCGCGGGACTCTTTACGGCCCTCGAACTGGGCGGCAGCGGCGTGGACGTGACCCTCGTCACAGATGAAGACCATTTTCTCTTCACGCCAATGCTTTACGAGTACCTCAGCGGCGAGGTCGAAGCGTGGCATATCGCCCCGAGATATGGCGAACTACTCGACGAACACGTGCACCTTGTTCAGGACGAAGCAGTCGCAATCGACCTGAACGCCAACCGCGTGACCCTCGCCCACAAAGATCCGCTCGACTACGACGCCCTGGTCCTTGCCGTCGGCGGCATCACGAACTACGTCGGCGTCGAAGGCGCCGAGCAGAACTCATTCCCGTTTCGCAAACTCCGGCACGCGGACAGTCTGCGTCAGCGAATGGTCGACGTGCTCGATCACATTCCTCCCGACCTGCCGCCGCAGGACGTCCGGCGCGAACTGACATTCGCCGTCGTCGGCGCCGGCGCCAGCGGCTGCGAGCTTTCGACGAAGATGGCCGACCTGCTGCTCGACGCCGTCAAACGACGCGCGCTCCACGGCGAGCCGCGCGTGCTCGTAATCGAAATGGGCGACAGAGTCGTGCCCGGCATGGGCGACCAGATCCGCGAGTTTGTCGACGAGGCGCTGCGCGAGTCGCACGTCGAAGTACACACGCGCACACGCGTCGTCAGCGTCGCCGGCGACAGCATCGTGTTCGAGCAGGAAGGCAAACGTGAACAGTTACACACGGCGTGCGTCGTTTGGACCGGCGGCGTCAAGATGCGGCCCTTGATCGAACAGCTCAACGTCGAAAAAACGTCCCGAGGTTTGCTGAAAATCAGACCAACGCTGCAACTGGCCCAACACGACAACGTCTTCGCGCTCGGCGACATCGCTTCGTTCCCCGACGCAGCGCCGACGCTCGCCGGAACGGCCCAACTTGCCTATCAACAGGCAGCGCTTGCCGCCCGTAACGTGAAGGAGCTTTTCAAAGATCACGAGCCCCAGATGGAGACAAAACACTTCGAAGAGCTCGGAGAAGCGCTCAGCCTCGGCACTGAACGCGGCGCCGTGCTGCTCGCCGGTGGACAAGCATTCGGCGGCGCGTTGGCGCGACAGGCGCGGTTCGCTTTGTACACCTCACGTTTGCCGACCTGGCACCATCGATTACGCGTCGGCGCAAGCTGGTTTTTCGAAGGGACAGCGCCGCGGCCGTTGCTGCCGCTCGGTTTGGAACGTTAGTTGTCTACAAAACCGGCATGCACGGACTCGGAATCTGTTTGATTTGTGTTGTTGCGGTTGGCTGTGTAGTGGAACCTGCGAAACGAGTCGAAACACAAACTGAACAGAAACTCATCGTTCCCGTCCGCGGCGTTCGCCCGGATCAATTAATCGACACGTTTGATCAAGCGCGATCCGAAGGCCGCGTACACGACGCGATCGACATTCCCGCGCCTGCTGATACGCCGGTGCTCGCCGTTGCCGACGGAAAGATCATCAAGCTGTTTCAGAGCGAACGCGGCGGAACGACGATTTATCAACTCAGTCAGGACGAGAAGATGATCTTCTACTACGCTCACCTCGCCCGCTACGCCGTCGGCCTCGCCGAAGGAAACACCGTTCGCCAGGGCGACGTCATCGCTTACGTCGGCGACACCGGAAACGCCGGCGCCGGCAATTACCACCTTCACTTCTCTATCGCGCTCACCACCGATCCGAAGCGCTACTGGGAAGGCACAAACATCAATCCGTACCCGTTGCTGTCCGCTAATCGTTCACCTCAGTAGAAAAAACACGGATTATGTTCCAATAAAAATGAGGAACGCTCGTTGCTCCAAACGACCTCAAAAGGAGCCAATGAACATGAAATTGTCCCTGCTTATTTTGATTTTATCCGTGTTTCTTGTTTCTTGTACGGTGGAGCCGCAAAACTCCAGATCAACCGCACCTTCACCATCGCCCGCGCAGGCCGCAAGGGCTGAGCCGAGTCCGAGCCCGAGTCCCAGTCCCAGTCCGGCGATGTTGGCTGGACCGAACGCGGTTCCCGATGACACGCGCGTCGTAGTCAATATTCCTGCGTTCCGCATGGACGTCTTCCAGGATGGCTCGCTCGTGAAGTCTTACAGAGTCGGCATCGGAACTCCGGAGTTTCCGCTGCCGCAGGGACTGCGCACTGCTGATACCGTGATCTTCAATCCGACGTGGACCGTGCCCGACGAGGAGTGGGCGGAGGAAATGAATAACGTCAAAGTCGGCGAGACAGTTGAAGCAGGAAGCAAGAACAACCCGCTCGGATGGATCAAGATTCCGATCGGTCTGCCTTCGTTGATTCACGGCGGCAAGGCGCCCGCGAAGATCGGGACGTTCGCGTCGCATGGGTGTGTTGGATTGACGAACCCGCAGATCAAAGACTTCGCCATGCGCCTCGCACAGGTGTCAGGTACGGATCTGAACGAGGCGGAAGTTGATGAATACTTGCAGGTGAAAACGCAGACGAAGGACGTGAAGTTGAAAGAGACGATTCCGGTTGAGCTGCGTTACGAGACGATCGTCGTCGAAGACGGAAAGCTGCACATCTACAAGGACGTTTACGAGCAGAACACCAACACAGAAGAGAACCTGCGGAGCGTGCTGTCGAAGCACGGCGTGAACTTTGAAGATCTGCCTCCGGCCAAGCAAACCGAACTACTGAATTCGCTGAAATCCGTTGCTAAAAAGAAAGAAGTAACGCTGGACATTCCGGCAGCGCAGAAAGGTTACCCGGCGGCTGTCGAGTTGGATAATGGGAAGGCAAAACAAACACGGACGGCCGCGTCAAATCACTAATCGGCGTCACACCATCGCCGCTTCGCAGGAATCCAGCACGGGCGCTTCTTCAATAGGGGCGCCCGCTTCGCCGTAGTAAGGACGGCCGTTCTCGATGGCTTCGAAGTACTCCTCGATGCGATCGAGCACTTCCTCAACCGAGTGCGAGTGATAGATCGACGTGCGAAACAACGCACCACCTTGCAGACCGCGCGTAAACTGTCCCGCCAACTGCTTCATGCGATTGATCGCCGGCGTCTCAGGCATGTCTTCCCGCAACATGTCGAAATACTCGTGCAGAATCGCGCGCTTGTCGGCAAGTGACGGCTCGAAGATCGGACGCCCGTGCATCGCGTCTTCGATCTGCCGGAAGATCCACGGATTCGCCATCGCACCACGCCCAATCAACACACCATCGCAACCCGTTTCGCGAAACTTCTCGAACGCACCCTCGATCGTCGTAACGTCGCCACTACCCGACACCGGCACCTTCACAGCTTCTTTCACCTGCCGCACAAGGTCCCAATTCGCCAACCCGCGATACCCCTGCTCTTTCGTCCGCGCGTGCAACGCGATGTGCTCGACGCCGCAGTCCTCCGCGAGCTTCGCAGTGTCAACGGCATTGATCGTATGGTCATAAAATCCTGCGCGGATCTTGACCGTGAGCGGGATCGTGATGACTTTCTTGATCTCTTTGAGGATCGTTTCGAGGCGGCTGTGGTCCTTGAGCAGACCGGAACCGCCGCCATGCTTGACGACCTTCGGCGCCGGACATCCGCAATTGACGTCGAGAATATCGGCCCCGACTTCCTGAGCCATCTCCGCCGCCATGCACATCCGTTCCGGCTGTCCGCCAAAGATCTGCACCGCAAACGGCCGTTCATCCTCGTAGAACCGCATCTGCCGTTTCGACTTCGGATTGTTGCGCGTCAATCCTTCAACGGAGATGAACTCAGAAACTGACAGACCGACACCGCCGCGCCGCTTCAGCAAACGACGAAACGAAACGTCGGTGACGCCGGCCATCGGCGAAAGCACTAGCGCCGGGTTGATCTCGACGTCACGGATTTTGAATGTCTTGATTTCCGGCATCACGGATTAATCTTAACGGGAGTTCCGACCTGCACCGCGTCGAACAACTCCTTCATGTCCTCATTCTCCAACGCGACGCAGCCCAATGTCCAATCCCTGCTCGCGCCGTTTCCGTGAATGTAAATCAACCCGCCCAGCTTCGTGTACTGCGGCGGCGCGGCTTTCCTGCGGTGCGCATCGACGATCGAGTTGTACTGCGCCCTCGTGATCAGCCCGTCGCGCAGCCCGCGCTCGGCGTCTTCAACATTCGGATAACTGACGCCCAGCGAAAGGTAATAAGCGCTCTTGTTGTTCTTCACGAAGACGTAGAAATCGCCTTCGGGCGTCGCGCCGTCGCCTTCGCGCTGCTTGTCGGTGACAGGGTTGAACCCGAGTCCGATGCGATACGATCGCACCAACGTCTTGTCGGAATAGAGCTCGAGCTTTCGGGCTTTCTTGTAGACGACGATGCGAGGGTTCTTGATGGGTTTTTGGAACCACGGATTGACACTGAAAATACAGATCAAAGCTAAGAGCCTGATGAGCATATAGGGCGTCAATCTGTGTTAATTGCGAACCTACGGCTTTTTGCTCTTTTTGCTATCGTCCTTGTCGCTGCTCTTGGCTGCCGCCGGCGGCGTGAGTTTCAAAAGCGGTTCGACGGTCGCGCGATGCGCCTCGGCGACCTTGATGAACGCCTCGTTCCGAAGTTTCCGGAGATACTCCTCACGCTCCTTCGGCTGCTTTTCCATCAATATCGCTTCACGGACGCGATTCTCGTTGAAGACTGGAGTAGCGCCGCCCGGCGTGCGCGCGTCGACGCGAAGGATTTGATAACCCTCCGTGAGCTTGATCGGCTCGGTCACTCCGCCTGCCTGCACGTTTTTCAGAGCAGCGACGAGATCTTCACGCAGGTTCGTCACATCAAACTCGCCGACGACTCCCTTGTCTTGCGTCGCTGAGCGCTGTCCATTCTTTTCGCGCTCGGAATTGGCGGCGGCCAGAGAGCCGAAATCGGCGCCGGCACGGGCCTGGGCGATGATCTCCAAAGCCCTCGCCCTCACGGCCGCATCTTCTTTGCCGACCGTGCTCAAATAGATCTCGGAAAGCTTTACGCTCTCAGGCTTGCGAAACTTGTCAGGATGCTCGTCGAAGTATTTCTTCAACTCAGCGGCTGAAGGAGTGAGATAGACACGGCGATCGACTTCCTGCTGAAGCACCGCCTGCTTCATCATCTCGGTGCGCATCGTACGGCGAATGTCTTCCGGATCCAGCTTGCTCGCGCGCATCGCCTCGTAGAGCTTCTCGATCGAGTTGATGCCCTGCTCCTGCGCGATCTGCAACATGCGCCGGTTTACTTCCGCCTCGATATCGGCGGCCATTTCGAGTTCCTTGCCGCGTTGCAGCAACAGTTTCTCATTGACGAGGGTGGCGATCAGTTCGGCCTGGTGCTTCGCGACCTCGTCGGCTGCCTGTTGTTCGGTCATTCCCTGCTGCTTCAGCGCTTCGATCCGGTCGCGGGTCTCGCGCTTCAACATCGAGAGGGTGATGACGTCGTCATTCACCTGGACGACGACTTCGTCGACCACGATCATTTCGCCTTCCTGGGCGAAAACACTGGTGGCGAAAAAGGCCAGCAGGATTGCAACGGCAAAGTATCTAATTGATTTCACAAGTACTCCTCAAAACTAAATTGGCGGTGGAATTCTAATCAGTGACCTTGATCTGTAGCAACACGTCGCGCGCAAACTCCAGCACGTTGTCCTGCTGGTCCTCGGTCAAAACAAGTCGCAAAACCCCATTTGGCGTGAAGACGGTACCGGGATGCCGGCTGACGAAATCCCCCAGTTTTTCAGGCGAAATGCGCGCCTTTTCGCTAAACTTCACCGCGATTCCGTCCGGGGTCTTGTCGATGGAAACCAGCCCCAGTTCTTCTCCCGTACGGCGCAGGCGAGCATAGGAAAAAAGCCGCTCGACTGACGGTGGAATCCGCCCGTACCGGTCTTCGGTCTCCGTCCGGATGCTCTGTAAAGTCGCCTCGTCGCGCGCCGAAGAAACGCGCTTGTAGGTTCGCAGCCGTTGTCCCATGTCGGAGATGTACTCCTCGGGAATGGCGACGTCGACCCCGAGATTGAGCGTGACGCTGGTTTCGTCCTCGACTTCTTCGCCGCGAAGCTCCGCGACCGTCCGCTCCAGCATCTGCGTGTAAAGATCGAAGCCCAGGGCTTCGAGGTGCCCCGACTGCTCGCCGCCCAGCAGACTTCCTGCCCCCCGCAGTTCGAGATCCAGCGCGGCTATGCGAAAACCGGCGCCCAGATCGGAAAATTCTCGAATTGCTGCTAAACGACGACGTGCGATGGGCGTCAGCTCCTGTTCGGCCGGTATCAACAGATAGGCATAAGCCCGGCGGCTCGAACGTCCCACACGCCCGCGTAACTGGTAAAGCTGAGAAAGACCGTAGTGATCGGCGCGGTTTATGATGATGGTGTTCGCGCGGGGGATGTCTATCCCGTTCTCGATGATGGTGGTCGCAACCAGAACGTCATATTTGTAGTCGATGAAGTCGAGCATGACCCGCTCCATCTCTTTTTCGTTCAACTTGCCATGGCCGATAGCCAGCCGTGCCTGCGGCACGAGACGCTGCACGAGCGCGGCGACGGTGTCGATCGTCTCGACGCGATTGTGGATGAAAAAGACCTGCCCGCCGCGCGAGAGCTCGAGGTCGATTGCCGACTTGATCACGCTCTCAGAGAACTGCACCACCTGCGTTTGAATCGCGAGCCGGTCGCGCGGCGCGGTCTCGATCAGCGACATGTCGCGCATGCCGCTCAACGACATGTTCAGCGTGCGGGGAATCGGCGTCGCCGAAAGCGTCAACACGTCGACGCGTTTCTTCAACTGCTTGAGACGTTCCTTGTGGGCCACTCCGAAGCGCTGCTCTTCGTCTACGACGACGAGACCCAGGTCCTTGAAACGAACGTCTTTCGAGAGCATGCGGTGCGTGCCGATGACCACGTCTACTTCACCTGACTCGACGCGCTTCACGACCTCCTTCTGCTCTTTCGTTGAACGAAAGCGCGACAGCAGCTCGACCTTCACTGGAAACGGCGCGAAACGATTGCGAAACGTGTCGTAATGCTGATACGCGAGCACTGTCGTGGGCGTCAGCACCGCGGCCTGTTTTCCTTCCATCACCGACTTGAACGCCGCTCGCATGGCGACTTCAGTTTTGCCGTAGCCGACGTCGCCGCACAGCAAACGGTCCATCGGGACCGGCTCTTCCATGTCTTTCTTCACGTCTTCGATCGCGGTCTCCTGATCCGGAGTGAGCACGAACGGGAATCCGTCTTCAAACTCCTGCTGCCACGGCGTGTCGGCGGCGAACGCGTAACCGCCGACGAGTTTGCGTTCCGCGTAAAGACGCAGCAGCTCATCCGCCATGTCGCGCATGGCCCGTTTCGCTTTGGCCTTGGTCTTTTGCCAGCCGAGACCGCCGAGACGATCGAGTTGCGGCTGATGTCCTTCCGCGCTGGAGTAGCGTTGGACCAGGTCGAGCCGTTCGACGGGAACATAGAGCTTCGCTTCGTCCGCGTAAAAGAGCAGCATGAACTCGCCGGAGCGTTGTCCGAGCTCGAGTGTTTGCAGGCCGCCGAAGCGAGCGATGCCGTGATCGATGTGGACCACGTAATCGCCGGTACGCAGATCGCGGAAGTCGGAAAGAAACGCTGCGGCTTTCGATCGCCGTCGGCGGCCTTCGGTGCGTCCGGGCCGATCGGCGCCGCGCCGTTCGACCGTCGTTGTTGTCTCGTCGAAGACGTCGGTCTCGACGTGGACGATCAGATGAGACTTCGGTAGTTCAAATCCGCCGCTGATCAGGCCGACGGTGACGACGACGGATCTGGTTCTCGCATCCGGCGTTTCGCCGGACCTCTCTTCACTGAGCGCCAGGCGCGAATCGATCTCGTAGTCTTTCAGAATCTCGACGATGCGTTCGGCGACGCCGAGACTCGGCATCACGAACAGCGTCGTCTTCATTTCCCCGGCGGCGCTTTTGACGCCATCGGCGAGATCAGCGATGCGGCCGTGATAGCGCATCGTCGATTGTGCCTGCCATTCAACTTCCACCGTTGTCTCAGACACGGGAAACAGAAAAACGGGGACACGCGGGCCGCGCGTGCGTCCGAGTTGGACCGTCGGCGCTTCGGCGTCCAACTGGAGCTCCAGATCTGTTTCCGCGGCGACGCGTCCGAGCGAGCGCAACTCGAGTCGCTGGCGCGAGCCGAGGAGCTCGCGAAGTTGTTCCGCGTTGAAAAACAGCTCTTCCGGCGTGAGGGCGATGTCGTCAGCCTGATCGATCTCGCGATAGCGTTCGTTGATGCGTTCGTAAAAATCGCCGAGATACGACTCGACAGTGCTCGGTTCGTCGACGACGATCACGACGTCCTGCAAATGATCGAAGACGCTCGAGTTGCAGTTGGTGGTCAGCGGGATCAGCCATTCCCAGCCTCCGAACGCCTCGCCTTCATCGGCAAACGCAGTGCGATCGCGCAGCGAACGGTCATAACGCTCGTCAGACCAGCGTTCGCGCGCGCCTTCGCTCCAGATCTGAAAATCGACCGGATTCACCGACAACTCGCGCATCGGCGGCACTTCAACCGTCGTGAGTTGGCCCGTGGACAACTGCGTCTCGTGATCAAATTCACGCAGCGAGTCGACAGTGTCGCCGAAGAACTCGATACGTACCGGCGCTTCTCTTCCCGGCGGCCAGATGTCGAGAATGCCGCCGCGCATGGAAAACTCGCCGACGCCGCCGACCGGATCCTCGCGCACGTAGCCGGTCGCGAACAGTTTTTCAACCAGCTCTTCGGGCGAGTGATCTTCGTCGCGCTTCAGGACGACGCCGGCGCGAGCGATCGCTTCGGGCGTGACGGTCTTGCGGGCGAGCGCGCGCGCAGTCAATAAAACGAAGTCCGGTCGTTGACGATGGAGACGCCAGAGGGCAAGCGCGCGCTTCTCGAGTGTTTGCGCGTGCGGCGAGATGCCGGCGTACGGATCGGTTTCCGACGCGGGGAACACGAGGATGTCGGCGTCCGCAGACTCTTTACCCGCAAGCGCGCCGTGCCAGAAACGCAGGTCACTCTCCCAGGGTTCCAGATCGCGCGTGCTCTGCGAAACGACGGCAAACGTCTTTCCGGTCTCGCGCTGGAGTGCGGCGATGGCGAGCGCACGCGCCGAGCCCGCGACCAGTCCGCTTATCGAGATGATCCGCGCGTTCGCTCGCAACTCCTTGACGAGCTGCTGGTACGCCTGCGTCTCCGCGATCTGTTGCAGAGTTTGCTGTAGTGTGGTTGGTTGTTCGATCGAACTGCTCACTTCTTTTTCATTCGCTCAATCAGCGTCGTCGTCGAGGCGCCATCGACAAACGGCAACGAGACGACTCTTCCTCCGGCCGCTTCGACTTCCTCACGCCCGTGTATCTCGTCGAGCCCGTAATCGCCGCCTTTCACGAGCACGTCGGGCAAGAGTTGCGAGATGAGACTACGCGGCGAAACGTTGTCGAAAATCACGACGTAGTCGACGTTTCTCAGCGCCGCCAGAATCTCGGCTCGTTCACCCTCATCGAACACCGGCCTATCCGGCCCCTTCAACTCCCGCACACTGCGGTCGCTATTAATCGCCACCACCAACACATCGCCCAGCGCCCTCGCCTGCGCCAGATAGCGCACATGGCCGACGTGCAACAGGTCAAAAACCCCATTCGTAAAAACGACCCGCTCACCCACTGCCCGCAGACGCTCTCGCTCCACAAGCATCTCTTCGATGCTCAGAATTTTGGCTTTCATCCGTGCATAGAATCTAGCATAATCACCGCTTTACTCTGGAGACGAAGAGATTGTCTATTTCATTCATCGAAGATAACGATCAAACGATCGCCCGGCGAGAGCACCTCGAGGCGCTGCGCCAGCTCGTCGGGAATGTCTATCCGAATAAGTTTGAGCGCAGCGAGATCGTCGAGACCGGGCGCGAGGATACGATCAGCGCCATAGTCGAAAAATTCAGCGGTTTTGAACCGAAGACGCGCGACGACGGCAAGCCGACACCGGAAGAGCTCGAGCTCGCGAACCAGCAGTTGAACACGTTTCGCGTGCGGCTGGCCGGACGCATCGCGTCGCCGCCGCGCGTAATGGGCAAGGCGGCGTTCGTCCATCTGTCAGACGGTGTCTCGCGTTTGCAGATCTACATCCGCAAGGCCGACGTCACCGGCGTTCGCAACGACGCCGAAGGCGGCGACGTCGACGGCTGGGCCTTGTTTCAGTTGTTGGACCACGGCGACTTCATCGGCGTCGAGGGTTATCTCTTCGTCACTAAAACCGGCGAGCTTTCGGTCCACGTCGAGAAGCTGCAATTTCTCTCGAAAGCACTGCTGCCGCTGCCGGACAAGATGCACGGCATTCACGATCCCGAGATCAAACAGCGGCAACGCTACGCGGATCTCATCGCCGGCAGTCTCAAACTGGACAAAGACGAAACGCTGCCGTCGCGCGAAGTCTTCGAGCGCCGCGCGGCTGCTGTCAAAGAGCTGCGGCGAATTCTCGAAGATCACGGTTACATCGAAGTCGAGACGCCGATGCTGACGCCGCTCCCCACCGGCGCCGTCGCGCGACCATTCAAGACGCATCACAACGCGCTCGATATCGATCTCTACGCGCGCATCGCGCCGGAGTTGTACTTGAAGCGGCTGCTCGTCGGCGGCTTCGAAAAGGTGTACGAGCTCAATCGCAACTTCCGCAACGAAGGCGTCTCGACGCGTCACAATCCGGAGTTCACGATGCTCGAGTTTTACTGGGCCTACGCCGACGTGAACGCGATGATGGATTTCTGCGAAGAGATGCTGCGCGCCGTCGTGTTCAAGGTGCTGGGCCACACGCACGTGCCGTTCGGCAATCACAGCATCGACTTCGGACAGCCGTTTCGACGCATCGGGATGAAGGAGAGCCTGATGGGAGTGATTGATGCCGAACAGGTGCCCGACGACCAGGTCGCGGCGTTGTTCGAGGAACACGTCGAAGCCAGTTTGATACAGCCGACTTTCATCACTGACTTTCCGAAACCAATCTCGCCGCTGTCGAAAGCGTCGCCGAGCAATCCCGCGGTCGCCGAGCGGTTCGAGTTGTACATCGCGACGATGGAGGTCGCGAACGGGTTTTCCGAGTTGAACGATCCGGTCGAGCAGTACGAGCGTTTCCGCGATCAGGTGCAGCAGCGCGAGCGAGGCGATGAAGAAGCGATGTTGATGGACGAAGACTATCTGCGGGCGCTGTCTTACGGCATGCCGCCGGCGGCTGGAATCGGCATCGGCATCGATCGTTTCGTGATGCTGCTGGCAAACAAGCCGTCAATCCGCGACGTGATCCTGTTTCCTCACATGCGGCCCGAAAAGAAGGACTGATTTACTTGATCTTCGATCGAAGTTCCGCGAGGCGCTGATCGGACCAGGCGGGCTTCTGTCCGCGCTCCTGCATCGTCGCGATGTAGCGCTCCAGCGCGTCGAGCGAGCCTTTGAAGTCGCCCTGCTTCTCACGGACGCGGGCGAGGTCGAGTAGAAACTGATTGTTGGTCGGAACGTAGGCGCCGATCGCCTGCGCGAAAGCGGCTTCGGCGTTCTTGAGATCGCCTTTCATCTCATACGTGCGCGCCAGATGGAAATAGCTGATCGGATAACGTGTGCCGTCGCGCCGTGTGACTTCGATCAGATTGCCGAGAGCTTCGTCGTAGCGCTTGAGACTGAGCAAGGCGTAACTGAGCTCGAGGTTTGCAGGTGGGAAGTAACCGCCCTGCCGGGTCAGCACCTGCTGAAAGTTTTCCACGGCTTCCAACATCTTGCCGCGCTCGGAAGCGTTGCGGGCTTTCTGCATGTATTCGAAGCTGGCTTGATCCAGTGCGAGTGCTCTGGGTCCACGGATGGACGCGGATTTTGGTCTGGGGATTGGGGCAGCTTTTGGAGCTTCACGAACGACGACTATCGTTTCATCCGTGTTTCCACGAGCGAGTGCTTGTGCGGCTGCGTCGTGCTTCGGATCGATCTGGAGTGCGCGTCGCCATTCACGCGCGGCGAGATCGTGTTGACCGCGCGCCGCGTAAACACGCCCGAGGTTGTAACTCGCCTCAGCATAACGAAAACTCTCGATCTTCAACGCCGCGATCAACGCTTCGTAAGCTTCCTCCCAACGACCTTCACGCAACAGCACGACGCCGAGGTTGTTGTAGGCGCGCGAGTAATTCCCGTTGCGCTGTCCGATCGCCTCCCGATACGCCGCGATAGCCGCATCGGACTCGCCGAGCCGTGCGTAGGAGTTGCCGAGGTTGTAAAAGCCCGGCGGATCGAACGCGCCGGATTGCGCAATCGCATCCAGCTCCTTGAGTGCTTCCGTCCTGTGTCCGGTGGAAACAAGATGGTCCGCGAGCTTGAGTTGCAGACGAATGCGATCTTCCGGCTCGACCGCCGCTTCGATCTGATCGCGCAAAGTCACGACGGGATCGTTGTTTTGCGCAACCGCGGTAACACAGATCAAACCAATAATAGTGAGTGCAATAAGTGACTTCATGGCGTTTAACCTTAGCGGTGGTACGACACGACAGTGCCGCCGAAACCTACGGCCCAGCCGCGCGTTTTATCGGTGAAGAAAACTCTCTCGAGCAGATGGTGCGCCTCGCTGCGCTCGCTGGTCCAATGAAGACCCGCGTCGACGGTGTGGATGATCGTTCCCTCGGCGCCGACGGCCCAACCTTCATTCGCGTCCAGAAACTTCACGTCCATCAGGTCGACGTCCACGCCCGAATCCTGCCGCTGCCACGTGCGGCCGCCGTTGTTTGTGCGAAAGACGCTGCCGCCGCTGCCGACGGCCCATCCGAGGCGGTTATCGACAAAAGAAGCGGCGGTGAAGCGCACCGTTTTCTCTACTTGCGGCAGTCGCGACTGGTACCACGTCTCTCCACCGTCGGACGTTTGAATGATCGTGCCGCCGGCGCCGACGATCCAACCGCGATCGTCGTCGACGAAGATCCCGCCCAACAGCAGACGCCGTGTCGGTGATTGCAAACGGCTCCACGTTTCGCCCGAATCGCGCGTCGTGTAGATCGCGCCCTGTTCGCCGAAGGCCCAGCCGCGTCCGCCGCGACTGAACACCGCACGCGCGATGACGGCATCGAATTCGAAACCTTTGACCTCCAGCCGGTTCCAGTTTTCACCGCCGTCCGTGGTCTTCATCAGGTAAGCGCGCGGATCGCTGTCGGACTTCAACGCGTAAGCGTTAACTTCACAGACGAGCCAGCCATTCTGTTGGTCGAGAAAGAAGACGTCGCGGACGATGTCGTTGCCGAACGCCGGTCGCGCTTCCCAGGTTCGGCCGCCGTCGAGCGTGCGCAGGATCGTTCCATTGCCGCCAACGGCCCAACCGCGGTTTTGATCGAGGAAGAAAACCGAGCGCAGCCAGGCCATCGTTCCGGGCTTCTGGCGCGCCCAAGAGCCTGTTTGGCCCGTTTGGGCCAGCGCCGGCTGTGCCGCTAAAAGAAGAACACAGATACAAACGATCCGTTTCATCCTTGTTTACCAGCCGCCGGTAAAGATCCTCGCAAAGCTCGCCACATTCGCCAGGGCCATGATCTTTTGGAACGACTTGAACTTGTTGCCCGGAACGAGGACCTGGTCTCCCGGCGCGAGATAAAAGTTGTCAGCCGCCTTGCCCTTGTAGATCGCCGACACGTTGATCGTAATCGGGTCCATGCCGCCGTCCTGCTTTCGACGCAGCACAGTGACCTTGCTCCTGTCGCCGGTAGTCAGCACGCCGCCGGCTTCCGCGATCGCTTCCGTGACGGTCAAGCGGCGGCTCATCAGACGAACGCCTGGCTGGAGCACGTCGCCGATGATGCTGTAGCGATACGACTGCGCTTTTTCCAACGTCACCGTCACCTGTGGATCGATAATGAATTCCTCGTAGTGCTTCGCGATGATCTTCTCCACGTCCTGCACGGTCTTGCCGTTGACGAAAACTCCGCCCTGGATCAGTTGCAACGAGATGCGGCCGCTCGGTGGAATGATGATGCCCTTGCGGGTGTAGCGCTCCTGGTTGAATACCTCGACTGAAATGACGTCCTCGGGGCCCAGACGATAGGTGCTGAAGAAGTTGTTGTAATACGGATTGACCGCTGCTTCCTCTTCAGACATCTGTTCCCTGCGGTTCGCGACTACCTCGTCCGGCAAGTCAGACGGGCGCGACGACGTATCGTCAGGCTCGAGCCGATCGCCGGTGACTGGCTTCTTGTTCTCGTTCGACGTCGTCCGCGGTCTTTGTTTTTGCGGATCGTTTTGCGTCTGCGCGAACCCGACCGTCGTCACGATAAGCAGCAACGCGATCGCCAAGGCCATTGGTTTGTTCTTCTTCGTCATCTTTCAACCTCCAACCCGGGAATCCCGGAAATCATTGGGCGCCGCGCCCAAACAAAATGATCTTAATCGTCTCAAACACGATGATTGCGTCGAACACCAGGCTATGGTTCTTGATGTAGAAAAGGTCGTACTGCAATTTTTGCCTGGCGTCTTCGATCGAGGCGCCGTACGGATACTTGATCTGCGCCCAACCCGTTAGACCCGGCGCAATCAGGTGGCGTTGCTCGTAATACGGAATCTCTTGCGCGAGCTGGGACACGAAATGCGGGCGTTCAGGCCGCGGGCCGACGAAACTCATCTCGCCCTTCAGGATGTTCCAGAACTGCGGAATCTCGTCGACGCGAATCTTGCGAATGACGCGGCCCACGCGAGTGGTGCGATCGTCGCCTTTGCTGGCCCAGACGGGCCCATCGGCTTCCGCGTCCACTCTCATCGAGCGAAACTTTGTCAGCACGAACGTGCGGCCGTTTTTGCCGACGCGTTCCTGTTTGTAAAAGACCGGGCCGCGCGAATCGAGTTTGATCAGTATCGCGGTCACGATCACGATCGGCAGCGAAAGGATCGCGCCGACCAGCGCCGCCAATCGATGCACTACGCTGCGTGAAATCGAGGCGAGTTTGGCTTTGCGCCCGGGGCCCGTGAAGATCAGCCACGACGGGCGAATCATACTCAGCGATACGCGTCCGGTGATGCGTTCGTAAAACGCGGCGCCCTCCTCGATGGAGACGTGACCGGCGAGACTCAGTTGCAAGAGTTTATCGGTCGGAAACTGGCCGCGCCGCTCACCCATCGCGACGACGATGCGATCGACGTTCTCGCGCTTCACTACGTCGCCGAGCTCGTCAGTCAGGCCGATGACGCGCGGGTTGATCAAGCTCTTCCCGACCTGTTCGGAGTCAGTGCCGACAAAACCAACGATGCGATAACCGGCATGCCGCCGGGTCAAAACTTCACGCGCAATCTCGACTGCCGACTCGCCCGAACCGACGATCAGAATCTTTTCGCCGAATCCCGGACGGCCCCAGATCCAGTGAATCAATACTCGCCAGCCCACCATCAGGAAAAGCGCCAACGGCAGCGAGATCAGCGAGATGCTGCGGCCCAACATCAAGTTCGGAAACAGATAGAACGAGAGCGCCAGCGCAATCCACGCGAGGCCCAGTGCCTGGACCAAACGCAGCACCAACTCGCGGCGATCGTGCATGACGATAAAGTCGTACAGATCGAACAGGTAGAAACCAGCGAGACAAAAGAAGGTGGCGACGGCGGCTTTCCAGTAGCCGTTCCTGATCACCAACTCGAAAGACGCATCCTCAGCGCCGACGCGCAGGTACACGGCGCCGATAATCGAGCCGTACACCAGTGCCGCCTCGGCGAGGATCAGCAAAACCGTCCGTCCATTTAAGCGCAGGGCCGTCAATTAAGAACCGTAACCTCCTCCTCGGAATGTTGTTCCTGAATTGCTTTTTTCCGCGAACCGTTAACCTGCGGCTCGCGATTGCTGTAGCGATACTGGTAGTAATACGAGTTTGATTCGGGCTGTTCGTCAGCACGGTTGAGTACGACGCCCATCACTTTCTCGCGCGGGATCTGCTCGAGCAGCTTGTCGACGGCGGCGTAACGCGTCTTGCCTGAGCGCACGACGAGCAGCGCGCCGTCAGCGCGCGACATGAGCACGTTCGCATCGGTGAAGATGCCGAGCGGAGGCGCGTCGATGATGATGTAGTCAAACATGCGCCGGGCTTCCTTCAGCACGCGCTCGTAGGTTGGTCCGGAAAGCAACTCGGCAACGTCGTCTCTCGGTTTGCCGCCCGGCAGCAGATACATCCCCGCCGGATCGAGCCGCACAATCGCGTCTTCCAAACTGAGCTGACCGCCAAGCACTTCGGAGAGTCCTTCGTGAGCATCGATGCCGAAATAGTCGGTGGCGCAGGGCCGGCGCAGGTCGCTATCGATCACCAGCGCGCGCAGGCCTTCAGTCTGGGCAAGCAGCCAGCCGAGGTTGAGCGCAGTCAGCGTTTTGCCTTCGGCAACTCCCGTGCTGGTGACAACCAGGGCCCGCGTCTGGAGACGCTCGCCGGCCTGGAGAATGCGCGTGCGCAGCGAACGAAACTGTTCGCAGTACGCCGAGCGAGGCTGGCTGATGGCCACGAGATGTGGTTCGACGCGCGCAGGAGAAATGTCATAACTGACAAATCCTCCGGCGCGCGCCGCACCGGCAGCGTCCAAAGTTGCCCCAGCATCACGCGAAGCAATTCCGCCGGGGAGTGCCGACCCGCCGGGTACATCCGCAGTGTGCGCAGAGGACGCTGAACTTCGCGCCGTCTCACCGGAAACAGTCATGATCGTAGAGCCGGCAAAAAGCTGCTCTTCGATTTCCCGGGCGGAAGGCATCGGCGGTGCAACCCGCTGGCCTTCATCGCGGCGCTGTGTATCTCTTGATTGTCGTTTCGGCGCCTTGCCGTTATCGGTTGCGGCGCTCGATTTTCTTATTGCATCAAATACTCTTCCCATTAACGTCACCTCTCAAACTTCGTAACCGTGAAAAACGAGTGGTCACTAAGTTGATTCAATCGGGATCGGTCTAGCGTTTTCTTGATCGTTGTCAGTCGCGGTGTTTCCCGCGGCCCATAATTCGGCTCGACCCGTTGGCGTAAAAATGTTGGCCGGCGCTTCGCGGTCGGGCGGCGGCTGACTTGCTGAGCTAGCGCGCGGCAGCATGTCGAATGTTTCGGCGACTTCCTCGATGATGGAGCGGCTGATGACCGTCTCGCCCGCGGCGTAACCCGCGAGCAGCGCGTTGTCGCAAAGATTGTTGATGTTGCGTGGAATGCCTTCCGAACAACGGAAGATGAAATCGACAGCGGCCGGCGAGAAGATGTCGGTCCGTTCCGCGCCCGCGACCAGCAGCCGCGAGATGATGTAACGATCCGTCTCCTCGACGTTCGGCAACGCCTTGATTACGCAGCGCAGCGCGACGCGCTGTTTGAGCTGGCGAAGATCCGGATTGTTGAGAACGTCGCGCAGCTCGGGCTGGCCCGTCAGGATGATCTGCAACTGCTTCGCCGTGTTCGACTCGAAATTCGAAAGCAGTCGAATCTCTTCGAGAACGTGCGGCGACAAACCCTGCGCTTCGTCCACGATCAGCACCGTGCGCAAACCGCGTGAATGCCGCGACTCGAGCGCGCGGCCCAACTCCAGCAACAACTCCGACTTCGTTTCCCACTTCTGCACGTCGAGCAACGACGAGACGTGCTGGTAAAACTCCGGCACCGACAAGCGTGGATTGAAGATGTAAGCGACCAGCACCGTGCGGTCCAGTCGCTGCATCATCCAGCGCAGGATGGTGGTTTTTCCGGTCCCGACTTCACCCGTCACCACGACCAGGCCTTTTCCACTCTCGATTCCGTAGTGGAGATTGGCCATCACTTCCGTGTGCGAAGGCGTGAAGTAAATAAAGCGCGGATCGGGAGTTAACGCGAAAGGCAACTCTTTTAATCCATAGAATTCTGCGTACACTCTTTTAACCTCCAGTGCCGTCCGTAAACATGCGCGTCGAAACTAAGCGCGGCCTGACGACTGCATCAGGAACTCGAAAACGTGCGTCATCTTCAACGCGAGCGCCAGCAAGGGAATGCTGACGATCGTAGCCACCATGCCCGCGGCCAGAAGCAGCTTGCGCCGCCGCGGTAAGGCTCTCGCTTCCTGCGGCGTCATCAGTTCGGGAACCGTGATCAGCACGGGCAGATTGGTGTAATGACGCGCGTCTTCGCTGCTTTGAATCGTAAGCAACAGCGGGACTTCGAAAATGCCCACGAGCAGGAGGCCGAGCCCAAGTCCTGCCACTAATCCGAAACCGGCCAGCAATAACCGCTTCGGAGCGACCGGCTTCGTCGGAAAGTACGCGGCGTCGATGACCTGGATGCCCTGTGCTTGTTGTGCTCCCGCTGCGTCTGACGCCAGAGCAATTTTTTGTTGCTCGATGAGAAGCTTGTCGTACGCGGACTTCTTGGTGTCGTACTCGCGGTCCAACGCACCGAGAGCAACCTCGGCGCCTGGCACGGCGTTGATGCGGCCGGTGATGTCGCCGATCTGCTTTTCGCTATCGGCAAGCACCTTCTGCTGGCGCGCGATTTCACTGTCGATGTTTTTGATCTCCGCTTCGGCGGCCGCGACTTGCAGATCCGGACGGTCTCTGTACTTCTTCTGCTGCGCGGCGATGCGTTCCTTCCACTCAGCAATCATCTGGTCCATGTCTTTGGTAACCGACTCGATTTGCGCGATCTTGGCCTGCACATCGGGATGCTTTTCCTTGTACTCGGTGCGCATGCGCTGTAGTTCGGCCTGAAGATCGGCTTTTCTCTTGACCAGTTCGGCCCAGGCAAGAGTCAGCTTCGGATCGGTTTTATCCTCGGCAGCTTGTTCGGTGAGTTGCTCCGTCTGCTTTTTCATCAGCGTCAACTGGCTCGCGATGGAAGCGCGTCGATCCTGAAGACGGCCGACTTCCGTGATGAGCGCATTTTGGTTTTCGCGCAGTCCCGTCAATACGCCCAATAACGACCCCGTAGAAGTCGGCAGGATTCCGAGGTTTTCCTGCATGAACTTGAGACGGCGGGAGTCGATTTCGTCGAGCTCCTGCTTGGTCTGCGCGACCTGATTGTCGATGAACTGTAGCGCCGCCTTTCCCGCGCTCACCTGTTCCGCCAACTGCTGACTGATGTATTTGTCCGCCAAGTCCGCGGTCACGGCTTGCGTGATGCGCGGATCGCGGTAGCGGAAGCTGATGTCGAAACCGTTGGTAATGTCGTTGCGGGTGTTGACGTTGACCCTGATGTCCTTCCGCACCATGTCGATGATCGACTCAGTTGCCTCGCCACGCGCCCTTTCGGCGCTGTACAGCTCGTACTTTTGCACGAGCGGCTCGAGCGAGCTGCGGCTCGCCACGGTTTGCGTGATGCTCGCCAACTGCCGGGTTAACGCGTCTTCCTGTGCCGATACGACGGACTGCGGCAGTGTCGACGGTTTGACGACGATGAGCGTGCTTGACTGGTACACGTCCGGCAACTTGTAAACGACATAGCTCACCGCGCTAAACACGGCGATGACCGGCAGAATGATCAACCACTTCCGTCGCCGGAGGATCTTCACGTATTCACCGGGGGTTCGCTGTCGAAATTCAACGCTCATATCGCACTCCTCTTCTGCTTATCTCGCACTAAACTGTTTACAAAGACGCGAGCGCTTTTCTCGCGTCATCCAAACCCGCAAAAGGCCGCTGCGGGTTCTGCTCGGCGATGCGCAACGCTGTTTCCAGCGCGCGTCGCGAGCCTTCCCTGTCGCCCTTTCCTTTCAGGGCTAGTCCGAGATGGTATTGATAAGTCGGGCTCGGCGCGCTATTCGCTGTGCGCGCGGCGGCTTCATCGAGGGCCACCGCTTTTTGTAACTGGTCGATCGCCAGGTCGTTCAGGTTCTTTTTGTAATAGACCCAACCAAGCGTATCGAGGAACCCGGCGATGTTCGGGTTCTTCTGCACCACGCCCTGGGCCAATCGCAATGCTTCGTCGAGATTGCCCTTCGACATGTCGGCGTAAAGCCACGCGAGGTTATTGGCGGCGATGACTGCGTTCTGATCTTTCTCGAGCGCTTTGCGGTAAGCGTCCACCGCGCCGTCGTAATTCTGGCGCGCGTACTCGAGCATGCCGATCAAGGTGTAGACGGTCGAGTTGTCCGGACGAATCGCGAGGATTCGCTTGTACTCGGCGATAGCGCGATCTTCCTGTTTCAGATTGGTGAACAGCGCACCGAGCGCCGAATAAGACGCAATGTAATTGCTGTCGAGCTCGAGCGATTTGCGCAACTCAGCTTCGGCGGCCGAGGCATTGCCCTGCATGCCGTAGGCCTGCCCCTTGAAGTAGTGAAGCGTCGCGCTGTTCGGGTACGAAGCGAGCAGTTGGTCTAACCTGGCGTGCGCCTTGTCGACCTCTTTGTTGCGGGCGTAAATGGCGAGCATGCCATTCAGTGCCGTGAAGTTAGTGGCGTCGACTCGCAACGCGTTCTCGAAAGACGCGAGTGCTTCCTCGGTTTTGTTTTCCTCCACCGCGACGAGCGCGAGGCTGTTGTAGACCGACGGGTCACCCGGAGCGATCTGTCTGGCTGCCTCGAAGTCTTGCCGTGCGGCCGCGACGTTCTTCAGGGCCAACTGCGCGGCGCCTCGGGCGAGGTAACTGCGTTCGGCAATCTCGCCGAGCAGTTGCGCTGTGTTTTCCCGCGGATCGGGCGCCGTCCTGGCCACGCGATTCAGTAGCTCCGTAGCCAGCGAAATCCCGGTCTTCAGCCCGTTAGCATCGGCGCCGTACATCGTCATCTGCACCTGCATCAACTTGGCGGGCAGGTAATCGGGGTAGTTCTTCTCCAGTTCGCCCGCGAACGCGCGTGCCTGATCGATCAGTTGCAAACCGAAGTTTGCCTGGGCCATGTAGTACAAGCCGAAGCGGGAGTTGGGCTCTTGTTTTAAGACGTTCTTGAGATCTTCAATCGCCGCCTTCAAGCCATCGGGCTGGTTGCCCTGCATGCGAATACGAGCGCGCAGCAAAAGCGCCTGCCGATCGTTTTTGTCTCTCTTCAGCGCCTCGTCGATCTGTTGCGTGGCGCCTTGCGTGTCGCCTCGCATCAACAGGATCTCGCCGAGACGGTATCGTCCCTGCATGTAGTCGGGCGACTTGGCGAGCACGTCCTGGTAGATCTTGATCGCATCGTCCATGCGATTGACGGCGGAGTAGTAATCGGCGAGGACCACCTGGCTTTCGGGTTTGTCGGCGTCGAGCGCCGCGAGGTTCTTGAACTCAGCTTCGGCCTGGTCAAACCGCCTGTTGACGAGATAGAAACTTGCCAGCACGAAGCGCGCGTTGCGGTCGGTTGGACCAACCTCGACGGCCTTCTTCAACTCCGCTTCCGCTTCGGGCATGCGATTGCTCTGAACCAGAAACTTTCCGTACTCGCTATGGGCCAGCGCGGAGTTGGCGTTAATTGAAATCGCCTTCTTGTACGTTGCTTCCGCGTTCTGCGGATCTTTGTTGACGACGTGGAAACGGGCGAGGCTCAGGTACGACTCGATGCGGTTCGGATTCAAGTCGATGGCCTTGTTCAGCTCGGCGACCGCCTGGTCCTTGTCGCCTTGCCCAAACAAAATGCTGCCCAACAGGATGTGACCTTCGATGTGATTGGGATCGCGCTCGAGAACTACGCGGGCAAGGCGTTCCGCTTCTTTCGCCATGTCCGGATATCCCTTGCTGGCCGCGAAATAGTAGTTGCCGAGCTTCACGTGCGCGTCGAGATTGTTCTTGTCGTTTTCGATCGTCTTCTGGAGTTCGGTGACCATCTCCGGAAGGCGCTGGAGCCCTTCGTAAGCACGCGCGAGCCCCCAATGGCCCGGCGCCGATTTATCGTCGATCTGCAAAGCGTTGCGAAACTCGAGCGACGCCTCCTGGTATTTCCCGTCTTTCAGGTAGGCTTCGCCGCGTTCCAGGTGTGCGGCCTTGGCTTGTTCTGCGTTGGTGCAGCCGCTCAGAGAGATGACAGCGGCCAAAAGCAGGCAGAGAAGTGGTGTGTAGAACCGTAAACCGTAGCACTCGTTTTTCATCGACATTTGCTCCGTAGTTCACCGCGGCTAACCGGCAGTGAATCCGACTTTTGCCGAGCTTACGCTTGGCGGGCAATTGCCAAACGTGAACCGGCGATTACATTAACTGCTAAACAGCGAATCCCAATCGTGTTCCGTCAATTCGGTACAAATTCTCCCAACGCCGCGGCCGTCTTGCTCGCCAGGTCCGTTGCCGCCGCCAGTGCGACGTCCTCCGACTCTCCGAGCGGCACAGTCACTCGCACCAATGCGCCGTCTGAACGACGCAGGCGAACGCTATCGATCACGGTGTAAATCTTTCCCCAATACTCACTCGCGACCGTGCGCCCGCGGCCCTGGTACCAGTAAATCATCAAACTTCGGTCGTCGCCGTTTTCAATCACGTACTTGTTGGCGGCGAACGAAGAACCGTCCGGCAGCGGGATCATCGCTTTTCCCGGCTGGCTCAATGTCCAGCCGGAGCCTGGCAAACAGTTCAGCGGGCTATGGTACGAAGCGCCTTCACGCTGGCTCGCGTAATAGCCGACGTAGAAATTGCCCATCTGACCGTCAGCGCGGAGATAGTCGCGCCATAAATAATCGCTGGCGCGCAACACTGTGAGCGTTGCGTCGTCCAGAATGTGGTCCGGTCTGCCCTGCCGCCATTCGCCGATCTGTTCCGGGAAGTTTTTCAACTCCTTGCGGTCCACATGCGCTTCGCCGAGATAGGCCCACGTGTTGACCACGACGCCGACCGCCACGATCGCGATGAGTAAAACCACAAAGCGCACTGACGATTTACTCATTCTGCTCCCTCTGCTCGAACGACGCTGGTCGCCGTTGTTGCGACGGCGCTCGGTTGCTCGCGCGTAGTTCTCTCTCCCACTCCCGCACTTTGGATCGTTGTTTGGGGCGCCGGCGACGGTTTGAAGCGATCCAGAATCCAGCCGACACCAAACAGAAGCAGGAAGGCGACGATATAAATGGCCCAACCTGAAAACGAGTGGAAGAATCCGTCAGCAACCTGCGTTCCATAATAGTGCGATAGAACGCCCGTGCCGCTGACGCGCAGCGCGTTAGTGAAAATCGCGATAGGAACCGCGGAGAACACGAGAATCGTTGACCGCCAGAAGCCGTAAGTGCGCAGCCAGCCAAACTTCCCGCCCTTCCCTTGCGTGTTATCCGAACGGGGATGCGTAAAGTAAGCGAACACTACGGCGAGCGTGACGAGAGTCATGAGCGAACGGATTCCGCTGCACGCTTCGACGACCTCGAGCTTTCGGGTGTCGATTGAGTTCAGTGGTTTCAGTTCGATGACGTTACCCTGGCGCAGGACCGGAATTCCGAACATGCTCATGGACCAAACGGCGCACCGGGAAGCGAATAACTGTAACGGAAACGCGATCTTGTTGAAGATAATCGCGGGAATCGGAATGGCCAGAACCAACAGCGCCAGCGGCACCCATACCAGCCGCAACAGCCGCCAGCCCCAGAAATAGATCACGGCGCCGGCGATTAGCAGGACCAGCGACATGCGCTGGCTGAACAGTTCCGCGCCGGCGACGCCGATCCACAATGCAAACAGCGCCAGGGCGACGATGATTCCGCCCGCCAGCGTGGCGGCGTGTTTGGGTGCGGCGGCGAGCTTATCTCGTTCCAGCCAAAGGATATATCCGATTATGAACGGGATGAGTAGGCCGTGCGAGTAATTCTCGTCGGACCACCAGTTTGAGGAGAGTTTCACCAATACCGCGGCATAGGTGAAAAGGATGGCAGAGATGATGGCAAAGGCTCGCCAATAGTGCTTGGTGGCCTGGACACTCATATTGGTTCCCCGAAAAGCTTCACGCAAGAAAGGGCAATTTCCTCGCGGGAGAGCGGGTGTTCTGTAACTGACTCTGGGTTTAAGTCGTTGCAGAGCTTATATCAAAAGAACTGCTGGTGACAATGACAGACAGGCCATCAGCCACAAAAAATAGAAAATTGTAAAACATGTTGATTTCCAGATTTCCCTTCAGGGCCGGGCCTGGATTCCAATTGGTGTTCCTGCGGGTCGTTCGACAGTAGGGATCATGGCGGGTTGCGGTTCAGCGGGCCTGGATTCCAATTGGGGTTCCTGCGGGTCGTTCGACAGTAGGGATCATAGCGGGTTGCGGTTCGCCGCGATTTTGTTCATGCCGCAGCCACGACTCGAGGACGAAGATGTACCAAAGTTGATTCGGTGCGGAGCCTTGTTCGGCGGCGACGTTGAGGCGAGCGAGGGCGGCGCGTGAATTTATCCAGCCTTCGCGTTCCAACACGGACGTTTGCAGCGACTCAGTGAGCGCGTCGCGCCAGCGCCCGACCAGCCAGCGCCCGACCGGTATGGTAAATCCGCGTTTCCTTCCACTCGCCAGCCGGTCACCCATCTTCTGCCGCGCCAACTCCCTCAACACAGCCTTCAAATTTCCACCATGCAACCGCGTCTCAAACGCCAACCCCGACGCAAACTCCCACAGCTCCTGATCCAGAAACGGCGACCGCGCCTCCAGCGAGTGAAACATCGTCGCGCCATCGACCTTCGTCATGTACTCGCCGACAAACCTGCCCGCGCGGTCATACTCCAAAAACTCCGCCAACACGTTGCGCCCCGACTCAGCCGACCAGGCGATATCTCTTTGCGACACTGAAACACCGCGCAATCGTTCACCCAACATCCCGTATCGCTCATACGACGGCAGGCCATCGTGAGCGCAAGCGACCGCCCCAAGACCGCCAGTCGAATAATTGAGAAACGACCGCAGTCGCTTGAGCGAGCCCACTTGCGGAAACCTGTCGCGGTTCGCGCGCCACCCGTTCGCGACAAACCCCGGCAGCGAACGAGCAAGCTTTTGGGCCAACCACAAATGCCGATGCTCGGGATAACCGAGAAACACGTCGTCGCCGCCGTCGCCGGTCAGCAGCACAGTCGCGGACCCGCGCACGGCCTTCGACACACGCAACATGCCGAGCGCCGACGCGCAAGCGAAAGGCTCGCCGTAAGCGGAGACCAACTCGTCGAGGTTCGATCCGGTATCGCCGGCCAGTTCGAGTACCTGGTGACGAATACCAAGATGCTTCGCAGTCTCGACCGCGTCCGCCGTCTCGTCCGCCGGATCGCCGGGAGTGCCGACAGTGAACGCCGTAACGTCGCCGCCGAGTTGCGCGATGGCCCAACAAACGAGGCTCGAGTCGATGCCGCCACTCAAAAGCGATCCGACCGGCACGTCCGCGTAAAGACGCTTCTCGACTGCGCGAAGAAACAGCCGTTCGGTCTCTTCCACCGCTTCGGCAAACGAAGGCTGCGTGTCCGACGGAACCGGCGGCCGCCAGTACTCGCGTTTCTGAACCCGGCCGTCACACCATTCGACGACAGTCGCCGCCGCAACCTTTTGCGCGCCGCGATAGATCGAGCGGTCGTCAGTCACATAACCAAATTCGAGGTAGTCAGCGATCGCTCGATCGTCGATCTCGTCGACGAAGCCGCCGGCACGCAAAGCACGAGCTGTCGAGGCAAAAGCGATCTGCCCGTCGCGGCACGCGTACAGCAGCGGCTTGACGCCCAGACGATCGCGAACGAGAAACAGCGTGCGCCTGCGATCGTCCCAGAGAGCGAACGCAAACATGCCGCGGATTTTGTCGAGGAGGCGATCGAGTCCCCAGGCATCGTATCCGTGGACCAGGACCTCGGTATCGGTGTGACTTTTGAACTTATAGTTTTCCGCTTCTAACTCGACGCGCAGCTCGCGGAAGTTGTAGATCGCGCCGTTGAAAACAATCCCGACCGACGAGTCAGGAGACAACATCGGCTGCCGTCCCGCGTCGCTCAAGTCGAAGATCGACAGCCGCCGGTGACCGAGCACGGCCGCGACTCCGCTCTCGCCGGGCCAAACTTCAAGCCCTTCACCATCCGGGCCTCGGCG
The DNA here is from genome assembly GCA_035649995.1 of Pyrinomonadaceae bacterium. GTDB lineage: Bacteria > Acidobacteriota > Blastocatellia > Pyrinomonadales > Pyrinomonadaceae > PSRF01. The sequence goes on along the minus strand of DASRIM010000530.1, from coordinate 2,309 downwards.
CGCGAGAGTGGACATCATCCGGCGGACGCGAAACTGGGCTTCTTCGCGATCGCCTGATCCTGCTAAACCTGCGGTGCCGCACATCAGTTAAATCTCAAACTGCCTGAAGCTCCTGTGCCAGCTTCTTTTCCATGAACTCGGAATACTGCTGCCGATCCAACGGCAAACTCACCGACGATCCTTGCGCCGAGCTCAACAACATCGCGTTGGCGAGCTCGACCGCGTTTCGTCCTTCGTAACCCGGACAAGTCAAACTTCCCGTTCCGTGAACGGCCGCGAGAAAGTCGTCGTAGAAGACGCCGAGCACGTCGCCGTCTGTCGGAAGATTTATCGTGCGCGTTTCGCTTGCGAGCGCGCCCATCAGTTGCGTGTCGTTGGCCGTACGCTCGCGAATCGAATCGCGCAGCTTCGTCACCTGCACTTTTCCGTTTTCAACCGTCACGCGCCCGCGATCGCAACACAAAACCATGCGCGAGATCGCCGGCGCTTCGATCGTGCTGATGTGAATGTAGCCGTGAGCACCGTTCGCGTGATACAGGATCGCGCTCGCCGTGTCTTCAACCTCGATCGCGTGCAAGTTGGTGTCGCAGCGCGCCGTGACTGCCTCCGGCATACCGCAAAGCCACGCATAGCGATCGAGAATGTGCGGCGCCTGGTTCAAAAGCACGCCGCCGCCTTCGCCGCGCCACGTCCCGCGCCACGGGCTCGATTGATAGTACGCCTCCGAACGCCACGCCGACTCGATCATCGACGCGCGATACACCGGCCCCAACTCGCCGCTGTCCAGCAACTGCTTGACGTAGAGATATGCCGGCTCGAACCGTTTCTGGTGTACGACGACAAACATGCCGCGACTCTGCTCCGCCGCCTTCAACACTTCGTCCGCCTGCGCGACCGTTACCGACAGCGGCTTCTCGCACAGCACGTGCAGACCGGCTTTCAGCGCACTGACTGCGATCTCCGCGTGCTGCCAGTGCGGCGTCGCGATCACGACCGCATCGACGTCGCCGCTGCGGACCATCTCTTCAGCACTGTCGAACCACTTGCCCCCGAGATCGGCAGCGACTTTCCGTCCGCTGGCCTGGGCGTCAGTAGCCCCGGCAAGTTTTAACAGCGGATTGGACTTGATGACTCTCGCATGCTCCTGGCCCATGATCCCGAGCCCGATCACACCGAATCGAATGGCCTTTGCGGTTGCTGCCTGAGTTGCCCCCTGACTGGCGGTTACAACGGGCGCAGGCGCAACAACAGCCACAGGCGCTTCGACCTTGCGCTTCACACCCGTGGCGTTGTACCTCGCCTGGACTTTCGCGAACGCAGCCGCAATTTCGCCCATGTCAGACTCGCTGCCCAGAAAGATGTCGTGCGCGAGGAACAGCATGTTCCTGACCGCCTCGTCCGCAACAGGCGTGGGCAGCACGCGCAGGTACGACGAATGTTTGTCCTGGATGAGTTGTAAAGCTGGTTGTTGGGCCATCGTGGCCGTGTAACCGCGATTGAGCGGAAGTCCTTCCGCCTGCACGGCGCTGATGAAATCCTCGATACCCAGACCGCCGCACTCCTCCGGATCGTAGCGCATCACGAACATGTGAACGCCGTGACGCTGCACGCCTTTTTCGATACCCAGCGGCCGCAGACACGAGACGTCGCCGATGTACTCGCGCAGTTTCTGAAAATTCGCCGCCCGGCGCTGCTGCTGCGCTTCGAGTTTCTGCAAACGGTGCAGCAGTATGGCCGCCACGTATTCGCTGGCGCGCATGTTGAAGCCGAGCGAATGGTGGCCCCAACGCTGTCCGCCGCGGCGTGCGCGGCCGACGTTGTGAAACGAGTACCCGCGCTCGAAGATCTGCGCATCGTTCGTCGTAAACGCGCCGCCTTCACCGCCCGACAAGTTCTTCGAAGATTGAAAACTGAATCCAGCCGCGTCGCCGATCGAACCGGCGCGGCCGAGCTCGTGGATCGCGCCGTGCGCCTGCGCCGCGTCTTCCAGCAGGACGAGCGAATGCCGCTTGGCGATGTCGCGCAGCGCGGTCATGTCGGCCGTTTGGCCGAACAGGTGAACGGCCATGATCGCGCGTGTCTTGCCGGGAATGATCGCTTCCTCGACGCGCTGCGGATCGAGCAGGTAAGTCTCGGGATCGACGTCGACTAATGCGACGCCAAACTGCCGATCGAGCACCGTCGTGGCGCTGGCGATGAACGACAGGTTCGGCACGATGATCTCGCCGCCGTACTCGATGCCGTCGTGATCGATCGCCGCCGAGATCGCAACGCGCAGAGCGTCGGTGCCGTGCGGCAGCAGCAGCGCG
>DASRIM010000529.1:0-8323 GCA_035649995.1 Pyrinomonadaceae bacterium | reverse complement strand
GCGGCTTTGGCCCAATTTGCGGAGTCGGAAAACATAGACCTTACTTTCGTTGGACCCGAGGCGCCGTTGACGTCGGGGATCGTTGACTTGTTTGAGGCAAAAGGCCTGCCAATCGTTGGCCCGAGCAGCGCCGCCGCCAGGTTGGAAGGAAGCAAGATTTTTGCGAAAGACTTCATGGCCCGGCATAGCGTTCCCACGGCGGTCTATCGCGTTGCGGACTCACCCGCGCAGGCGCTCGAGTGTTTGCGGAGCGGTGAGTTTGGTCCGGCTGATTCGCCTGTCGTCATCAAGGCTGACGGGCTTGCGGCCGGCAAGGGCGTCGTCGTCGCTGCGAGTCGTGCGGAGGCGGAGACGGCCGTTGACGATTTGATGGTCCGTCACGTTGCGGGAGACAAGGCAGCGGAACGCGTAGTGCTTGAGGAGGCGTTGACCGGGACGGAAGCGTCGCTGTTGCTCTTCGCGGACGGCAAGAATTACGCGTTGATGCCGCCGGCGCGTGACCACAAGCGAATCGGCGATAACGATACCGGTCCGAACACTGGCGGGATGGGAAGTATCACTGACGTTTCCGTTTTGGACGAAGCGACGCTGGAGCGGGCCGTTCGTGAAATCGTCGAGCCGACGCTGGCCGGTGCTCGTGAGGAGGGATTCGCTTTCAAAGGCGTGTTGTTTTTGGGGTTGATGCTGACTCCGGACGGGCCGAAGCTGTTGGAGTACAACGTCCGCTTCGGCGACCCGGAAACGCAGGCAATATTGATTCGACTGAAGACGGACTTGTCGTCGGTGTTTGACGCCGTTCGCAACGGCACGCTCGGGCAGCTCGACCTGGAGTGGACGAAGGGTTCATCAGCGTGTGTGGTGGCGGCGAATCGCGGTTATCCCGGCAAGTACGATACGGGCGCGGAAATCGAAGGTCTCGACCAGGTCGATCAAGGCGTTGTTCAGGTTTTTCACGCGGGAACGTCACTGGGGCCGGACGGTAAGTTTACGGCTATGGGCGGACGAGTTCTCGGCGTAACTGCGGCGGCTGAGAACCTGGCTGATGCGCTTCAGCTTTGTTATCAGTCGTTGCAAAAGATTTATTGGCCGGGAATGCAGTTTCGCAGCGACATCGGGCGCTCATCGTTGTCAAAGAGTAGGGAGTGAAGAACAAGCCGGGAAGGGGGCAAGCAGAGCGCGCCCACGCCGGCACGACAGCGGGGCGTTGCCGTTCCTGACTTGTTCTTGCTCAAGGATTGCCCTGCATTTGTGGAAGGCTGTACGGAGTGCTGTTATACTCCGAGACAGTTTTGGCCGGAATTGAAACTGCCTTAGCGCGCGCTTCGTACACTAAAAGCGTCGCGGCCGGCCTGAATGACCGGCGTTAAGGCCGCCAAACCAGACCTTTGATTCAGATTTCGCTGCCGGAGGATGAGCGGAAAATGGGACTTTGGACAAGAATGAAGCGCTCCGTGCGTGCCCTCTTTGGAGGGATTATCGAGAAGACTGAAGACCCGGAACTCATTCTTCAGCAAACCATCCGCGACATGCGCGACCGCGTTCCCGAGTTGAATAACTCCGTCGCGCAGGTCATGGCCACCGAAAAGCTACTCGCGAAAAACAAGGAACGGCTGGATGCTCAGGTTATCGATCTCGACTCGAAGATCAGAGCGTCCGTGAAGATGGGTCGCGACGACATCGCCACCGCATACATCGGCCAGTTGCAACAGGCGCAAATCGACCAGCAAAAGACGGCTCAGCAACTGGAGCACGCCACCCTTGCATCGAAACAGGCACTTAAAGCGCGTGACAATTACGTGCTTCAGATGCAGCGCCGCACCGCTGAAGCGATGCAGTTGATAAACCAGTCGAAGCAGGCGAAGTTGCAGGAACAGCTTGCGCAGACGATGGAGTCGTTTCAACTCGGCGACGATGCCTCGACATTCAATGAGATGCGCGACAAGATCGATCGACGCGCCGCTGCTGCCGAAGCCAAGATGCAACTGGGCTCCGCTTCAGTCGATACGCAGATGCAGGAGATCGAGCGCGAAGCGTTGGACATGCAGTTGCAAGACAAGTTGCTCGCGTATAAACGCGACATGGGGCTGCTGGGCAGCGGCTCGAGCGCGCCGACCCCGCAGGCGCTTCCCGCTGAAGGTGAAAGCAGCCACTCCGGTAACAACGGCACCGGCGGCTGAGCCCGCAGTTTTTGCACGATGATTTGTGACGCCCGTTTCAATAAGTTTATGGCCGAGTTTCCCAAGTTTGATATCAGGTACCTGAAAGAAGCGTTCAAAGAACCCATAAACTTTTGGGGGATGGCTGGGTTTGCCGTGGCCGCAGCTTACGTTCAGGACGTCACGCCGCTGGTAGCGGCTTTAGCAACCGAGACGCTTTATCTCGCCACCGTGCCCGCCAGTACCATCTATCGCCGCCTGGTCGATCGACGCGAGAAGCAGCGCCTGTTGAAATTGCGCGAACAGCAGCGCGAGGCGCAGATCAAATTGTTCGATCCACGCGAACGTGAAGCGGTCGAGTATCTGCGCTGGATGAAGAACCAGATCTATTCGAACTACAAAAAGTTCACCGGCACCAAGCAAATCCCACACAACATTCAGAGCCTGGACCAGCGTTGGGAAGACTTCGTCGACCTGTTGGACGTTTATCGCCGGCGCAAGCATCACCTTCGTTCGATCAATCGCCAGGCCGTGCAGAACCAACTGGTGCAGGCTGAGCGTTCGGTTGCGGCCGCGAAGGACGATCGCGAGCGGCGTATTCAACAAGCGAACGTCGAAATACTCAAGCGGCGCGTGGCTGCGTTCAACGACATCGAGCGTTCCGTGAAGCTGGTGGAAGGGCAGTTACAGTCGATCGAAAACTTCTTCGGCCTGGTCAACGATCAGGTCGTGACCCTGCCGACCCCGGAGCGCGTCTCGTCCCTGGATTTCGAGCAACTGAGCGACTCGATCGCCATGACCAAGCAGATGCTCGAGGAGACGTCCGACACGTTTGCGGCCCTCGACACCCACAACCGGGACATCGGGAATTACGAGTTGCTGGTGTCCAATACCGGGACAGGCAAGTAAATCCGCGTAATTCGCGGCAAAATACACCCTATAGCACCTACCCTGGAAATTACCACAAGATATGGTTGACACGCCGCGGCCAAAGGAGTATATTCCGGCGCGCTGGCGATGGTAGTTAGTGGCCAACCGGAATATCCGCAACACACTCTAAGTTATTGAATCTGCGTAGAGATACGCCTTGGCATAACTGTTTCTGAAAGGCAGAGATAATGAGCGCAGCTATCGGCAAAAAAGTCGGAGGCACCACCGTTGGTTCTCCGAATGTCTCCCCGCGTCGACGGACTCAGGAACTCGGACTCAACGCCAGAAAAGTCGTTAGCAAGCGCTACTCCATGAAGGACTCGAAGGGACAGCCCTTTGAGACCTGGGAGGACATCGTCAAACGGGTGGTCGGCCACGTCTCGAAGGCCGAAACGGGCGAAAAGCGAGACAAGTTTTTTGCCGCCATGAGCGAGGTAATGCTCGCTCGCGAGTTCATCCCCAACACGCCGTGTCTCGTCAACGCCGGTAAGGCAAATGGACAACTGGCGGCGTGCTTCGTTCTCGACGTGCCTGACTCGCTTTCCGGCATCATGGACCATGCGAAAGCCGCGGCGACGATTCATCAGACCGGCGGCGGCACGGGCATGACTTACGAGTTTCTGCGGCCGCACGGCGCGATGGTCAGCTCGGCAACGGGCGTCGCGTCTGGTCCAGTCTCGTTCATGAACATCGTGAACCAGGTCACCGACGTCGTGAAGCAGGGCGGCGTGCGTCGTGGCGCGAACATGGGCATGATGCGCGTTACGCATCCTGACGTGCTGCGTTTCATTCACGCGAAAAACGATCAACACTCGCTCACCAACTTCAATATCTCAGTCAACGTTACTGACAAGTTTTTGAAAGCGGTCGATAACAACGAGTGGTTCCAGTTGGAGTTCAATGACGAGCCGTGGAAAGAGCCGATTCACGATCCGGTGCGCGATGGCGACTACGTGATATATCGGCGGCCGGATGGATCGACCGTGACGTTCTGCGATCGGCAAGCGTTTTTAAAGGCGGACCTGTCCGGTTGCACTATCGAGGAACCGCCGCGCCCGGGAATGATTTTCGCGCCCGATATCTGGAACCGGATCGTCGCCAGCGCGCACAAGTATGCCGAGCCGGGCATCGCGTTCATCGACGAAGTGAATCGTCACAATCACATGATGAAGTCGATGGGGCCGATCTACTCGTGCAATCCGTGCGGCGAGCAGTTCCTGCACTTCTCGAATTCGTGCAACCTGGGATCGATCGATCTCGCGAAGTTTTACGATCCGGAAAAACGTGTCGATTGGGATCGGCTGCGGGAAGTGACGCATCTGTGTACTCGTTTTCTCGACAACGTGATCGACACCTGCGCGTGGCCGCTGCCTGAGATCAACGACGTCGTGCATCGTACGCGTCCGGTTGGTTTGGGCATCATGGGTTTTGCGGATCTCTGTTTGAACCTGAACGTCACTTATGGCTCGCCGGCTTCGATCGATCTGATGGACGAGGTGATGGGGTTTGTCCGTCGCGAGTCGTGGATCGAGAGCAACAGGCTGGGCGCGGAGAAGGGCGCGTTTCCGGAGTTTGAGCCGAATCGTGAGGCTTACACTGAGTTTCTGTACAACCAGATCGGGATTCCGAAAGACGTTCCGCTTACGCCGCGCAACTACGAAGTGACGACGATCGCGCCGACCGGAACGATCTCGCTCGTGGCTGAGACGTCGTCAGGCATCGAGCCCAACTTTTCGTGGGCCTACGTGCGCAAGGACACGCTCGGCACGCGCACTTACGTTCACACTCTGGCGGCGCAAGCGCTCGGGATTGACGTGGACCAATGCGATCAGGAATCGATAGATGCGGCTGCCGCTTACGTCGTGGAACACGAACATGAGCTGCCTCCGCATTTTATCTCGGCGATGAACATAAGCGCTGAGCAGCACGTTCATGTGCTCGCGGCTGCTCAGCGCCACGTCGATAATAGTGTGTCGAAGACGTGCAATGGCGCGGTTAACGACACGGTTGAATCGGTCGACGCGTTGTATCGTCTGGGACGTCAGCTTGGTTGCAAGGCTGTCAGCTATTATCGTGACGGATCGCGCGACAATCAGGTGCTCACTTCGATGAAAGCGGAAGAACCAAAAGGTGAGATCGCCTGCAATCCGGAAGCTGTGGTCGAGCCTGTTTCCGAAGCTCCGGTGACTGGAGCGGCGCCGAAGACGGGCTCGGTCAGCATCGCGGAAGCGGTTGCGGCGGATGATGCGTCCGCGCGGCAGGAGGCGATTGCGCGCGAGCATTCGGACGTGGTTCCAGTGCCGGCGGTGACCGCGATTCGCATCGAGCGTCCGCGTGAGTTGCGGGGCGCGACGTGGCAGATTCCGTTCGACGGACAGAACCTCTACGTCACTGTCAATCACGACGGCAAGATGATCCAGGAAGTTTTTGCCACCGGCCCGATTAGTGGTGGTGTGGGTCTGCTTGCCTCGAAGATGCTGCGTGGTGGTTTTGATGCCGCGGAAGTAGCCTACAGTCTGAATAAAGTCACCGGCACGCACGCTGTGTGGTTCAACGAGCGTCTTCTGACCTCACCTGAGCAAGCGGTCGCTGAGTGCATCATGATCACCGTTCGCCGAGTCCAGGATCTACCGGACTCGGCGCGCGCGGTGAACAAACAACAATCCCAACTTCACCCCCAACAACGACCCGTCACGGGCGCCATCATGTCCAACATGATCGGCATCTGCCCCGAGTGCCACGGCCAACTCGAGCACGCCAGCGGCTGCGACTTCTGCCGCGATTGCGGTTACAGCAAGTGTAAGTAACTCGGGCCACAAAAAGACAGTCCACACAACGGCACAAAAAGCAGGCCATGAAAGGCAGAGAGACCAGCACAAAGAGATAATTACTCTTTGAGTGACTGCTCCCTTTGTGCCTTTTTGTGTCTTCTGTGCCTTTGCGGCAACTCGAAAGATCGAATCTCGCGCACGAGATTTCCATGGTTGACGTGTGATATGCGGCTCAATAATATATGGCTATGCCACATAAAGGTTCGAGGATGTTGGATAGGGAGCTGAAGAAGGGGAGTGCGGAGTTGTTGATACTCTCGCTCGTCGAGGACCAGCCACGGCACGGATACGACATCGGCACGCTCATTGAAAGACGATCCGGAGGGACGCTCAAGTTCAATGTCGCGTCGCTCTATCCGCTCCTCTACAGACTCGAGAAGCGCGGCTGGATTCAGGGGCGATGGGTGGAGAAGGCCGGTCAGCGACGTCGCCGGTATTACCGCCTGACCGCCGCAGGAAAGAAAGTGCTGGCCGCGCAGCGGAATAGTTGGCGCGAGTTCGTCCAGGCGATTAGCCGTATCACCGGAATCGAACATGCCTGACGATTGCGGCTTGGTTTGAACATGCCTGATTGGAAAGACGAGATTAGACGCCGGTTGAGCACTCTGAAGTTAGAGCCGGCGCGCGAAAATGAAATCGTCGAGGAGTTGGACCAGCACCTCGAGGACGTCTATCAGCGCTCGATCGCGAAGGGCTTGTCGGACCACGAAGCAAAGCGGATCGCATTGCGAGAGCTTGCCGATGCCGAGTCGCTGCCGAATGAATTGAAGCGCGTACAGAAACCATTCCACGAGCCGCCCGTGCCCGGTGGAAGCGGGAGGTCAAACTTGTTAACCGATTTCATTCAAGACTTGCGCTACGCCGCGCGCATGCAGCGTAAGAACCCCGGCTTCACCATCGTCGCCATCATCGCCCTCGCCCTCGGTATCGGCGCGAACACCGCGATCTTCAGCGTCGTCAATACCGTGCTGCTGCGGCCCTTGCCATATAAAGATCCCGAGCGACTCGTCATGGTCTGGGAAGACGCGAGCCGCGCCGGCTACCCGCGCGATACACCCACCGCCGCAAACTTCATCGACTGGCGCAATCAAAGCACGCTCTTTGAAGGCATGGCCGCCATGGCCGAGGAGAGTTTCAACTTAACCGGCGCCGGCGATCCGGAACGGCTCAAAGGACGCCGCGTCTCAGCAGACTTCTTTCCGCTGCTCGGAGTCGAGCCGCTGATCGGACGCGTGTTCAGCGCGGCTGAAGACCAGCCCGGCGCGCAACGCGTCGTAGTGTTGAGTTACACGTTGTGGCAACGAAGGTTCGGCGGCGACAACGGCATTATCGGCAAGACCGTAAATCTGCACAGCCAGCCTCACGTCGTCGTCGGCGTCATGCCGGCGCGGTTTCAGTTTCCATCGGTCGACGACGAGGTCTGGACGCCAATCGCGTTCACGGCTGAGGAAGCGGCCAATCGCGACAGACACTACTTGCAAGTAGTTGGACGACTCAAGCCTGGCGTCACGCTGGAGCAAGCGCAAACCGAGATGAACACGATCGCCGCGCGTCTCCAGCAACAGTATCCGCAATCAAATACGGACCTCGGCGCCGCGGTGACTTCACTGCACGAACAAACGGTTGGCGACATCAGACCCGCGCTCCTGATTCTCCTGGGCGCGGTCGGCCTGGTCTTACTGATCGCCTGCGCAAACGTCGCCAACTTACTACTCGCGCGCGCCGCAGTCAGACAGAAAGAGATCGCCGTGCGGGTGGCGCTTGGTGCGAGACGCTGGCGTTTGGTCCGCCAGTTTCTGACCGAGAGTGTTCTGTTGGCGACACTCGGCGGCCTTGTCGGACTGGGAATCGCGTACGGCGGACTGATCCTGCTCCGAGCTTTCATCCCGGAAAACATCTCGCAGGCAAAGCAGGTTTCGATCGATCTGAAGGTGCTTGGCTTCACGTTACTCGTGTCGACAGTCACAGGTCTGATTTTTGGTCTTGCGCCGGCACTTCAGGCAGCGCGATTCAATCAAACCGAAACGCTTAAAGAAGGCGGACGCGACTCGGCCACCGGTAGCAGCGGCAAACGCATTCGCGGCCTATTGGTAATGGCGGAGGTTGCTGTTTCGCTCGTGCTTTTGATCGGCGCCGGACTGCTGATCAATAGCTTCCTTCGCTTGCGCAACGTCGATCCCGGTTTTCGAACCGACAATTTGTTGACGATGAAGATGGTTTTGCCAGACTCGAAGTACGACGAGTTCACACGACGAACTGCGTTCTTCGCGGATCTGATCCAACGTGTTGAAGCTCTGCCGGGTGTTAAGTCGGTTGCGGTGACTTCGAACCTCCCGCTGTATCGCCAGGGCAATTCGATCGGAATCACCATCGAAGGCAAGCCTGCACCGCCGCCGGGACAGGAGC
>DASRIM010000528.1:0-2534 GCA_035649995.1 Pyrinomonadaceae bacterium | reverse complement strand
TTATGGTCAGAAGGAGCCGGCCAAAGCGTTCCGGTTCTCGGCGGTTGTGCAGCCCAGGGAGAGTATTTACACGTTCCTCTTGTTATGATGGATTTTAATGTGCGGCATTAACGGAATAGCGTTATCGAGTCGGTCCGGCCGGATGGTTTCGCGCTCGCAGCTTGAGGCCATGCGCGACGTCATTCGACACCGGGGCCCCGACGACGAAGGACTCTTCATCGATCGCAACGTCGGCCTCGGCCATCGCCGCCTTAGCATCGTCGACGTCGCCGCCGGTCATCAGCCGATGACTAACGAAGACGACTCGCTGCACATCGTCTACAACGGCGAGATCTACAACCACGCCGACTACCGCGAGTGGCTCGAATCGCGCGGCCATGTTTACAAAACACACTGCGACACCGAAACGATTCTTCATCTCTACGAAGAGCACGGCGTCGATTGCGTGCAACACCTGCGCGGAATGTTTGCGTTTGCGATCTGGGACCAGCGCAAACAGGAACTGTTCATTGCGCGCGATCGCCTCGGCGTGAAGCCGCTCTACTACTTTCACGCTGACGACGGCTCTCTCTACTTCGGCTCCGAAATCAAGACGCTCTTCGCCGCCGGCGCGCTCAAACCCGAGCTCAACTACGCCGCGCTGCCTGACTATCTCGCGAACCACGCGCCATCCGGCGAGACGACGCTCTTCCGGAATGTGAAACGCTTGTTGCCGGGGCACACGCTCGTCTGGCGCGACGGTAAAATAATCATCGCTCGGTACTGGGACGTCAGCTTCGTCAAGGCGAAGGATGAAGGCTACAGCGACGACGATTACGTCGAACAATGGGCGGATCTGTTTCGGACGTCAGTGAAGCTGCGACTGATGGCGGACGTGCCGCTCGGAATGTTTCTTTCGGGCGGCATCGACTCGTCGGCGATCGCAGCCGTCATGAGCACGATGGTCGACGAGCCAATCAAGACTTTCTCCGTCGCTTTTCGTGAGCGCGAGGCGAACGAGCTCGAATACGCGCGGCTGGTCGCCGAGAAATACAAGACCGATCATCACGAAATCATCGTCAGTCCCGAAGATTTCTTCGGCGCGCTGCCGAGGCTGGTCTGGCACGAAGACGAGCCATTGGCCCATCCGTCGAGCGTCGCGCTGTATTTCGTTTCACATCTCGCGGCGCAGAAGGTGAAAGTCGTCCTGACCGGCGAGGGCAGTGACGAACTGCTTGCCGGCTACGCGAGATACAAGAAGACGGTTTTCAATCTAGCCTTTGGCGCGCGTTACCAGAGTTTCACGACGGCGGGCATTCGAAAAACGATTCAAAGCGGAATTGCCGGACTGGCGCCGAGCTCGAAAGTTCGACAAAAGCTTTCGCGAACGTTTCTGGCGCTGCCGCCGGACATCGAGAGTATCTATTTCGACAACTTCGCCGTTTTCCCACGTTCCATGCACGCCGCGTTGTTGACCGCGGAAACGGGTGAACGAATCGGCCAAAGCGATCCGTACGCGGAAGTCAGGAACTTACTCGAGCGAACCGACGCGAAGTCACTCCTGGATCGGCTGCTTTACGCCGACATCAAGACGTATCTGCACGAGCTGCTGATGAAGCAGGACCAGATGAGCATGGCGACGTCGCTGGAAAGCCGCGTGCCGTTTCTCGATCACAAACTGGTGGAGTTCACGGCGAGCCTCCCGGAACGATTGAAGCTGCGCGGTTGGACCACGAAGTACGTGCTGCGGAAGAGCATGAAGAACGTGTTGCCGGAGGCGATACTGACGCGTTCGAAGATGGGTTTCCCGGTGCCGATCGGCGCGTGGTTTCGCGGCCCGTACAGCTCGGTGATCGACGACTACGTGCTCAGCGATCGCGCGCTCGGTAGAGGAATTTTTGCGCCTGATTTCGTGCGCGATCTCGTGCGGCGTCACCAGACGGGCGGCGAGAACCACGACGAACGTTTGTGGGCGCTGGTTAACTTTGAAATGTGGCAACGACGGTTCTTCGACGACGCCGGCGCGGAAAGCCCTGCGACACGCGAGGCTGAGCTCGCGCCAGTTCATGCCTAAGCGTGCGAATCCTGTGGCTCAAAACTGAATTGCTTCATCCGGTCGACAAGGGCGGAAAGATTCGCACGTACAACATGCTCAAGGCGTTGAAGCGCAATCACCGCATCACCTATCTGACATTGGACGACGGCACCGCGGACCACTCGGCGCGCGAGCTTGCGAGCGAGTACTGCGACGAGCTCGTCTGCGTTCCGCACCGCCGGCGCGAGAAGTTTACGACCGGGTTTTACGTCGAGCTGATGCTCAATATCGCGTCGGATTTGCCGTATGCGATCAAGAAGTACGAGTCGGCGGAGATGCGGCGCGAGATCGAAAAACGCGTGGGCCAGTTCGACGTTCTGATCTGCGATTTCCTGGCGCCTGCCGTGAACGTGCCGCGAGATCTCGATTGCGCGACGGTGTTGTTTCAGCACAATGTCGAGGCGATGATCTGGAAGCGTCACTACGAGGTACAGACGAACCCCGCGAAGAAGACGTATCT
>DASRIM010000527.1:0-11538 GCA_035649995.1 Pyrinomonadaceae bacterium | reverse complement strand
AGCACGACGTTGGCGGAACTGCCTTTGAAGTCGAAACGCTGGCGCACTTCCTTGATCGTCTGGTTGAGCGCATTGACGATCTCAGCCGAGTCAACCTGCGAGACGATATCGAACGAGTTCTGTTGAGCCATCGGCGTCTATATTTTGGGTAAGCCTTGTTGCTTCTTGGCAAGCAGAATAACATCAAAACTGCCGCATGTGAAACTTATCTCTTACTCAAAAACGAGCAAATTGATCGTTATCGTAAACTGAAAAACCGTATAAAGTTCTCTGCCGTGATGTGGGCCAACTCCTCCAGCTTTACGCCGTGCACGTCCGCAAGACAGCGAGCCACTTCGACGACGTAAGCAGGCTCGTTTCGTTTGCCTCGATGCGGCACCGGCGCCAGGTAAGGACAGTCAGTTTCGATCAGCAGTTGGTCCAACGGAACCTGCCGCGCCGTCTCGCGCAACTCCTCCGCCTTCTTGAACGTGACAATGCCGGAAAAGGAGATCATGAAACCGAGCTCGACACCGCGCTGCGCCAGATCACGACTGCCGCTGAAGCAGTGAAAGACGCCGCGGCGCTCAGCGCCGTCGTACTCCGTTTTCAGAATCTCGATCGTCTCGGCTTCAGCTTCGCGCGTGTGAATGATCACCGGCAGCTCCAGCTCGCGCGCAGCGCGAAGTTGGCGTTTGAAGACGGCGACCTGCACGTCGCGCGGCGAATTGTCGTAGTGAAAGTCGAGACCGATCTCGCCCCAGGCGACGACGCGTTCGCCGTTCTGAATTAGCGCTTTCGTCTTCTCTTCCGCGGCGTCGTCGTATAAACGCGCGTCGTGAGGGTGCGTGCCGATGGCGGTGTAGATCGACGGGTGACTTTTGCCGAGATTGATGGCGCGTTCGAACGCGCCGCTGTGCGGATCGCCGGTGCCGACGTTCAGAATCGCCGAGACGCTTGCCGACTGCGCACGCTGGATGACTTCTTCGCGATCCGCGTCGAACTCAGGACCGTCAATGTGCGCGTGCGAGTCGACGAACATCTATTTGAGACGCGCTCCGTTCGGCACGTCTTCGGTGAACGTCGCCAGCACCGGCTGCCCTTCTTCGCCATAGGACGCAGCGACGACCATTCCCTGCGATTCGAACCCGCGAAGTTTTCGTGGTTTCAGGTTCGCGACGACGACCACTTTGCGGCCGATCAGTTTCTCGGGCTCGTAGTACTGCGCGATGCCGGCGAGCACCTGGCGCGGCTGTTCTTCGTTCAAGTCGATCTTCAGGAGCAGGAGTTTGTCAGCCTTCGGGACGCGTTCCGCGGAGAGCACCTGGCCCACGCGCAGATCGACCTTCGCGAAGTCGTCGATCTCGATGAAAGTGGCGACGCCGGTGGCGTCGGCCTGGGTTGCGTGCGTGGCTGCGGGTTCGGTTGCCGGCGTGCCTGCGGCTTCGGTTGGCTGCGCTGGTGCGCTTTGATTGATTTCGGCCATGGTCTTTGTTTTGTCGATACGTGGAAAGATCGGTTGCACGTCGCCGATGGCGGCGCCTGCGCGCAGTTCTCCCCACTTGAGCGACGCCGGATCGATCTTGTCCGGCGTCTCAGCTAAACCCAACTGTTTCGCCAGTTTCATACTCGCTTCCGGCATCATCGAATAGAGCAGCACACACAACCAGCGAAGCGTTTCAGCCGCGCGATAAAGTACGGCATTCAGCGTGTGCCTTTGATTTTCATCCTTCGCGAGATCCCACGGCTTCGCTTCGGTGATCATCTTGTCGATGCGCGCGATCACGGACCAGGCTGCTTCCAGCGCCCGGCTAAACGCGAGGTTCTCGAAGTGCGTCAGAAACTGATCGCGAGCGGTTGCGACGAAACCAGCGAGCTCCGGCTCATCAGCCTGGCCCGGCGGGATCTTTCGATCACAGTAATTTCCGATCATCGTCAGCGTGCGGCTCGACAGGTTTCCGAGTCCACTCGCGAGGTCGCTGTTCGAACGATCGATCAGCGCTTCGTAACCGAAACGCCCGTCCTGACCGAAAACCATCTCGCGCAGACAGAAGTAACGGATCGCGTTGATCGAAAAATGCTTGTGCAGCACCTCCAACTCGATCGTGTTGCCGAGCGTTTTCGACAACTTGCGGCCGTTCGGATCGAGCCACATTCCGTGGGCCACGATCGCGCGCGGCAACTCGACGCCCGCGGCCATCAGAAACGCCGGCCAGTAGACCGCGTGAAACCGCAGAATGTCTTTGCCGACGACGTGAAGCGCCGGCCAGTACTTTTCAAACCCCACGACGCGATCGCGTTCTTCGTTGCCGAAACCGATCGCGGTGATGTAGTTCGTCAGCGCGTCGAACCAGACGTACATCGTATGGTTCGGATCGTCGGGCACCGGAATGCCCCAGCTTACGGAAGTCTTCAATCTACTGACGGAAAGATCCTGTAGACCGCCGCGGACGAAGCTCATGACTTCGTTGCGTCTCGACTCCGGTCTGACGAAATCGGGACGGCTCTCGTAGACGTCGAGCAGTGCGTCACCGTAATCGCCGAGACGGAAGAAGTAACTTTCCTCCGACACGCGGTCGAGCGGCGTGTTCTCGTGAACGAGACAGGTCGGCACGCCATCTGGCGTCGCCGGTTTGTTGTATTCGTCCTCCGTTTTGTAAGCAGCGCACGGAGCACAGAACCAGCCTTCGTAGTGGCCTTTGTAAATGGCGTCGTTGCCCTTTGGCGTTTTCGTCTTGACGATGCGGCGCCACAACTCGCTGACGCCCTCGTAGTGGAACGGCGCCGTGGTGCGCATGAAGATGTCGTATCCGCCGTGTTCGGTGTCGAGACCAAACTCGCGCGTCATCCGCTTGAAATAGTCGACGACGTGATCGGCCTGCTGCTGCGGCGTGCGGCCGTTCTTCTGCGCGGCGCGTTCGATGTTGATGCCGTGTTCGTCGGTGCCGGTCAGGAAATACGTATCGACGCCGCGCTGGCGCTTCAAACGCGCGATGCTGTCGCAAACGATCATCGTGTAGAGATGACCGAGATGCGGCAGGCTATTGGCGTAGTAAATCGGTGTGGTGACGTAGAACGTATTCATTCGATCTTCGCAAATGAGTTGATACGGATCCTCAATCCCTTCCCTTGATGAGAGCCATAGCTTCGGCGCGTGTTCGCGGGTCGCTGCGGAAACCGCCGAGCACTGCTGACGTGACCGTCTTCGCGTCGGCCTTGCGCACTCCGCGCAACGTCATGCAGGTGTGCTCTGCTTCGATAACAACCATCACGCCGAGCGGCTTGAGACCTTCGAACAGCGTGTTGGCGATGTCGGTCGTCAGCCGTTCCTGAAGCTGTAGCCGGCGTGAGAACGTTTCCGCCAGCCGCGCCAGCTTCGAGATGCCGAGAATGCGTCCGCCCTTCGGAATGTACGCGATGTGACACTTGCCGACGAACGGCGCGAGGTGATGCTCGCACAGCGACGCGATGCTGATGTCTTTCACGATCACCATTTCGTCGTGTTTGTCGCCGGGCAGCGGCAACACGTGCTCCTGCGGGTCTTCGCGCATCCCGGAAGTGAGTTCCGCGTACATCTCGGCGACGCGTTTTGGTGTGCCTCGCAGGCCGGGGCGCGTCGGGTCTTCGCCGATGCCTTCGATGATCATGCGCACGCCTTGCGCGATCAGATCGAGATCCACGGGCTGCGCCACATATTTCTGTTCCTGTTTATTGTTAATCACGACTCTTCGCTAGCGCGACACGCGCCGCCTCCTCAACCAGCTTCAAAGGAACATCTGCGCGGATGGCAGCCTCGCGGCACTGCTCAAACTCCGGCATCTCATTTACTACGCGACCATTCAGGTACGCCACTTTAACAAATATTGGCCCATACTGCGTTTCGACCGTCACGACGTTGCGGCGCAGTGCGCGCCGCTCGACTTCGTAACTGCGCACGCCCAGCGTCGTCGTCTCCAAAAACAACAACTTCATCACCGCCTCTTTTTCTTCCGGGCCGCAAAGAACAGACAGTAGCACGCCCGGACGGTTCTTCTTCATCTGCACGGGCGTGAAGTAGCAATCGAGCGCGCCGAGGTCGAAGACGCGATCCATCACGTGGCCGATGATCTGCGGCGACGCGTCGTCGAGGTTCGTTTCGATCATCCAGAGCCGTTCGGAGGCGGCGTCGTCTTGTTCAGTTTCGCCGATGAGCACGCGCAGGACGTTCGGAAAGTTCTCGTACTCGCGCGTGCCCGCTCCATAGCCGGTGCGATCGACCTGGATGCGCGGGATCGGTCCGTACTCGGTGCACACGGTCGTGAGGATCGCCGCGCCGGTGGGCGTCAGCAGTTCGCCTTTGATGTCACCCGAATAGAACGGCACGCCGCGCAGCAGTTCAGTGACTGCGGGCGGCGGTATCGGGAAACGTCCGTGCGCCATCTGAATCATGCCGCTGCCGACGTGCAGCGGCGAACAAACGAAACGATCGATCTTCAGCAGGTCGAAACAGATCGCGGCGCCCACGACGTCCACGATGGCGTCAAGCGCGCCGACCTCGTGAAAGTGAACTTTCTCGATCGGCTCGTTGTGGACGCGCGCTTCGGCTTCGGCAAGTCGGATAAAAATCCGAATCGCAAGCTCCTTAGCGGCATCTGTCACACCAGACTCTTCTATGATTCGCCGAACATGCGATAGGTGCCGATGCTTGCTTTGATCCGTGGTTACGACTCTAGCGTAAGTCGCACTCAATCCGGATCGATCCGTGGTTTCGAAGTCGATCTTGAAACCTTCGACGTTGAGCAGCGACAGTTGTTCGCGCAGCGCATCGGGATCGACGCCGGCCGCGACCATCGCGCCGAGTATCATGTCGCCGCTTGCACCCGCAAAACAGTCGAAGTAGAGAGTCTTCATTCCGGTTTACTAATCTGTGTCAAGACTTCGCCCGCTTTCCCCATGATTACTTCATCACACACATCCGAAAGCGGCGTGCGCTCGGGATTCACTTCGCACAGGTACGCTCCCGCCGATCTCGCGATCTCAGGCAGCCCGGCCGCGGGATAGACGAGCGCCGAAGTCCCGATCACGAAGCACAACTCACACCTTGCTGCCTTCGCTGCCGCAAATTCAAACGCGCCCGGCGGTAACAACTCGCCAAACAGAACGACGTCCGGACGCATCGCGTTCGCGCACGACGGACACGCGTCGGGCCGCGCGCTCTGCGACATGTCGTGCTTCAGTCCGCAAACGGTGCAGCGGGCGCGCCAGACGTTACCGTGCAGCTCGACAACCTTCCGCGATCCCGCTTTCTGGTGCAACCCGTCGACGTTCTGTGTAACGAGCGCGAAGTCGGGGAAACGATCCTGCCAGCGCGCGATCTCGCGATGCGCCGCGTTCGGCTCGAGCGACGCCAGTACGCCGCGACGGTAGTCGAACCATTCCCAAACCGCGGGCAGGTTCCGTTCGAGCATCTTGCCTGACGAGATGACGTCGAAAGGCATTCCCTTCCAGACGGCCGTATTGCCGCCGCCGCGAAACGTCGGCACGCCGGATTCAGCCGACACGCCCGCGCCCGTGAGCACCAGCACTCGCGTCGCTTCCGCGAAACGACGGCGCAGCTCCTCGGAGATCGTGGGCATGCGCGCGATGGTACGCTATACTCTCGCCTTTTGCATCATGACCCTAAGCGACCTCCAACAAAAATTAAAAGACCGGATCCGTGCTTGCGCGAATGAAGTTTTCGGCGTCGAGCTCGAACAAATAAACGCCGACACGCCGCCCAAGCCGGAGCTCGGCGATCTCGCGTTCCCCATCTCCTTCGAGCTCGCGAAGCTCGTTAAACAACAAACAGGCGAGAAACAAAACCCCCGCGCCATCGCTGAAAAGCTGAAAGAACGGCTCGAAGACGTTGCGGAGGTCGCGCGCGTCGAGATCGCCGGCGCGGGCTACGTCAACGTCTTCTTCGATCGCGCCAAACTCCTGAGCCTCATCGCAACCCCGACTCTGGGCAAGACCGCAGCCCCGGAAGATCGGGAGAAGAAGATGGTCGAGCACACGAGCATCAATCCGAACAAGGCCGCGCACATCGGTCACGTTCGCAACGCGGTGCTCGGCGACACCTTCGTGCGCATCCTCCAGGCCGCCGGCGATCGCGTTGAAGTCCAGAACTACATCGACAACACCGGTGTTCAGGTCGCGGACGTCGTCGTCGGTTTCATCCATATCGAAAACAAGAACCTCGACGAGATCAAAGCGCTCGATCGCTCGCTACCTGAAGACTATCCATTCGATTACTACTGCTGGGACCTTTACACTAAAGTCGGAAACTTTTATCGCGCCGATCAAGCAAAACTGGCGCTGCGCACCGACGTCCTGCACGCAATCGAAGCCGGCGACAATCCCATCGCCGAACTCGCCGACTACGTCGCCACGCGCAACGTCGAATGCATCCTCGACACGATGGAGCGGCTCGGCATTCGTTACGATCTGCTCGCGCGCGAGTCAGACATCCTGCACCTCCATTTCTGGGAACGCGCTTTCGAGCTGATGAAACAGACGGGCGTGATCCGATACGAAACCGAAGGCCGTCACGCCGGCTGCTGGGTCATGCCGTTCGAATCGCACACCGGCACCGACGAACACGAATCAGACAAGATCATCGTGCGGTCCAACGGCACAGTCACCTACACCGGCAAAGACATCGCCTATCAACTCTGGAAACTCGGCAAGCTCGGCCTCGATTTCCATTACCAGGTGTTTCGCAGCTACCGAGACGGTCACGTCCTGTGGGTCACAACAACCGACGCCGAAGCCGAGTCGAAAACCGGCGCCGCGCGTCCACATTTCGGCGGCGGCGTCACTGTCTATAACGTGATCGACTCGCGACAGTCGTATCCGCAGGACATCGTCGCGCGCGGCGTCGCGGCAGTCGTGCCCGAGATCGGCGACGACGCGAGCGTGCATTTCAGTTACGAGATGGTCGCACTCTCGCCGGCAGCATGCGAAGAGCTCGGCATCGAGCTCAGCGACGAAGATCGAGCGCGTCCATACATCGAGATGAGCGGCCGCAAGGGGCTGGGCGTCAAAGCCGATGACCTGATAGACCAACTCGAAGCCGGCGCACTCGCGGAAGTCGAAAAACGAAACCCCGACCTGCCGGACCACGAGAAAAAAGCGACTGCGCACGAAGTCGCCGTCGCCGCTTTGCGCTATTTCCTGCTGAAGTTCACTCGCAACACGGTCATCGCTTTTGACTTCAAGGAAGCACTCTCGTTTGAAGGCGAAACTGGGCCATACTGCCAGTACGCCGCAGTCAGAACAAACTCCATCTTCCGCAAGCTCGGAAGTGAAACCGTGGCCGAAGCGAATTCGTTAATAGATAGCTTGGCTGAAGACGCCGAGGTGCAAACCAAGGTGACGGAGGTACTCTCGGGCGAACGCGGCACCGAGATCTGGTCGCTCTTAATGTTGACGCAGCAACTCGATGATGTGATAGTACAGTGTCGTAAGTCTGCCGAGCCCGCCAACCTGGCGAAGTACACTTTTTCGCTTGCGCGAACCTTTAGCAGGTTTTATCACGACCATCGCATTCTCACTGAGAAAGATGTCGTCCGACGCGCAGTATTGATCGCCGTGACGAAAGTGGTACGCACTCGGCTGACCGCTGCACTTTCGATTCTTGGTATCAACGTCCCCGACCAGATGTAGAATGGCCTCCTATAACAAGCCCCAAAGTTAAGAGTAAAAAATCATGTTAATCGTAATGAAAGCCGACGCCACTGATAGCCAGGTCGAGGCTGTCCTGCGCGTCGTCGAGAGTCTGGGATACAAGGGACATCCGATGCCGGGCACGACCCGAACCGCCATCGGTGTCACCGGCAATCAAACGGCCGTCGACCCTTCTCATTTCGAAAATCTTGCCGGCGTCGCCGAAGCAATTCGCGTCAGCAAGCCTTACAAACTGATCACGCTCGATCTGCGTCCGGAAAAGACGATCGTGCGTTGCGGAGACGCAACGATCGGCGGCGACGAGCTGGCGATCATCGCCGGGCCGTGCGCGATCGAGAGCCGTGCTCAGGCGTTTTCGATCGCCGAATCCGTTCGCCGCAGCGGCGCGCGGTTCTTCCGCGGCGGCGCTTACAAACCCCGAACTTCACCCTACGCGTTCCAGGGTCTCGGCGAAGAAGGGCTGAAGATACTTGCCGACGTACGCGACGCCTACGGATTGAAGATCGTTACTGAAGCGCTGGACGAAGCGGGCGTCGATCTCGTCGAGCGGTACGGCGACATGATCCAGATCGGCGCGCGCAACATGCAGAACTTCTCGTTGCTGCGTCGCGCCGGCAAAGCCCGAATCCCGGTGCTCTTGAAGCGCGGTCTGTCCGCGACGCTCGACGAATGGCTGCTGGCGGCGGAGTACGTGATGGCGGAGGGCAACTACCAGGTGGTCCTCTGCGAGCGCGGCATTCGCACGTTCGCGCAGCACACACGAAACACGCTGGATCTCGCGGCCGTCCCCGCAGTGCGCCGCATTTCGCACTTGCCGGTGATCATCGATCCGTCACACGGCACCGGAAAGAACTTCATGGTGTCACCGCTGGCGCGCGCTGGTGTCGCCGTCGGCGCCGACGGCTTGATTGTGGAAGTCCACGATCAACCCGAACACGCGCTTTCGGACGGCGCTCAGGCGCTGACGCTCGATCAGTATGAAGAGATGGTCGGCGAAGTGAGGTCGATTCACGAAGTGATCGCGCCTGTCACTGCGGCGCTGTAGAGAGTATCTGGCCGAGGTCTCTCGCGAATACGGATCTCGGAATCACTTTATCGTAACCCGCGGCGAGTGCGTTTCGTTGCAAGTCTGTGTGAACGTGTGAAAAGAAACCGAGCAACGGGATCTTCCGCAGCTCTTCGTCTGCCTTCAGTTCCGACGCCAGTGCAACCGGGTCGAGCTTTGTATTGTGCAAGTCGACAACCACCAAATCGGGCTTCGCTTCTCGCGCAGTTTCAATTAATTTCTCCACGGATCTCAGGAACTTGACCGTGCTGCCAACGGCTTCCGCCGTCGCGCGAATCTTAGACGCGAAGAACATGTCGTCAACAACTGACAGAACGATAGCCACTTCAATTCCCCCGCTCACGGATGATGAAAAACTCGAGTTCGGCAATCATGCCGGCAATCAGCATTCTAGCAATCATCGCGCGGATTCCGAACGTTCCAGCTTCGTCGTGGCGTCGTACAACATTCGTTACGCACGCGGGCCTTACCTGATTCCCGGCGGCGTGCTGCGCAAGCTCGGGTTGATGAGCCTCGCGCGCCGTCCGCAACACATCGGCAATTTGATCGGCGTTGCGGCGCAGGCTTTCACAAATGGAAAATTGCTGCCGGCGGTCGACGTTCTCGCCTTGCAGGAGGCAGACAAGAGAACCGTTCGCACCGGCGGTCATCACGTCGCGTGCGAGTTGGCCGCGAAGTTGAACATGAACTGGGCCCATGCGCCGGCGGGGATTCCACGCGGCATCAAACCCCTGAAACGCCAATGGTGGCTCGACTTCGAAGAGCCGATCGGTCTGCACGACGAAGGCGACACCGGCGTCGCCCTATTGAGTCGTTTGCCGTTTACCGACGTGACGCGGATCGATCTGCCGTGGCAGGAGTGTCCGTGGCGTCCTCGGCTCGCGATGGCCGCAACGGTCTCCGTAGGCCCTCGCCAAATACGGATCTTCAACGCTCACGTCGATCCGCACGCCGCCTCTGACGGACAACTCGCGCAGCTCGAAGTGATCGCCGCACACGCCGAAGCAACGACGCTTCCAACCTTGATTCTTGGCGATTTCAATACGCTTTCCAGCCAGAAATGCATCGAGACGCGGCGCTTTCTCGAGTCGCGCGGTTATACGACGCCGTTCCCCACCGGCACGTCTACGTGGCGCGGCGGCGGCCTCCTGATGCACGCCGACTGGATCTTCTCACGCGGATTGAAAATTGATCGCTGGGGCGTAGCCAAACCATTAAAAGTTTCAGATCACTGGCCGATCTGGGCCGAGATCAACCTTAGTGCTTAGTTCTTTGTGCTTTGTTTGGTCGTTGGGTTTGGCTTTTGGTCCCGGACAAAGACCTAAAACCACAAACCGAAAGGCGCTTACGCACAAAGCACTTGTCAAGAACAACTGATTTCATTAGTGTAAGCGCCCATGAAACCGAATCCCTTTGTTCCCCCTTCCGCACCGGATGGCCCGGCTGATGGCGGACGTTTAATAGTACTTACCGCGCCTCTGACCGAGGCGATCGATCACGCTGGTTACTTCATTCAGATGGCCATGGCTTCGTTGCCGATCTGGATGGAAGGCGTCATTAATCGAAAATATCCCAAGTGGCGCGAGGTCGAACATAACGACGACGGTTCCGCGCGCTACATGCCGGCCGGCGTGCGCCTGGTCGAGAAATCGCTGTTGCGCGAGTATCGCAGCGACGACGTTGTCGCCTGTTTTCCAGACGACCTGCACAAGTTTGTTGGTCCGCGCACGCGGGTCGTCGCCGTGTCGACGCACAATCCGCTGGGCGTGACCTTCGCGGCCGGCGTTTACACGTCGATCTTCGGCTCGTCGAAGATGCCGATCAATTCGCACTACTCGCGGGAACTCTTCGCGAAGATCAAATCGAGCCCGTTTCGAGACAATTTCAAAGTGATCGTCGGCGGCT
Organism: Pyrinomonadaceae bacterium; assembly: GCA_035649995.1. GTDB lineage: Bacteria > Acidobacteriota > Blastocatellia > Pyrinomonadales > Pyrinomonadaceae > PSRF01. The sequence goes on along the minus strand of DASRIM010000527.1, from coordinate 884 downwards.
CCGGCGGATGGCAGATCATTCAAACAAACACGTACGAGGAATTGAGCGTCGATTGCGTCGTGGAAGGACGCAGCGAGTCCGCCGACACGCTCGAACTGTTTCGCAAGGCGATCATGGGCGAAGAGTTGCCGCGCCGCGTGGATGTCAAACATCCAGTCGAGCGAGAAGCGATTCTCTTCCCCGACACGCGGACGACGTTCGGCGTCGTCGAGATGACGACCGGCTGCGGGCGCCGCTGCAAGTTCTGCGTCCCTGATTTGAACCCGCAGATCGATCTTCCGAAAGACAAGATCATGGAAGCGGTCCGCGCCAACGTCCGCAACGGCAACAAACAGATCTCGCTGGCCACGGAAGACATGTTCATCTGGGGCCAGGTCCACACCGATACGCCATTCTACTTTCCAAACCGCGAAGCGCTCGTCGATCTCTATTCCGACATCGTAAACACGCCCGGCGTCGAGCAACACGTGCTGAGCCACTGCACGATCGCGCCCGCGGTCGTCGACCCGCAGTTGATCAAACAATTGTCGGATTTATTGCTGCCGAAAAGCCCGATTCACTTCCCGTATCTCAGCAGCCATCCGGAGAAGAAAGCACTCGCGCCTTTGATTGGCCTCGAAACCGGATCGGTGCGGATGGCGAAACAGATCATGTCGAGCAAGGGCGTGCCGTTTTCGATCGAAGACTGGCCCAGCGTCGTGCTCGAGGGCTTGCGCGTGCTGAACGAGAACAACTGGTTCCCGGCGATGACGTTGATCGTGGGCAATCCCGGCGAGACCGACGAAGACGTGATGGACACGATCGATCTCGTCTACGAAATGGAACGGCGCGGACTGTTTGCATTTCTGATCCCGTCGATCTTCACGCCGCTGCACGACACGCGC
>DASRIM010000526.1:0-2911 GCA_035649995.1 Pyrinomonadaceae bacterium | reverse complement strand
GCGCGTTTGACAACTCCGGACTTAGCTGTGTCGACTTCATCCCTCCGCGGAATGTTTGGACAGCCGGTCGCGGTCTGTCTTTTGGTAGATCCAGCACTGCCGGAGCGCCGCTCAACTGCTGTTTCCAGTAGGCTAGCTGCTTGCCCAGCACCTCTCCCTGGATCCACTCCCGTTGCCAGACCGCATACTCAGCGTATTGAACGGGAAGATCGGGCAGGCGATGCGGCCTTCCGGTTACAAACGACTCGTACAGTTCCGCTAACTCCCGCACGAACACTCCGACAGACCACCCATCACTCACAATGTGGTGCCAGTTTATCGAGAGCAAATGATCGTCCGTTCTCAATTTTAAGAGTCGCGCACGGAAGAGAGGCCCGGTTTGCAAATCAAATGGTTGACGAGCCTCGGTAATTCGCCATCTCTTCGCTTCGTCCTCCAGCAACACATCCGGCACATCACGCAAATCAGTGATGCTAAACGCCACGTCCGTACTGTCGGAAATCACCTGAATTGGCTGTCCGTCTACCACAGAGAAAGTAGTCCTCAATGTCTCATGACGATTTACGATGGTTCGTATCGCTTCTCGCAGGGCATGAACGTCTAATTCGCCGTGTAACCGCACCGCCCACGTGAGGTTATAGAAGGCGCTCTCACCGTCCAGTTCGTTTAAGAACCAAAGGCGTTGTTGTGCAAAAGAGAGAGGAAATTCGCTCGTATGGGCAACAGGAGTGATAGCCGATGTGAAACGGCCATTACCGGCGGGCGCCGTCCTCTCGTGCAGTCTCTCGCCGAGTTCCTTCAGAGTGGGCGACTCGAACAGCGCTCGCAAAGGGAGATCGATCTGAAACGCGTTTCGAATGCGGCCAACTGCCTGAGTAGCCAATAACGAATGACCGCCTAGTTCGAAGAAGTTATCGTTGATTCCAACCCGATCTACCTTCAGCACTTCAGCCCAAATCGATGCCAAACGCTCTTCCGTATCATTTCTTGGCGCGACGAAATCTTTTTCCGCTTCCGATCGAGAATGGTCGGGCACTGGAAGGGCGGCCCGGTCCACTTTTCCGTTTGGGGTCAGTGGCATCGCTTCCATCATCAAGCAGTCGGATGGAAGCATATAGTCAGGGAGTTTATCCTTCAGATAGCGACGGAGTTCCGTGGTGGTGATTGCCGACTCCCGAACCGGAACCACGTAGGCCGCCAGATACTTCTCGCTCGAATCTCTTTCTCGAAGTAGGACCACGCTCTCACGCACCTTAGGATGCGCTGTCACCGCCGCCTCAACCTCTCCCAACTCGATACGAAAACCTCGGACTTTAACTTGACGGTCGACCCGGCCGAGAAACTCAATGTTGCCGTCAGGCATGTAGCGGCCTAAATCGCCGCTTCTATACAGCCGATCACCCGGCGCTTTCGTGAATGGATTTAAGAGGAACCGTTCCCTGGTCAAGGCATCGTCGCCCAGAAATCCTTTCGCGAGGTGCGGGCTACGAAAGTAGATCTCTCCCACTTCGCCTATGCCACTCATCTGCTGCGCGGAATTCAATAGAAGTAACTGAACCTCCGGCATGCCGCGCCCCAGTGGCAGAACCTCTTTCTCTCCTGGTCTTTGTCCCTCAGCAGCAAACGACTGCGCTGGTGTAGGAGGCACGATGAAGTAACTCAGTGCCCGTTGCGTTTCCGTTGCGCCGTAAAGATTCACACATGTCATTGATGGAGCTAAAGCTTTCAGTCGCGAAACATCGCGCTTCGTCAGAACCTCGCCCACAATGAACGTATAACGCAGCGAAGGGATCTGGCTTGGGCTCCGCGTCCAGGTACGGTCGGTCAGAACCTGAGCCATTGCGGGAGTTAGATTTGCAACGGTGATCTTCTGTTCGTTGAACCACGCAACCAGCTTCGGAGGATCAGCTAAATCTTCTGGATCGGGAATACATATAGTTGCGCCGAGTTGGAGCGGAGTGAAAATGTCCCGCTGCAAAGGATCGTGTGAAAGTCCAGACAACATACTGAAGCGATCTGTCTGATCGACACCAAACAAATCCTGGACCCAGGGGGCGTAATGTGTCAGTGCCCCGTGCCGACCCAGAATTCCCTTGGGAGTGCCCGTCGAGCCGGAAGTAAAGGCGACACATGCCAGGTCATCAGAATCCACGCGTAGCTGTGGGTCCGTCGTTGAATAATCACTTAGCAAAGTTTCGGCGCTCGCACCGGCGGACAACTCGAGACGACAGCAGCAGGCTAAGGTCTCCACATATTCATCAAGACGATTCGGCAGCGGACCCGCCGCTGTTATTTGCAACCACGCACGAGGCTTCGCCACTTCAAGCAAACTAATCAAACGTGCAACCGGATAAGCAGGATCCAGAATGACGAAGGCGGCGCCGGCCTTCAGCACGCTCATTACCGCCAGGACGAGGGGCGCGCTGCGGTGGCCGTAGATCGCGACTGTGTCGCCCTTCTGAATCCCCGATACGATCAAACGATTCGCCAGTTGATTAGTACGGCAATCGAGGTCGCCGTAAGTCCAGGATTCGTTTGGCTCCAGAACCGCAACGTGGTTTGGATTTCGGCGCGCTTGCTCGGAGAACAATGTGTGTATCGGCGGCCGCGACGTTCCCGGAAGCGCCTGATGCGGATCGGGTAAAAGCTGTTTGCCGGTTGGCGTTACGAGCGAATAGTTGCCGATCTTTTCATCAGGACGCTCGACGATCTGTGTCAGCAGAAACTGAAACTGCCGCAACATCTCGACGATCCTGTCTGCCGCGAACAAATCCGTGTTGTAAAGCAGCTCAAGAGTCATGCCGTCTTTTTGTTCGACGGCATACATCGTTAGATCGAACTTCGAACCAACATCCGGTGTAGGCAGCTCCTCAACAGTCAATCCAGGCAAGTCGATCTCAATGGCTGAAAA
>DASRIM010000525.1:0-2768 GCA_035649995.1 Pyrinomonadaceae bacterium | reverse complement strand
TACGTCAATCACATCCCGGTGATGACCGGCGGCGTGGGCAAGGACGAGCTGCGCGAGTTCTACTCGCGGCGGTTCATCCCGCAGATGCCGCCGGATACCGAGCTCACGCCAATATCCCGGACGGTCGGGGCAGACCAGCTCGTCGACGAGATGGTGTTCAAGTTCACCCACACCATTCCCATGGACTGGATGCTCCCGGGCATCGCCCCGACGGGACGGCGCGTGGAAGTTCCGCTGGTGGCCATCGTCCATTTCCGGGATGGCAAGCTGGCGCACGAGCACATCTACTGGGACCAGGCCACCGTCCTGGCCCAACTCGGCCTCATCGACGCTGCAAAACTCCCGGTCGCCGGCGTCGAAAGCGCGGAAAAAGTTTTGAATCCGAAACTGCCGTCGAATGAATTGATGAACCGGTGAGCATTTTTCCTTCGTGAATTGAAATCCGTCATATTCGTGTTTGCTATGAGCGCCGAGGTAGCGGGACTACCGACGGTAAGAGAAGACGGATTAACCAAAATGAAAAACGACAAATGGAAAACGGAAGATAACCCCGTCTCTCGGTTGCGGCGGGATCTCGGCACGTTGGAGTCGTACGCGACGCTGATCGGGATATTAATTGGCGCGGGCATCTTTCAGGTTACGAGCCGGGCGTGGGCGATCACCGGGCCGAGTGTGATTCTCGGGTATGTCCTTTTGACGCCGGCAATCCTCGCGACGTCGATTCCCTATGCTGCATATCTGTCGACGCATCTCGGCCGCGAACCTGGCGGCGAGTATCTGCACATCTCACGCACGGTTAACGGATATCGGCTCGCGTACGTCGGCGCGTGGCTCAAGATCATCTCCTACATCGGCGCGGGCGCGTATCTCGCGGATGCGATGGCCGGATACCTGATCGCCTTGAGCGGCGGACGCATCGATGCGGAACGATTTCAACTGCCGCTCTCGCTCGCGGCGCTCGTCGTCTTCTTTTTGATTCACGTTATCGGAATACGCTGGTTCGGACGGATGCAGGTCGCGCTGTCGGCGCTGAAGTGTCTCGCGCTGCTGGTGCTGATCGTTCCCGGCCTGTTCGTGCTCGATTCGTCAAACTACACACCGTTCTTCACGCGTGGTATGAACGGATTCGCCGCGAGCCTGTTGCCGTTGTTTTTCGCTTACGCTGGTTTCGAGTCGCTGGCGCAAACGGCGGGCGAAGTTAAAGACAGTACGCGCCGTTTGCCGAAAATCATGCTGAACGGAATAACGATCACGGCGCTGATTTACGTCTTCACGTCAATCGTGTCGTTCGGCGTGCTGCCCAGCGGACGATTGCAGGCGAGTACGGCGCCGATGGCGGAGGTCGCGTCGATGTATCTTCCAAAAGGCGCGGCAGTGTTCGTCACTATCGGCGCGATAGCAGCGATCATGACTGCGCTGAACGGAACGATGCTCGTCCCGTCGCGTTTGGCGATCATGTTTGTCGAAGATCGTCTCGCGCCGCGCTGGCTCGGTTTGGTCAATCCAAAGACTGCGACGCCGATTCGCGGACTGACGCTGACACTCGCTTGTTGCGCGCTTTTATTGATCAGCGGACAACTCCCCCTCGCTTTGAACGTTGCAGTTTTTGCGCTCGTCGTGCTTTATTTCATACATAGCCTGGTATTTTTGCTGCTCCCTCGTCTGAACCCGACGCTTGCGAGTGAGATTGAGATTAACCTGCCGCGCAGAATGCAGCAGGTGGCCGCCGTCGTCTCGATGTTCGCGATGGCTTTCCTGATTGTGGTTCAGTTGGGCCTCGATGTGGAGGCGCTGCGAACGCAGACGCTCGCTCAACGAATCAAGGGACAGTCGTTGACGAGTATCGAACTGATCTTCGTTTGGGGACTGGTCGGCCTTGGACTTTATCAACTCGCGCGATCGCAAAGGCGATCCGTGGCGGAAGTAGACGCGCATGGAGATTGAAGGCAAACGGGTGCTGGTAAGCGGCGCGGGCCGCGGGCTCGGACGGGCGCTCGTGACACTGTTGGCCGAAGCAGGCGCCGGTGAAGTCATCGCCGGAACGCGCAAAGCGGAAGTTCGCGAGGAACTGAAAACTTTCTCGCCTCGAATCACGCCGGTCCAGTTGGACGTGACGAACGACGCCGACGTCGCCGCCGTCGCGCAGATGGGCGCGGTGGACATACTCATCAACAATGCCGGGTTCGCTGGTTTCGGCAATCCGCTGACGATGAGTTTTGACGACATCGAGCGGGAAGTGGACGTCAACTATCTCGGCGTGTTGCGGCTCACGCGCGCGATTGCGCCGGCGATGATCGCGCAGGGCCACGGGATGATCGTGAGTGTCGCGACCGCGTTTGCGAAAGTGAACCTGCCGCTCGTCGGGACGTACTGTGCGACGAAGTCGGCGTTGTTGTCGTTGGGCCAGGCGCTGCGCGCGTATCTTGCGGATTACGGCATTCGCGTCATCACGGTGATGCCGACGACGATCGACACCGACATGAGCAGCGGCGCCGACGTTCCGAAGATGACGAAAGAGTTTGCCGCCGCGGAGATACTGGCCGCGATTCGCAACGAGGCACACGATCCGCCGATCGGCGAGGAGGCGAAGAGCGTCCTCGACGAGTTTTCCAAGGATCCGATCGGTTTGGAAAGAATGTTGATGAAATATAAATGACGACGATCGACCGCAAACGTGAAGAGTTCCCAACGCTCGCTTCGGGGATTCATCTGCTCAGTCACAGCCTGGGGCCGGTGCCGCGGGCCGTGCGCGAGTCGATGATCGCGTA
>DASRIM010000524.1:0-2627 GCA_035649995.1 Pyrinomonadaceae bacterium | reverse complement strand
CCTCGTCGCCTGCCGTCTCACCGGCGCCGCCATCGCTTTGGCGTTACTGCAACGCCGCTTCACTCCGCTGTTCAAAATGCCGTTGAAGGACCTCTTCGTGCTGATTCTTTGCAGCGCCCTCGGCGTCGTAGGCAATCAGTTTCTCTACGTGAAGGGGCTTTCATTGACAACCGTGATCAATGCGACGCTGTTGAGCACGACGATACCCGTCTACGCTCTCGCGGTCAGCATTCTTTTCGGATACGACAAGTGGTCGCTCAAGCGTCTTGGCGGAATCGTGCTCTCGATGCTGGGCGTGGTGTATCTCATCAACCCGAGTCGCGTAGATCTGGCATTCCACGCCACGGCCGGCAACCTGTTGATTCTGATCAACTCGTTCCTTTACGCCGTATACATCGTCATCTCGAAAGACCTTTTCGAGCGCTACGGCGCGTTGAACGTGATTACGTGGATTTTTGTGCTTGGCTCGGTGGTGACGGTGCCGGTCGGGATCTACGCGTTGCAGCAGGAGAACCTGGCCGCGATTGGGATCAACGTCTGGGCGGCGGTCGCGTTCATCATTCTCTTCCCAACTGTCGGCGCCTATTACCTGAACGCCTGGGCGCTGACACGCGTTTCGCCGAGCACGGTCGCGATTTACATCTACCTGCAACCGCTCGTCGCCTTCGGCTTCGCGCCGCTGTTCCTCGGTGAGCAGTGGAACTCACGCACACTCGTCGCGACTGTTTTGATCTTTGGCGGGGTGGCTATGGTGACGATACGAGGGCGCAGCCAGGCTGTCCGGGAGATCTCCGAGCATCCTGAGGCCCTCGCTCGCTAATTCTGCAAATCCGTGTTACGCGGCGCGGACGTTCTGACTGCCCTGAAAACAGCTCAGAATCTCTTCGGCGTCAAGCGTGTCGCGCTCCATCAGCAACTCGACCAAACGCCCAATCGACTCACGCTCCGCGTTGACGATCTCGCACGCTCTTTCGAGTTGCGTGTTAATGAGCTCGTTCGTCGCTTCCTCGATGCGATCGAGCAGTGTTTGACTGTGCGGCTGATCGCTGTTACCGAGGTGAATCGGTCCCAGCCGGCTCATTCCGAACTCGCTGACCATCTTCCTCGCGATCTCCACCGCGCGTTCGATATCGTTCGAAGCACCGGCGGTCATCGTCGCGAGCAGGATCTGTTCGGCTGCACGCCCGCCGAGCAGCAGCGCGATCTGATCTTCGAGATACTCGCGTTTCTTCATGAAGCGATCGCGTTCCGGGAGCGACTGCGTCACTCCGAGCGCGCGCCCGCGCGGCAGGATCGAAACCTTGTGTATCGGATCGCCGTTCTCGACTGCCAGTCCGACAGCGACGTGACCCGCTTCGTGGACTGCGGTCGCGTAACGCTCGTCTTCGTCCATTATGAAGCCCTGGCGTTCAGCGCCCATCAGGATGCGATCACGCGCAAACTCGATGTGCTTTCGGCCGACCGCGACAGCATCGTCGCGAGTCGCAGCGATCGCGGCTTCGTTCATCAGGTTCGCCAACTCGGCGCCGGAGAAACCGGGCGTACCGCGGGCAATCCACTGTAGGTCGAGACCGTCCTCGAGTTTGAGGTTGCGGGCGTGAACGTTCAGTATCGCTTCCCTGCCGTTCGCGTCTGCGAGGTCAACCGCGATCTCGCGATCGAACCGTCCGGGACGCGTCAGCGCTTTGTCGAGGATGTCCGGCCTGTTCGTCGATGCTATGACGACGACGGCGCTCGACTGGTCGAAGCCGTCCATCTCTACCAGCAACTGGTTGAGTGTCTGATCCTGATCGGCTGAGGCGGAATCGCCGCCGCGGCCGCGCTGCCGTCCGAGAGCGTCAACCTCGTCGATGAAGATGATGCAGGGCGCGAGCTTTCGTCCCTTCGCGAAGAGATGTCTGACGCGCGCGGCGCCAAGGCCGGCGAACTTCTCCTGAAAACTCGATCCCGAAGCGGCGAGAAACGCGACCCCGGCTTCTTTCGCGGCCGCACGGGCGAGCAGCGTCTTGCCCGTTCCTGGCGGGCCGTAAAGCAGAATGCCTCGCGGCACGCGTCCGCCCAAACGGCTGAACTTTTCCGGATTGCGGAGAAACTCGATCGTCTCGCTCAACTCGGCGCGAGCCTCGTCAACGCCTGCGACGTCGTTGAAACCGACGTTCTGCTGGCCGCTGTGATCCGTCAACTCGAACGCGCCTTTGCCGCTCATGCTGGAATAGATCTTCCATCCGACAAAGCCGACAAACACCAGCGTCAACACCGGCAACGCCCAGTTCAACGAACTGACGAGAAATCCCGGCTGCAATGGACGAAACTCGACGGGGACATTGTTCTTTCGGAACAGTTGGACGACGTCGTTCTGCGGACCCTCACCCGTGACGATCGCTTCGACGCGCGATCCATCGTTTTTCGTGAGCGTTAGTATCTCTCCTTCTACCTGAAGCGCAATGACGTTGCCGGCCGCTGCGAAACTGTAGAGCTGTGAATAATTGATCCTTTGCACCGGGGGTTGCTGGCGCTGGTAAGTAACCACTGAGGCGGCAATTACGAGGGAGAAACTAATAACTGCCATCGTTATCAGGGCGACTCTGCGAGTGCGAACCGATACGCGTGGCGAGGGGGTGGGCATA